>JANLPP010000069.1:0-16530 GCA_031367295.1 Hyphomicrobiales bacterium | reverse complement strand
ATCTCGGCGATGCGCGCCTTGACATTGTCGATCACCGTCAGCGCGTTCGCGCCAAAGCGCTGCAAGGCGATGGCGCTGGCCACCTCGCCCTCGCCGTCAAGCTCGGTGATGCCGCGCCGCTCGTCCGGGCCAAGTTCGACGCGCGCCACATCGCCCAGCAGCACGGGTGTGCCGCCGGCGTTTTTCAGCACCACGTCTTCAAGGTCTTTGGCGCTGCGGATATAGCCGCGCCCGCGCACCATGTATTCGAATTCCGACAGCTCAACAGTGCGCCCGCCCACGTCGGCATTGCTGGCGCGCACCACGTCGCGCACGCGCGACAGCGGAATCTCCAGCGCCCGCAACCGCTGCGGATCGACAATGACATTGTAGCTCTTGACAAAACCGCCGACGCTGGCGACCTCCGCGACACCCTCGGCCTTGGCGGCGGCGAAACGGATGGTCCAGTCCTGCAGCGAGCGGGTTTCGGCCAGCGTCATATTCTTGGCGCGCACCGCATATTGGTAGACCCAGCCGACGCCGGTCGCGTCCGGCCCGAGCGTCGGCGTCACGCCGGACGGCAGCTTGCGTGCCGCCGCGTTAAGATATTCGAGCACGCGCGAGCGCGCCCAATAGGGATCCGTTCCGTCATCGAAAATGACATAAACGAAGGACACGCCGAAGAACGAGAAGCCGCGCACCACTTTCGATTTGGGCACGGTGAGCATGGCGGTCGACAGCGGATAGGTGATCTGGTCCTCGACCACCTGCGGCCCCTGACCGGCATATTCGGTGTAGACGATGACCTGCACGTCGGAGAGATCGGGAATGGCATCTAGCGGCGCGGTGCGGATGGCATAGACGCCCGCCGCAATGGCGAACACCGCGCCGATGAGAACCAGCATGAGGTTGCGGGCCGACCATGCGATGAGGCGCGCGATCATTTGGGCTGCTCCGGCTGGTCGAGGCCCTGCAGGGCGGCTTTGAGATTGCTCTCGGCGTCGATCAGGAAATTCGCCGAGACGACAACGCGGTCGCCTGCGCTGACGCCTTCACGCAGTTCTACAAAGCCGTCGCCGCGCACGCCGGTTTTGACTTCGCGCGGCTCGAAGCGGCCCTCGCCCTTGTCGATGATTACGATGCGCCGCCGCCCGCCGTCGATGACGGCGCTGTCATGCACGGCGAGCACCGGCGCGCCCGACCCGGTTGCGATTTCAGCGTCGGCAAACATGTTGGGCATCAGCGCGCCGTCGGCATTGGCGAGCTCGACGCGCACGCGCGCTGTGCGCGTCGCCATGTTGATCTCGGGGTAGATGAGATTGACACGCCCCTGAAACACGCGGCCCGGCATGCCGCGCAGCGTGAGGCGGACCTGGTCGCCGGTTTTGACCGCGCCCATGTCGCGCTCCGCCACGTCGGCGAGCGCCCAGACGACCGAGGCGTCGGCGAGGCGGAACATGGTTTCGCCAGCCGGAGCGCGCATCCCTTCAACCGCGCCGCGCTCGATGACAATACCGTCGCGCGGGGCGGGCCAGTCGATTGCGGCTGGCACCTCCCGCGTTTTCTCGATTGCCGTCATGAATTCCGGCGGCAGGCCCATGTTTTCAAGGCGGCGGCGCGCGCCCTCAACGCCAACCCTGCGAAGATCGCCCGCCTCGGGACCAGCCCCGAGCGCAGAGCGGTATTGCGCCGCCGCCGCGAGCACTTCAGCCGAGAAGACGCGCATCAGCCGGTCGCCTTTGCGCACCCGCGCGCCGGTGGTCACGTCAGCGACTTTCTCCAAATAGGATTCAAACCGCAGCGACACGACGGACACCCGCCGCTCGTCGAGCTGGATGAATGCGGCCGCGCGCACCGGGCGGGCGATGACGCGGCTCGTCACCGCCTCGCTGCGCACGCCCGCCTTCTGAATTTTGGCGGGCGAAATTTTCAGATCCGGCCCGTCCTCATCGCCGCCCTCATAGACGGGGAGATACTCCATCCCCATCGAGTCTTTCTTGGGGACGGGCGAGGTGTCCGGCAGGCCCATGGGGTTGCGGTAGAAGCGAATCTTACGCGCGCCGCCTGCCGCCGCCGCCACTGCGGCTGGCGCTGGCTCCAGCTCGTCAAAGCGCACGTCCTCACTGGCGCGCACCGGCGTCCAGCCGCGGCCATCGTCGGTTGTCTTTGGCTCGGCGGAATAAAACGGTTTACCGTCGGGGTCGCGGTAATAGGCGATTGGCCCGCTCGGCGGTTGCGCCACAGCTTTTGTGCGCAGCGGCAGCCAGGCCAGCGCGCGGTCAGACAGCCGCGCCTCCAGCCAGTGCACCACGGGCGTTGGTTCGCGACCGATCACAATGCCGCCGGTTCCCGCCGCCGCGAGGGCGGCGAGGAGGATGAAAGTCCTCGTAAACCAGCTCATGGGACCGCTTTCAAAATGAGCCTGCTTTCGACAGTTCCCGTCTCGCCCTGCACCTTGGCGGCAAGCGACAGGCGCCAGCCCCCTGCCATCACAAGGTTAGTCCTGAACAGGTAGACGCCGGGTTCGGATGACAGCACCTGCTCAATCGGCGCTGTCATCGCGGCCATCCCGTCTGGCTGCATGTCGATGCGTTTGGCGACGATCACCGCGTCGGACATCGCCTTGCCGGTCTTTGTGTTGACAAGCTGCACGGCGACGACCGCCTCGCCTACGTTGGGCGCGGCGTTGACCAGCTGGAATTCATAGTCCTGGATTTCAGCCAATGCAGGCGCGATAAAGGTCGCGGGAACGAGCGAAAGCAGCGCAACGGCAAGCGGGCGCGCATGTGCGTGAGGAAACATGGTGTACTCCGGACTTTTAGGACGTTTGCGCGCACGCGCCGCCCGTCAACGGGTCAGCGTGTCCAACGCCAGAGAGCCGCGAGGCGTATGCCGTGCGGCGCTGGACGGGCCTGGGAGCCCGATGTCCTAAACTCTTGGAGGCCGTCGCAAGGGCGATGCGTCAAGCCCGGCGACTATCAGGTCAGCTTGAGGCAGCAGCGCCTCGAGGCGGGTGGTCCGGGCCGACGCGCCCGTCAACGCTGGAACGGCAGGGAGACTGGCCGGCAGGCAAAGCACCGCCAGCGGACAGGATTTGCCGCAATCAGGCAGTTTCTTCTCCGGGCAGCACGGCATATCTCCCGGCATCTCCGCAGATACGCCCGCTGACGTAGCCCGGGCGGGTGCCGCCAGGGAACCGGAGATCATCCCCAGAACCGCCAGAGCGCACAAAAATCGATTGATTGCAGACCATAGAGCCATGCGCTGCATATGCCTGATTGGGGCGTCAATGACAAGATAACGATGCCGTTCAGCCGTTCACGATGTCATGAATGGTCAATTTTCAGCCTTGAGGGCCTTAGGCCAAGCACTTGCGACATGATCAAGGCCGCTGGCCCCGGTGAACGCGCCTCCAACCAGGATCGGCAATCTGGTTTGATGTCCAACACTGCCAGATTGGCCGGCGAGCAACAGGCTGATCTGATACCATGAATTCAAGCGCCACGTTCACCTGCATCTCAGCGAGCCAATGTAAAATATACCGGGATTGCATTAGAATCCGGGTATAGGAATCAACGCGCAAGAAATTTAATCGGTCCTGAGCCTGGGTGACACAGGGCACGTGCGTGTCAGTCAGGATGGGTCCGCAGGCCCGGGCGTAACACGCAGCGGACTGCAACTGATATCACTCTGCGGCTGCCATTCTCATCAAGCGGGACCAAGCGTGCTCAAATCGTCAATCGTGAAAGTGGATGCCGCAGACGGGAGGCTGCGCCGGGACATGTTCGCGATTTTCCAGCGCTATTATCTGGCAACCTCGGCTGAGCGCTTTGACAGCGACCTGTCCGGCAAGGACGCGCTGGTTATCCTGCGGGACGCTGGCGGCCGGCTTCGCGGCTTTTCCACACTGGCAGTGACACAGTGCGAATTCAGCGGTGGCCCGGTCCGGGTTGTATTTTCAGGCGACACCATTGTCGAGCGCGCCTGTTGGGGTTCGCCCGCCCTCGCGTTCTCCTGGATACGCCACATTGGCGAAATCGCCAGAGAGGCCCCGGGCGTGCCGCTCTACTGGCTGCTGATCGTCAAGGGCCACAGAACCTACCGCTACCTGCCCGCATTCGGGCTGGAGTTTACCCCTGACTGGCGCAAGCCCGCAGACGCCGGCCTGCATGCGTTGAAGGGCGAGATTGCAGCGCAGCGATTCGGAACCAGCTATGACCACGCCACGGGGATCATCCGCGCCGATGCGTGGTCCGGCCATCTTGCGCCGGAATGGGCAAGCGTCAGCCCGCGCGAAGCCCGCCGGCCCGACGTGCGCTTTTTTATGGCCATGAATCCTGGTTACGCGCGCGGCGATGAACTGGTTTGCCTGTGCTCGCTCAGCCCGGACAACATGCGCCCGCTGGCCCGACGGATCTATCTGCATGGAACACAGCCATGAACGGCTGGCGCATATTGCTTGAGGCGGCGCGCGCGCCTGTTGCGGCGCTGGCCGAAGCGCTGCGTCATCCAAAGCGCCAGCAACTGGACCTGCTGCACGATATTGTGTCGGCGAATGCGCTGACACTGTTTGGCAGGGCGCACGGGTTCGCCAGCATCCGCTCGCTTGCGGAGTATCGCGCTGCCGTGCCGGTTCAATCCAGCGAGGCGTTTCGTCCCTTCATTGAAAAAATAGCGGCGGGTGAAAGCCGCGTGCTGACGCAGGATCCGGTGGTCGCCTTTGAGGAGACCGGCGGCACGGCGTCAGGGCGCAAGCTGATACCCTATACTTTGGCCAGCCTTGCTGGCTTTCGCGCGGCCGTGCTGCCGTGGCTTGCCAGCCTGGCGCAACGGCGTCCTGAAATTACCGCCGGTTCCGCCTATGTCGCCATCAGCCCGGCAACGCGCCAGCCACGCCGCACAGCGGGCGGAATTGCGGTCGGCCTCGATTCGGACGCGGCCTATCTGGGCGATGATCTGGCGGCGGCGTTTGTCTCGATTCTCGCGGTGCCGCCGGATGTCGGCGGCCTGCGCGACATGAGGGCCTGGCGCATCGCAACGCTGGCCCATCTGGTGGAACGCCATGATCTCAGCTTTGTCTCGGTCTGGAGCCCGACTTTCTTTTTGGATTTGATCGAAGCCCTGCCCGGCCTTGCTGATTCGCTGGCCGCGCGCCTCAGCCCGGCGGCGCGGCAGCGGCTGGCGCGCGCCCTGGCGGGAGGCCACATTGCCACGCCTGTTCTGTGGCCGCAGCTTGCCGCAATTTCCTGCTGGACGGAGGCTGGATCACGCGGCTTTGCCCGCAGGCTGCAGGCCCTGTGCCCGCATGCGGCGATGGAACCCAAGGGCCTGCTGGCAACCGAGGCGGCCATCACCTTGCCCTGGGGCGAAGGCCCGGGCTGCGTGCCCGCACTGACCAGCACGTTCATCGAATGTATCGATGCGGCCGGTCAGCCCTGGCTTGCGCATGAGCTGCAAGACAACACCAGCTACACAATCGCCATAACAACGCACGGCGGACTTTACCGCTATGCCATGGGGGACCGGGTGCGCTGCGTCAGCGTGCGGGACGGTTGCCCGCGCCTGGTGTTCGAGGGCCGCGCCACACTCGTCAGCGACATGGTGGGCGAGAAGCTGGAGGAAGCTTTTGTCGCAAGCGTGCTCAACACGTTGGGAGTCATTGCCGCGCTCGCGCCCGAGGCAAACCACAAGCCACATTATGAGCTGTGGCTGGATGACGAATCACCGGAGCATGCAGCGCTGGCGCGCGCCGTGGATGCTGCGCTGCGCGCCAATCCGCAATATGCCTATGCCCGCGACCTTGGCCAGCTTGGCCCTGTCATTGCCATTCACCGGCCGGCATTTCAGGCGCACCGCAGTCAGGCGCGCCTTGCGGCTGGCCACCGTCTGGGAGACCTGAAGCCGGTCTGTCTCATTCTCGACCCGCAGTCGTGAACTTCACCTCAACAATTCACGCATTGATTTTGGTCACAGGCGGGGTAGACTCCATGTTGCGCCCTGGATTCGCCGCACCGCAAGCAGTCCGCTTGTTACGGGGCGACTGGATTTCCTGCGTGGAGCCAACATGAAGGTAGCCCTGGTTTCTCCAAAAGGACCGCTCTACCGCAATCGCGGCGGCATTTTCAAAAAGTCGCTGCGCTACCAGCCGCTGACCCTGACGACCCTTGCTGCCCTCGCGCCGCGCGAACTCAATATTGATTTCAGCCTGCACGACGAGGGCGCGGGCGATGTCTCGCCCGATCTCGATGCGGATATTATCGGCTTGACGGTCATAACCGGCAGCGCCGGGCGCGCCTATGAACTCGCTGACCATTTTCGCGCGCGCGGCAAAACGGTTGTGCTGGGCGGGCCGCATGTGACGCTGCTGCCGCAGGAGGCGCAGGCGCATGCCGATGCCATTTGCGTCGGCTATGCCGAGGAAAGCTGGCCGCAGCTGCTGCGCGATTTTGCTGCTGGCCGCATGCAGCCGCGCTACGATCAGGGGCCGGACTTCCAGCTGACAAACCTGCCCTTTGCGCGACGCGATCTGCTCGACGGCGGCAATTACATAACCCAGGCCGTGTTTGAGGCGACGCGCGCCTGCGCGCATGACTGCGAATTCTGCGTCGCGCCAACCGCCTGGGGCCGCAAGCAGCTGCAAAAGCCGATTGACCATGTCGTTGCGGACATCCGCCGCGTCGGGGCGCGGCGCATCCTGTTCATCGATCTCAACCTCATCTCCGACCGCGCCTATGCGCGCGCGCTGTTCACCGCGCTGATCCCGCTGAAGGTCCGCTGGTTTGGCCTGTCCACCAGCCTGATCGGCCGCGACCCCGACCTGATGGAGCTGATGGCGCGCAGCGGCTGCACCGGCCTGCTGATCGGCTTTGAGACGATGACGGCCGCCGGACTTGGCAGCATCCGCAAGCGTTTCAATGATCCCTCGCTTTACGCGCAGCTGATCGGTGACCTGCATCGCCTTGGCATCAGCATTCAGGGCTGTTTTGTTTTCGGCAATGACGAGGACACTGAGGCGACGTTTAACGAGACCGTGGATTTTGTGCTGGAGACACGCATTGACCTGCCGCGCTTTGCCATCCTGACGCCCTTTCCCGGCACGCCGCTGTTTGCGCGCCTCGACCACGCGGGCCGCATCCTGACGCGCAACTGGGACCTGTATGACGCCCAGCATGTGGTGTTCCAGCCCAAACGCCTGTCGGTGGCGGCACTGCAAAACGGCCATGAGGCAGCCTGGCGCAGGGCCTACAGCTACAGGGCCATCGCCGCGCGCGTGCGCCATGCGGGCACACAGATGCCGCTGTCGCTGGCCGCCAATCTCGGCTACCGGTTTTACGCGCATCACCTGCATACGCACTACACCTGCGACTGGCCGGAACTGCGGCAGGACGCGGCCTGATGCACCTGACGCTTGTGCATCCTGCAATCGGGCGCAAGACCGGCGTCGATTACATGCGCTCCTGGCAGATGGAGCCTTTGCCCATCGCGGCGCTGGCGGGGCTGACGCCCCCCGATGTCGAAATCAGTTTTTATGATGACCGCATGGAGGCGATACCGTTTGACCGCCCCACCGGTCTTGTGGCGATTCCGGTCGAAACCTACACCGCCAAACGCGCCTACCAGATCGCCTCGGAGTTCCGCGCGCGCAAGGTGCCGGTTGTCATGGGCGGCTTTCATGCGACGCTCGCGCCTGATGAGGTGGGGCGCTACGCCGAGGCCGTTGTGCTTGGAGAGGCCGAGAATACCTGGCCTCTGGTGATTGACGACGCGCGCCACGGCCGGTTGCAGCGCGTTTACAGATCCGAAGCGCAGCCTGACCTTGCCAGCATACGTTACGACCGCCGCCTGTTTGCGGGTAAAAACTACCTGCCGATCCGCCTGATTGAAACCAGCCGCGGCTGCAAGTTCCCCTGTGATTTTTGCGCGATACAAACCTTCTTCAAGCGCAGCGCGCGCCACCGCCCGGTGGACGCGATCGTGAAAGAACTCCAGGAGTTGCGCGCCGGAACAAAACTGTTCTTTTTTGTCGATGATAATTTTGCCGCCGACATCAGTTTTGCGATGGAACTCGCCGAGGCACTGGAGCCGCTGGGCCTGCGCTGGGTGACGCAGATGAGCATCAATGCCGCCCATGACGAGGCGCTGCTGGCGCGGCTGCGGCGCGCAGGCTGTATCGGCGTGCTGATCGGATTTGAGAGCCTTGACCCCGCCGTGCTGCGCGCGATGCGCAAGACTTTCAACACCATGAAGGGCGGCTATCCTGTGGCGCTGGCCAACCTGCGCCGCCACGGCATCCGCGTCTATGGCACTTTTGTTTTCGGCTATGGCGAGACGCAGGCTGACTCATTTGCGGAGGCTGCCGCGTTTGCCATCGACCACCGCTTCTACATCGCCGCCTTCAACCACCTGACACCCTTTCCCGGCACGCCGCTTTACGCGCGGCTCAAGACTGAGGGTCGGCTATTGTACGAGAACTGGTGGCTCGACGAGCGCTACCGCTACAATGATTTGCCGTTCCGGCCAGACACTGGCGAGCCGGATGACATCCGCAAGGGCTGCCTCGCCGCGCGCCGCAAATTCTACGGCTGGCGCAGCATGGCGACGCGCATTTTCGACAAGGTTAACCGCGCCGATCCGGTGATGCTGCGGAATTTTCTGCCAATCAACATCATGCACCGCGCCGAAGTATCGGTGCGCGATCATTTTCCTCTGGGGGACCCGACGTGGCAGGGCAGGCTGTTGCCCGCAGCGTGAGCAGCGGGGTGCTTTCTTATGGCGCAATGACCTTCGCGCTGGCAACGCGCGAGGACGAACCGGACGTGCGCCGCCTGCTGCGCGACAATGCGCTGGGCGGCGCATTCGGGATTACGCTGGAGCGTGAGCCTGATGCCTTTGCCAGCGACTTTGGCAGCAGCAGCAATCACGCCTTTATTATCGCGCGCGACACCCGCAGCGGGCAGGCGGCAGGCCTGTGCGAGCGCATTGTGCGGCAGGCCTGGGTCAATGGTCAGGCGCGCGCCCTGCCCTATATCGGCGCGCTGCGTGTGGCGCAGAGCCACCGCCGCCGGATCGGCGTGCTGCGCGGCGGTTTTCAGGCGCTGCGGCAACTGGCGGAGCGCCCCGGCGAGCTGCCCTTTGCACTGACTTCCATAACCGCCGACAACGCAGTGGCGCGGCGCGTGCTCACCGCCGGCGTGCGAGGCCTGCCGCTGTATGCGCCACTTGGTGATTTTCTGACCTTTGCAATGCGCCCGGAGCGCGCCCGTATTGCGGACGGTATCGCGGCCGCAACGGATGCGGACCTGCCCGCGCTTGCGGCGTTCCTGCAGGCGCAGAACGCGCAATTCCAGTTTGCGCCCATGTGGAGCGCGGCGGATTTGCGTGGCCTTGGCGCGGCTGGACTGCTGCCCGGACATTTCCTCATCGCCCGCCAGCGCGGCGCAATCGCCGGCTGCATTGCAGTGTGGGACCAGCGGGCGTTTCGCCAGACAGTCATCCGCCGCTATCCACCCTGGGTTTTCCGGCTGCGGCACCTCGCAAATCTCGTTGCTCCGGTCCTTGGCCTGCCGGGCCTGCCCGCGCCGGGCAGCGCGCTGCATCAGGCAACGCTGTCGCACTTCGCCGTCGCCGGCGAAGACACGGCGACATTTCTGGCGCTTGTAACCGCCGCGCTCGATACTGCGGCGCGGCGCGGTTTCGGCGTTGCGGCGCTTGGCTTTGCACAGGCGCGCGGTTTTCATGCGCCGCTGCTGAAGGCGCGCCGCGCGCTAAAATACCGCACCAGCCTGTTCCTCGCGCATTGGCCGGAACATGCGGCTGCGGTTGCGGCCCTCGACAGCCGCACTCCCGCACCTGACCTTGGGCTGCTCTGACATGCGCCACATCACTTTCATCCGCCCCAATCTGGGCCTCGGCAACTCCGCCGACGCAATGACGCCGCTGGTTTTCGCCATATTGCGCGCCCGCACGCCCGCCGATATCGCAACCACGCTGATTGATGAGCGCATCGAGCCTTTCGCGCCTGTGCCGACCGACCTCGTGGCGATAACGGTCGAGACGTTTACAGCACGCCGCGCTTATGAAATTGCCGCAGTCTACCGCGCGCGTGGCGTGCCGGTGGTACTGGGCGGCCACCATCCCTCAATGGTGCCGGACGAGGCTGCCCTGCATGCCGACGCCGTTGTGGTTGGCGATGCCGAAGGCCTGTGGGAGCAGGTGATTGCGGACGCGCGCGCCGGTAAATTGCAGCCGCGCTATCAGGGCGCGAAGGCGGCGGGCGCAGCGGCGCGCCTCAGCTTCGACCGCAGCATTTACGTCGGCAAGAAATACGCGCCACTGTCCCTTGTGCAGGTCGGGCGCGGCTGCCGCTTCGCCTGCGATTTCTGCTCCATTCACGCCTTCTACGGCACCCACCGCGAGCAGCGCCCCAGCGCCGATATTGTCGCCGAGCTCAAGGCGCTGCCGCGCGGGCAGATGATCTTTTTCGTTGATGACAATCTGCTGTGGAAACGCGAGCGCTTTGTTGAGCTTATGCAGGCGCTGGTCCCGCTCAGGATGCGCTGGTCCTGCCAGATCACCATTGATGTGGCGCGCGATGACGCGCTGCTTGATCTCATGCAGCAGGCGGGCTGCGCGCTGGTGCTGATCGGTTTCGAGTCGCTCGACAAGGCCAGCCTGAAACAGATGCGCAAGAACTGGAATGGCGTGTCCGGCGACTATGAAGATGTCATAAAACGCCTGCACGCGCGCGGCATCATGATCTATGGCACATTTGTGTTTGGCTATGACGCCGACACCGCAGCGGCATTTGCACGCGCGGCGGCGTTTGCACAGAACCAGTCCATGGCAATCGCCAATTTCAACCCGCTGACGCCGATGCCGGGCACTGGCCTTTACGCGCGGCTTGCGGCCAGAGGCGAGCTGCTGCGGCCCGCCTGGTGGATCGATCCGGCCTTCCGCTACGGCGACGCGATTTTTACGCCCAAAGGCATGACCACGGACGAGTTGCGCGACGGACCGATGCAGGCGCGTCGCGCCTTCTATGCCTGGGGCTCGATTCTGGCGCGCGCCGCGCGCGGGATAAAACTGTGGCGCAGGCCGATGAGCGTCGGCCTGATGCTCGCGGCCAACTGGATTTCGCGCCGCGAAATCATGCGCAAGCAGGCGCGCGCGCTGACCAGCACGGCGGCGCAGGCAGCCGAGGGCGGGATTTCATGAAGCTTACACTGATCAAGCCAACCATCGGGCGGCCCGAGCACAGCCTTTACGTTGACGAGGCGCGGATGGAGCCGCTGAACCTTGGTGTGCTTGCCGCGCTGACGCCGCCAGACGTTGATGTGGTTATGTATGACGACCGCTGCGAGCCGATCCCCTATCACCAGCCGACGGACCTTGTGGCGATCACGGTCGAAACCTACACAGCGCGCCGCGCCTATGAGATTGCGGGCGAATACCGGCGGCGCGGCGTGCCGGTGGTGATGGGCGGCGTGCATCCGACGTTTGTGCCGGATGAATGCGCGCAGCATGCCGACAGTCTGTTCACCGGCGACGCGGAAACCGGCTGGGCCACGCTGATTGAAGACGCGCGGCGTGGCACGCTGAAGCCGCTGTACAACGGCGTGCCGGGCAAGCCGCAGACCGGCGTTTTGACGCGGCGTGACATTTATGAGGGCAAGGGCTACCTGCCGATCAGCCTGATGCAGTTTTCGCGCGGCTGCCGTTTCACCTGCGAGTTTTGCGCGGTGACCAAATATTTCGACCGCAAGCACCATCTGCGCGCCATTGATGAGACCGTGCGCGAGATCGCCAGCCAGAAGCGCCGCCTGGTGTTTTTTGTTGATGACAATATCGCCTCAAACCGCCAGGCGCTGAAGGAACTCTGCCACGCGCTGATTCCGCTGCGCATCAACTGGATCAGCCAGGCTTCGCTGGATGTGACGACGCAGCCGGAACTCATGAAGCTTATGTCCGACTCAGGCTGCCTTGGCCATATCATGGGTTTTGAATCGATCACCAAGGAGAGTGTGCGCGAGGCGCGCAAAGCGCCGAACCTCGGCAAATTTGACGCCTATGCCACGCAGATAAAAGTGCTGCGCGACTATGGCCTGCAAACCTGGGCGGCATTCACGCTCGGCTATGACCATGACACGGTAGACAGCGTGCGCGCCACGCTGGATTTCGCGCTCAAGCACCGCTTCACTTTTGCGGCCTTCAACATCCTCATGCCCTATCCGAACACGCCCTTGTATGACCGGCTGACGCGCGAGGGCCGCCACCTCTATGATGGCAAATGGTGGCTGCACCCGGAATACCGCTTCAATGACGCGGCTTTCAGGCCGGCGCAGATGACCGCCGATCAGCTGACCGCCGTCTGCTATGACGCGCGCAAGGCCTTCAACACGATTCCCTCGCTGCTGTGGCGCTTTTCGGATTTGCGGACCAACATGCGCACCATCCGCCGCATGTCGGCCTTCTGGCAGTTCACGCCGGTGTTCCGGCGCGAGGTATTCAAAAAACATGGCATGGTATTCGGCCATTTCGGGCATAAATAGGCATGCGGCGATTCTTCCATCTCTACCAGTATGCAGGCCCGGCCATCCTGACGCCGCTTGCGGCTTTCGGCTGGTGGCGGCACTACGGCGGCAATGCGCCGCTTGCCGCGCTGGCGCTGCTCGTGCCTGTGCTGCATGCCTATATTGTGCCGGGCTTTGGCACGAATGTTCTAAAGATGTGGGCATTCAACACGCGGCTGAAGCTTGGGCGGTTTCGCCCGCAGCATGGCTTTGTGTTTGGCAGCGCCACGGCCCTCCTCACGCTGGCCTGCATGGGCGCGCCGGACCCGCAACCCTCGCCCGCCAGCATTGCCGCGACAGCCGCGCTCGCTGGTGCGCTGCTGCTCGCGGTCAACTGGATTTATGACGCGCTGGCGCTCCGGCACGGTTTTCTGGAGGTCTACAACCAGCCCTGGGCTGACGGCGCCGGGCCTGCCGCGATTGCCGCTGATTACGTGCCGTGGTTTTTCGGCCTGTTTGGCGTGCTCTATGGCGCGGGGCTGCGCGTTGCCGAAGGCGCGCTGCTGGATGAGCCGTCAGCATCCAGCGCCATCATCTTTGGCGCTGGCCTGCTGGCGGCGACGGTCCTGCTGCCCAGCGCCGGCTATGTCACCGCCTCGTGGCTGCGCCACGGCCATAGCGGCTGCCGCCCTGCCCTGCGCCGCATTCTGGAGCCGCGCGCCTCATGAAACCCTGGCTGTCACCCGACCACATCAACCGCCTCGCCGCAGACCCGGCGCAATGCATGCAGCCGGGCATGGCGCTGCCTGTGGACGCAAGCCTGCCCTTTGTGCCCGAGGACCATACGCAGCTCTACTATACGCCGGTCTATGCCGCCCTGCACCGCGAGCACCGCCTGCGCTACAACCAGCTGTTCGGCCTGCGCATCAACGAATATATCATGATGCTGGAGGCTGACCTTGTGGAGCGGCTGCTGACGCCGCTGCGGCAGCTGCCGAAAGTTGCCGGTGACGCCGCGCTGCTCACCGCCATTGACACGATGATCACAGAGGAACGCCGCCACCATGGCGCCTTCGCCGCGCTGAACCGCGCCTGCCGCCCTGATCTTTATGCAGCTGGCAAGGACCGTCATTTTTCGCATTTGCCGCTCTGGACCAGAGCGATGTTCTGGGGTGCGGGCCTTGTCGCCAGCCGCCTCGCTTTTTCACTCTGGTATCTGATGGCGATGGAAGAATCGTCGATGGCGCTGGCGCGCGACATGCAGCGCCGCCCGCAGACGGAGACGCTGGGGCCGCTTGATGCAGCCTTTGCGTCGGTGCATCTCGAACACATGAAGGACGAGGCGCGCCACCTGCATATTGACGGGCTGCTGATTGACCTGTGCATCGCGCCGGTGCCGCGCCTGCGCCGCAGGCTCAACGCAAAACTGTTCCGTGCGATGCTGGGCGGCGTCACCACGCCAAGGCGCGGCGGCTCCGGCGTAAAAGTCATCCGCCAGCTGGTGCGCGACATGCCGGAGCTGGGCTGGATGGAAGGCGACATGGTCAGGGCCGTGCTGTCGCTGAAAGACAACCGGGCGTTTCAGCAAAGCCTGTTCAACCGCGCGATCATGCCGGTGACGTTTGGCGTCTTCGACAGAACTGAGGAACTCGCCAGTCTTGGCACACGGATGGCTGGCTATGACCGGCGCTGAGGCTTTGCAGACTCCGGAAAAACCTGGCGCCTATTCGCTGTGGCTGAACGGCCTGCCGTTTGTGCATATCGTGTCAGGCATCCTGATCGGCCTTGGCGGCATGGAGGCGGCGGGCAGCCGCTTTGCGTTTCTGCTGGCATGGATTTATCTGTTGCCACCTGTCGTCGCGCGCCTGACGCTGACGCTGTTTGGCACGCCGGACGGCCGCCTCACGCAGGACATGCGCGCCTATCGTGTCTGGTGGTTTCTGACGCAGCTGCAAACCCTGTTCAACCGCTTGCCGATGCTGGAGGAATTCCTGCGCTTTGTGCCGGGTCTCTATCCGGCCTGGATCAAGCTGTGGGGCGGCAGCCTCAGCCCGTTCGCCTATGTCAGCCCGGGCGTTCTGATCACGGACCGCTATCTGGTGAAAGTCGGGCGCGGCGCGGTGCTGGGCATGATGAGCGCACTGGCCGGGCATGTCGTCATCCGCGATGAGGCCGGGCGCTATGTTGTGCTGGTTGCCGCCCCGATTGTGGAAGCGGAGGCAATTCTTGGCGGCGGCGCGGCGCTCGGGCCGGGCGCAATTCTGCGGGCAGGCCAGCTGCTGCCGGCCGGGCGCAGGATCGCGCCGTTTGGCGAGTGGCGCGACACGGCTCGCCGCAGCGGACGGGGCGAGGCATGAGCAGCGCTGGTGCCAGGGAGACCGCCTTCCGGCCGGAGCTTGCAGGTGCTTTGCCGCAGTTTGCGATTCCCGCCGCGCGGAACCTGGCAATTGCGGCAGCGGCAATCGGCGTGTCGCTGGCCTGCCTGTGGGCTGCCAGCCACGCACACGCATGGTGGGGGATGGCTGCGGCGGCGCTGATTTTCTCCTTCGCCAACAACACGGTTTTCAGCCTGCATCACGAGGCTGTGCACGGCGCCTTCCATCCAGACCGGCGCGTCAATGAGGCGGCAGGGGTGCTTTTCGCGGCGTTTTTCCCGACCATTTTTTCTGTGCAGCGCGTCAGCCATCTTGGCCACCACCGCCGCA
Organism: Hyphomicrobiales bacterium; assembly: GCA_031367295.1. Taxonomy (GTDB): domain Bacteria; phylum Pseudomonadota; class Alphaproteobacteria; order Rhizobiales; family Beijerinckiaceae; genus JANLPP01. Next base: position 1,337 of record JANLPP010000069.1, on the reverse strand, counting down.
ACCGCACTGACCTCGAACTTTATGATTATCATCTGCCGCATCAGTCGTGGCTGCTCAAGACCTACTGGATTTATTGCCTGCTGTTTGGCTTCTACTGGTCCATCATCCCGGTCGCCTGCCTGCTTTATCTGGTCTGGCCATGGGCTTTCCGCGCCGCCTGGTTCCAGCGCGGCCCGGCACGCTGGTGGGGATTTGAGCCGTTTGTGCGCGACATAGCAGACGAGCCGGTTGGCCGCGTCTGGCGCGAGGGCTTGTTTTCGCTGGTGTTTCAGGCCCTGCTGATTGTTGCCCTCGACCTCAGCTTCACATCTTGGCTCGCCTGTTACTGGGCCTTCGGCGTCAACTGGTCCTCGGTTCAATACACCGACCACGCGCAAAGCCCGCGTGATGTGCTGGAAGGCGCGTGGAACCTGCGGTTCTGGCCGCTCACGCAGGCGCTGTTCCTCAACTACAACCTGCATCTGGCCCATCACCGGCGGCCAGGCGTGCCCTGGATCTACCTGCCGGAGCTGGTCAGCGCGTGCGATCCCCGCCCCTCGTTCTGGCCAATCTATCTGCGCCTGTGGCTTGGCTCAAGACCAGCACCGCCCGGCGCAGGCCCCGCGCCACTGGCCAAGCCCGCCGCTGCGCCCGTGCCACAATAAACTGCAAAAGGGAGACTGCTATCATGCCGCGCCTCTTTCCTGGTTGTGTCCTGTCCCTCATGCTCGCGGGGTCAGCCCTCGCCCAAAATGCCGGCACGCCCGCCGATCATGACGCCCTGCGCAAACTGAAGGCGAGCGCGACCGAAGCCGTCAACAAGCGCGATTATCCGGCGGCGCGGAAACTGCTGCACGAGCCCTTTATGGCGACTCTGGTGACGCAGGACAGTTTCTCGAGTTTTGACACGCTGACAGCTTATTTCGAAAGCCTGTACACGCGCGATTTCCTGCGCATGAAGCAGGTGACCTTCGCGGCGGAGGCCGATGATCTCAGCCAGATTTATACGGGCACGTTTGCAGTCAACAAGGGCGCGACCAAAGAGCATTATGAGCTGGCGGACGGCCGCGCCTTTGATCTTGCCGGCCGCTGGACGGCGGTGTCACTTAAGGAAAATGGCGAGTGGAAACTGCTGGCCGTGCATAGCGGAACGAATTTTCTCGACAATCCGGTGTTGTCGGCGGTCGAGAAAAGCCTGCTGTGGTTTGGCGCGGGCGGCATCGGCATCGGGCTTCTGGCGGGGTTTGCCGCAGGCTGGCTGCTCAGGCGCCGCGCGAGGGCGTAAGCGGCAGGAGCCAGCGTACGGCTATGGCCAGCGCCAGCCCGCTGGCCACATCGGCGAGGTGATGCTGATGCAC
>JANLPP010000050.1:0-2478 GCA_031367295.1 Hyphomicrobiales bacterium | reverse complement strand
AACAGCGCAAGGTTTGGCGCGAGCACAGGCAGCAGGAAACTGGCAAAAAACAGCGGCGTGACGCGGCGCAGCAGGCCCGCGCTGCCGTTGCGCCCGATCAGCGCGCCAGTCAGCGGCATGGCAATGATCGGGCCAATGGCCATGCCGGTCAGCGCAAGGCCAAACCAGCCGAGATCGGCCACCATGCGCTTTTGCGCCAGCGCCACTTGCAGCGCCCAGCTGCCCATGATCAGACCATTGCAGAAAAACAGGATGGAGACACTGTGGCGCGGGGACATCGCGCCTCTATCCTGTATTGCGGGTTTGCGGTCAAATGGGCGGGCTTGGCTTTTTGACACGTCAACACCCTTGACAGGAAGCCCCTGAACGCGGTTCGCTGTATGAACTTATGCCAGAAGAAATTCTCTTGCGGCCGCCTGCGCCAATGCCAAAATCCGGCCCGCTTGCGCTGCACCGGCTGCTGTGTGCCGTGCTGCGCAACCCGCTCGATATGTGGAGCAGCAGGCATTTTGCCGAGCCCATAGTCGTTTCGCGCACGCCGCTCGGCACGCGTATTGTGGTCAGCGATCCTGCGGCGGTTAAGTGGATTCTCGCCGACAACGCCGCCAATTATGCTCGCGACAACTTGCAGCAGCGCGTACTGCTGCGCGTAACAGGCCGCAGCGTGTTTTCGGCCGAGGGCACTGACTGGCGCTTGCAGCGCAAGGCGCTCGCGCCGTTCTTTTCGCCCAAGGCGGTTGCCAGCTATCTGCCGGCGATGATGGCAGCGGGCGAGGCCTGCGCATTCCGGCTTGGCGGCGCGGCGGGCGGGATGATCGACCTGCCGCAGGCCATGGCAGCCGCTACGGCGGACGTGATTGGGCGGACGCTGTTTCCCGGCATTCTGGCAGAGGCGCCGGAAAGCATAGCGCGCAGCGTGCGGCGCTTTGCGGACGCCGCTGGCCCGGTTGGTGTGGAAGACCTGCTCGGCTTGCCGGTGTGGGCACAAGGCTTGCGCTGGCTGCAAGGGCGCGCCGCCGCGCAATCCGTCCGCTGCCGCGCCCGCAGGGTTATTGCGGCGTCAGCGCGCGCGCCGGGCGGTTTTGACACGAGCGTGGCGGGGGCGCTGGCGGCAGCGAGTGACGCTGAAAACAGCCGCCGCCTCTCGGCGCGTGAGATTGAGGACAATATCTCGACTCTGATCGGGGCAGGATCGGACACAGTGGCTGCGGCGCTGACATGGTCGGTTTTTCTGCTGTCGCAGGCACCTTCGGTGCGCAGGACAGTGGAGCGCGAAATCGACGCGGTTCTGGGTAGCGGCGCGCCTGGCGCTGAGGCGCTGGAGCGGCTGGTGTGGACAAGAGCGGTGTTTGAGGAGGCGATGCGGCTATATCCGCCTGCGCCCCTGATCGGTCGTGTCGCGCTTGGCGCTGACAGTTTTGGCAGCCTGCGCATTGCTGCGGGAACCGTCGTGCTGATCGCACCCTGGGTGCTGCACCGGCATAAACTGCTTTGGAAAAACCCTGACGGGTTTGCGCCGGAGCGCTTCCTGCCGGGAGCGCGGGCGACAATTCCCAAGTTTGCGTTCCTGCCCTTTGGCGCAGGGCCGCGTACGTGCATTGGCATGGGTTTTGCCATGCAGGAGGGCATTGCCCTGCTGGCGGCTCTGCTGCGACAGCTGCGCTTTGAGCGCGCTGACGACAGGCCGGTCCGGCTGCTCCACTGTGTCACTCTGCAGCCGCGGGGCGGCCTCAGGATGCGGGTTTCAAGCCGCAGGGTGCCGCCCGCCGGCCTGCGCGCGTGAACCGCGCCGCCTCCGGCGCTGGCTGGCCTGACGCGGCGCGGCGGCGGGCTTTTGCAGGCTTTATGATCCGGTTCTATGCAGTGTTCTTTCCCGTTTATTTTGGCGCAGCCTGTCTGTCGGCAGCCATGGGTCGGAGCAGCAGCTTCTATTTTGACTGGGAAAACCAGATTCCGCTGATCGCCTGGATGATCTGGCCCTATCTCTCGCTGTTCCCGCTGTTTTTGCTCCCGCTGCTGTTCATGTCACCTGCGTGCATGGAGCGGCTGTCGGGCCAGTCGACGCTGGCTATTTTGACCGCAGGCGCGGCTTTCATTGCCTTTCCCGCGCAGCGCGGCTTTGCGGCCGCGCCGGTTGACAGCTTTCACGCACCGCTTTTTGCGCTGGTCAACATGATTGACACGCCGCACAATCTGGCACCCTCGCTGCATGTGACTTTTGGCGCGCTCCTGTTGCTGGGCAGCTGCGACGCGCTGCCGCGCAGGCGCGGCGTGCGCGGCATTGGCGCGCCACTATGCTACACTTGGCTCGCTGTCATGTCGGCCTCAACCGTTCTCGTGCATCAGCATCACCTCGCCGATGTGGCCAGCGGGCTGGCGCTGGCCATAGCCGTACGCTGGCTCCTGCCGCTTACGCCCTCGCGCGGCGCCTGAGCAGCCAGCCTGCGGCAAACCCCGCCAGAAGCCCGATGCCGATGC
>JANLPP010000022.1:0-7049 GCA_031367295.1 Hyphomicrobiales bacterium | reverse complement strand
GAATATATCCGGTTCCCGCCATTACCCGAAATTCCTTGGGTGAGATGACGCGAAAATTGTCAGTGACTGAATCACGGCAGCCCGGCCAGTTTTTGGGCACTTTCTGGCGCAGGAAGTCGAGTGTTACGTCGGCGAATTGCCGGCATGTGGGATAGCAATTATTGTGCGTGACGTGCTTGTGCATGAGGCCCCAAAGCCGCTCGATTGGGTTCAGGTGCGGACAATAGCGCGGGATGAAGCGCAGATTGATGCGGCAGCCGGGACGCGCCACCCCCGGATCACAGTCCAGGGGATGATGATAGCGCGCATTGTCGAGAAAGACATGGATGAGCGCCAGCATCGGATAGAGCGCCTCAACCGATTCCAGCAGGCGGATGGTCGATGCGGCGGCGGCTGTCAGCGCTTCAACCATACGGGTTTGGCCGGTTTCAAGGTCAGCTGCGCCGTGAATTTTGATGCGCTGGCGCGCGCTTGTCTGCTCGATTGCAAGCTTCTCTCAGCTCGGCGCCCAGCAGCCTGCGGGCCGCGCGGCATGGGTGGGATGCGCCGCGTCGGCAAACGGCACAGCTTCGTTGCCGGGCAGGTTGCTGCGCAGGTTTTCACAAAAGGCGATGAAGGCACTCTGCTTTCTTTCATCAAGCTGGCGTGGGATGATCTTGGGCTTGTGATAATCAAGGCCAGACCGGTGCAGCAAGGCAATCAGGCCCGAGCGGCTTTCGTAGACAAGGCCGTATTGGCTCTCAATCCACGCGCCGATCTGGCGCGCCGAGCGCGGCAGGTTCGCTGAAATCCATGTTTTCAGCGCTTCATGTTGCTGGCCGCTAAACTGGCAAGCGCTGCCGCCAGCCTCAAAACTGGCCAGCCCGTCAAGTCCGTCCTCGATGAACAATTGATGCCACTTGCGGACCGTGCCGTCATCCAGCAGCAAGCGCCCGCGACCCGTGCGCTATTCCAGCCGGAATCAGCAGCGCCAGCGCATTGGCGCGCCGCGCCAGACGATGCGCCGCCGAACCGTCCTTGACCAGGGCGATCAGGCCTTTGCTGTCCACAGAAGATAAAAAGCCAAAAGAAGTGTTCGAACCCGAAATCCAGAAGCCGCGTGTTGCACTTCAAATTTGAGACCGCCATTTTGTCAGTCCCTCTTGTATCGCCGGACCTTGCCTCAATACAGGCGAGGATTGAGACCGCCACAATGATTTCCGTCGTGCGCTTGACCGCCTGCGCCGCGCCAAGCGCTTCAGTTGCAGCACTGCGCGCTTCTTCAACAAGGCCTTGGCGATGCCGGCAGGCGGCTATCTGGTTGAGGACATAGGCAAGCTGCGCCTCGTCATCAAGCCCGCGTAACGCGGCAAGCGCTTGCCATAATTGTGGATCAGCGCCGCTTGCTTTGCCAAGCATGCGCGCGACGGCGCGCAGCGCGTCCGCGACCGGCGCCGCGCCGTCGCCAATGCGCGTCGCAACCGCGTCGATCTCGTCACACATGCGCCAACCGCGCCGGTTTCATCGCGCTCAATGGAGATTTTGACCATCCAGACGAGGCATTCCATTTCCCGCCAGCGGTCCTCGCGCAGCCGCGCCAGCGTCAGCGCGCGGCGCATCGACTCTTGCGCCTTCGCCAGATCGCCGTCCCATCGCGCCAGAAGGCTGCGTCCCCAATCAAGTTCGACGAAGTTCTGACCCAGCGCGGCGGCGATTTGACCGGCGTCGCGCAAAAAAGTCCGGGCGCGCGGCACGTCGCCTTCGACTTCAAGCAAGCAGCGCCCGGTATTGGCAAGCTGCTGGCAGCGCGTCAGCTGATCCAATGGGCGGCTTATTTCTTCGGCCCGCAAGATCGCCTGTTGGGCGCTGACCGGGTCGTTGGCATGTTAAGTCCACCAGCAGATCAAGTGCCAACCCAACGCTGCGCCATCGCGCAGACCCATCAGCTCAGCGGCTTCGACGGCCCGTTGCAGTTCGTCGAACAGTTTTGACTTTAGTCGAATGCCCGGACTGGCGCTGGCGAAAACCTTCACCTTGAGCAGGGCGATGTGGCAATGGGCGTGGTCAGGGCCAACGGGCAGCCGCGCAAGGTGCCCGAGGCCCCGGTCCGCCGCGTCGATCGCATCTGTGTTGGCGAAGAACCGCAGGCAATGCTCGGCTGCTGCGATCGAGGCCCGCACCGCCAACGCGTGATCTCCGGCGGCGCCGGCATGATAGGCGAGTTCGCCAGCCAAAGTCGGATCGCCCCGTGCAGCTGCGTCGAGCGCACGGGCGAACTGGTGGTGAATCAGGCGTCGGCGTGGCTGCGACAGCCTTCGATATGTCGTTTGCCGGACCACATCATGCGTAAAATCGAATCGCCCTTCGCCGCCCGGTTTGAGGAGGCCGCTCCGCTCCAGCTGGTCAAGCCGCACGATCAGCTGCGATTCCGTCAGGTCCATCGCGGCGCCGAGCATTTCTGGCTTGAAATCACGCGTGGTCGCCGAGGCGAAAACGATCAGGTCCTGCCCGGCGGCGTCAAGGCGGTCAATCCGGTCCGCAATCAGCGCGTCAAGATCGCGCCCGAAAGGCTGACTGCCCTGTCGGCCAGCGTTCGCCAGTTCGGCCAGAAAAAGCGGATTGCCGCCGCTTTGTCTGAGCGCGGCGACGACATCGCCAGCGTCAGCGTCCGGCCCGAAAAATTGCGTAGCCTCGCTTGCGCCCAGAGGCGCTAGTGGCCCGAGTCATTCAAAGTAAAGGGTATAACCTTTTCAATTTGACACGGGCGTCGGCGGTTGTGAACTGCCAGTCTGCCTTGGCGTGATGTTTGTTGCGGTTGGCTGTCCAGGCCGCGACCTCCTTTGTCAGGGCTTGCTTGTCGGGAATGCGCCGGTCGAGGCACTGGGAAGCGAGAACGCCGAGTTCGGATTCGGCCATGTCGAGCCAACTTCCGTGTTTCGGCGTGTAGTGCCATTCGATCCGCCTGACGAGACGCCGCGCCTCGGCGGCGGGGAAGGCCGCGTAGTGCGAGGCTGTCGTGTGCGTGCTGAGATTGTCCTGCACGAGAATGATTTTCGCGGCGCCGGGAAAATGCACGTCGGATAAATCCTTGAGAACTTGCGCGTAGTCGGCGGCGGCGTGACGGTCGGTGACCTCGACGTGTCGCCAGCCCTCCAGCGGCGCGAACAGCATGAACAGATTGGCCACTCCATTGCGCTCGTATTCGTAGTCCTCGCGCTTGTTTCGTCCCGGCCCGGCTTTTATCGGCTCGCGCGTCTCGCGGATCATCTGCTTCGACGTCTCGTCGAGGCACACGAGCGGACGCAGCCGATCGCGCGGCCTTTCATAGACTTCCAGAACGTCCTCCATGCTGGCCACGAACCCCGCGTTGGCGTCGGGCGGAATCACCCATTGCTGCTTGAGATGCGGCTTGAGGATGTTTTTTTTAGAACCCGCCCAATCGTGTTGTCGCTGGCCTTCTCAACGATGTTCAGCTCGACGACCTTCTCTTCGAGCAGACTCAAGGTCCATCTGGCGTAGCCCTCCGGCGCCGGCCCGCAGGTCAGCGCGATCAGCTTGGCTTCCGCCACGCCGTCGAAAATCCGTCGACGAGCGGAGTTGGGATTGTGGTTGCGGACAAGCGTCGCCTCGAAGCCTTCCTCGACAAGCTGGCGCCTGGTCCGCTCGATGGTGCCCACGCTCGTGTCCAGAGCCTCGGCAATCTTCATGTCGCTCCAGCCCTCGCCGGCCTCCGACACGTCCGCCTTCAGCAGGATGCGCGCCTTCCTCAGCAGTTGCGCCGAGCGCTTGCCTTTGCTGATCAACCCTTGAAGACGAGCGCGCTCCTCGGCGCTCAACCGCACAATGTATTTCTTGACGGCGATCTCTTTCCCGGCCACGAATCACCTCCATCGCTGGCTTGCCGCGACAGTGATTCAGAAGTCCACGTTGTTATCAATGACGAGAGCTACCAGGCCCGCACCGGCAAGCTCGAAGGGGTCGGGCTGGAAAAAGGCGAACTGATCGTCTCACCCTTGCAAAGCCAGGTGCCCCAAGCCGCTGAGGCGCTCAAATGGGAACTCAACCATCATCTCCCGCGCATTCACATCTCCGACCTTTTGGCCGAAGTGAATGGCTGGAGCAGCTTTTCCGATAAATTCATCCATCTGCGAACCCAAGACTTGGTGCGCAATGATTGCGCTGTGCTGGCCGCTGTCCTGGCAGATGCCACCAATCTGGGAGCCAAGCGCAACCTTTAGGGAAAGAACTTGGCCGAAGCATCCGCCAATGTCACGGAACGGCAAATCGGCTGGGCCAAGCTGTTCCACAACCGCCCGGAGACCTACAAGGCAGCCCAGGCGGCGGTGACAGATGCCAATTCGGCGCACCCACATGCCAGCCTTTGGGGGCAGGCATCACCTCGTCCTCCGACGGGCAGTTTTTCCGGGCAGGGGACCGGGCTGCTGGCCGAAGCGATGTCAACCTGCATTATGGCAGCGAACCGGGCACCAAATTCTACAGCCATCTTTCCGATCAATACGGCTATTTCAGCAACTTGCCGATCAGCCCGTCCGAAAGTGAAGCGCCCTATGTGCTGGACGGACTGCTCAATCATGAAACCAGTCTCGATATTTCTGAGCATTTTGCCGGCACTGGCGGATCAACCGACCATGTCTTTGCCCTGTTTGCCCTGCTCGGTAAAAGATTCGCGCCCCGGCTGCGCAACCTCAAACACAAAAGCCTCCATACTTTCAATGCGCCGGATGCTTACCCCGCCCTGAGCCAGCATATCGGCCAAAATCTCAATGTGGATTTGATCAGGCAGTACTGGACCGACATATTGCATCTGGCAGCTTCCATGAATAGCGGCGTGGTTGCGCCCTCGGTCATCCTCAAAAAACTGTCCGCCGCACACAAGCCTGGGCTGCTTGCACGCGCCTTGAGCGAAATAGGGCGTCTGGAGCGCACCCTGTTCATGATCGAATATTATTCCGATCCTGCGCTCCGTCGGCGCTGCCAAGCCGGGCTGAACAAGGGCGAAGCCGCGCACAAGCTGAAGCGCGCCGTGTTTTTCCATGAAAGCGGCGAAATCCGCGACCGCTCCTTCGAAGCCCAGGCCTATCGTGCCTCCGGTCTCAACCTGGTCGTCAGCGCCATTGTCTACTGGAACACCGTCTATCTCGCCCGCGCTGCCGATTATCTCCGGTCAAAAGGCAAGCTGATCCCCCACGCCCTGCTGAAACACGTCTCGCCCCTGACCTGGGAGCACATCAACCTCACCGGCACCTATTCCTGGCAGACCGAGCCCGCCGATCCAGCCATTTTCAAACCAGTCAGGGAGCAACCACCGAAATCCTCAATGGCTGCATGACCATGATCAGGGAGATAAAGCCAAGCGTTCTGCGTTCGTCCAAGTTAGCGTACTATAATGCACTCATCTTGTCGTGACCCCCCATAGCGGGACAGGGGATGAGTGTCCGGCAGATGGTCGTTTGCTGGACAACATTGCGGCACCATGCTGCGACGACAACGCGTTGTTAAGGCGCAATTTTAGATCAACCCAGAATTGGATCTGTCTGACATCAGCCAAAATCCGCCAAAAACTCCGATCCCGGCGCGATACCCGTGACCAGCAGCCGGTCACGGGGCCGGGTGCAGGCGACATACAACAGGTGCCGCTCGGTGTCGTAGACCTCGTCGAGATCAGCATCATCCCCCACGGCTTCAATCCGCTCCTGCAAGGGGATCACCTCGTCGTCGCAGGCCATGACGGCGACGGCGCGGAATTCCAGGCCTTTGGCCATGTGCATAGTGCTGATGGCGACATGGCCGGGTGTTCCTTCGCTCGCCTCGCCCAGCACAAGCCAATCGGCGCCTGCCGCCGCCACTGCGGCCTCCGCTCGGGGCAATTGCGGATCAGCGCGGACGAAGATTGCGATCTCGTGCGCGGCGTAGCCTTCGGATAACAGGGCCGTGATCCATTCGCCCACCGCCGCTCCCTCGCCAGCGGCATCCGCAAATGTCCGCACATCCGGTGCCACGCCTTCAAACATCGAGAGCGTGCCGCGCCGGTTCTCGGCATTGCCGTCCACATCCGAGACCGATCCGGGCAGCAGCCGGTCGGCGCGGGTGCGGATTTTGTGGGAAGTGCGGTAGTTGATGCGCAGGGTGGCGGAACGGCCACGCACGTCAAGGCCCAGCGCTTTCCAGGAGAAAGGCTGCTGGAAAATGCGCTGGCCGAGGTCGCCGGCAAAAAACAGGGCGTTGGGCTGCCCGCCTGCCAGCGAGGCAAGAAAGCGGGCCTGGGCTATGCCAAGGTCCTGCGCCTCATCGACTACGGCAAAATCAAAGGGTTTTGTGCCGCCTGCCGACAGAGCCACTGTCAGCCGCCCAAATACCCCTGCCCATGTTGTCTCGCCCTTGGCATCCAATTCAGACAACACCCGCTGGAACACCGCCCACAACCCTTCGCGCTGCTTTCCGCCAAGGCGGGTCTTGCGGCCAAGGCGGGAGACATCGCGGTAGCCGTCCCAATCTCTAATTTGCCAGGCATCGACCACGTCGGTCCATTCTCCATGCAGGAATTTCTCCGGCTTGGTCACACCCTCGGCCTTGGCTGCTTGAGCCAATAGTCTGCGCAGCGTGGCCGGGGACGCGAATGCCGGTGCGTCGAACTGCGCGGTGTAAAGTTCAAGCGCAACCTCGTCCAGCGTGCCAACCTTGATCCGCCCCGCCACCTCCGGCTCGCCAGCGGTCAATTGCGCCAGTTTGCGAATCAAAACATTGGCCAGCGCACTGGAAAATGTCGTCAGCAGCACCCGCACTGCCGGGTTGGCGCGCGCCAGATGCACGGCGCGGTGCAGGGCGACGATGGTTTTGCCGGTGCCGGCGGAGCCGGAGACGCGGGCCGGGCCGCCAAAATTCCTCGCCACCAGCGTTTCCTGAGCGGGGTGGAGGAACACCGCCCATTTGTCCCACGGGTAATCCAGCGCGCGCTGAAGCTCCTCCGGATTGGCGACGGTGCGGAAGCGGCGCTGGGCATCGGGGTGGGTGAAGGGGTCGGCTTCCACCGGGGCGGGCGCCGGCGCCTC
>JANLPP010000446.1:0-25488 GCA_031367295.1 Hyphomicrobiales bacterium | reverse complement strand
TGCCAACATGCGCGGCCTGCGCGCCGCCCGATGCGGCAAGAAATTCCCTTTGGGGCAAATCCTCGGTCTCGGAAAGCACCCACGCGCGCATCTACTTCATGGCGCTGGCGATGATGGCGGGCGCGGCGACAGGCGCGGCGATCGGTTATTTTTTGGCGCGCAGACCATGGCGCAGTTCGATTTTCACCACTTCGAGACGCAGGGCATCCTATCCTACGTCCTGCCCTCGATACGCAAGGGATTGTTCGGCGGCGCGATGGCCGGGCTGCTGCTTGGTGACCTGTTTTGCAAATCAAAGCGCAAGCTTGACACAAAAATCATCGCGGCAAGCTGCGTGGCCGCGCTCGCCGTTGTCGTCGCTGCGGGCTTTATAGCCGAGGCGGAATATGCCAGCCGTGGGTTTGTTGACCTGTCGGCGCTGGGCTCTCCGTCCGCAGAGCTGATGCGTGGTTGAGCGGTGGCTTATGGGGGCGGCGGGGTCCAGAGGACACGTCGGGGTGCAGTATTCCGGGACCCCGTTGGCGGTATCTGATCCAGCCACACAAAGTACATAATCCTCCGGATATTACTACCTGCCTTCGCAGCTGCGACAGCTGGCGATAGTTTTTATCTGATGAGGACTCACACTGATGCTCAAGTCTATTTGCGCCGCTGCGGCCGTTGCCTCCTTCGCGCTGGTTGCCATACCGGTTGCCGCGCCAGACCTCGGGTTCAGGGGATGGTCTGCGCAGGCTGCTATCACCGGCAAGAAGTTCCACCGCGTCCGGGCCATGGTCAAGGACAAGTCGACTGGCCACAGCAGCTGGCAATATGTGCTCGTGCCAACCTCGAGCGGTCCGGCCGGCGCTTGGCGCTGAACCAGGGTTGCCGCGACATCACGAGCAGGAATTGCGGGCATGTCCAACAGGCATGCCCGCATTTTTTTTGACAGGTGCTTGCGCGGGGACCGGGCTTGGCCAAGAGTGGGCCGCGCATAACCGCGCAAGACTCACCTGCAACGCCCGGATGGTTTTCATGGCCGACCCCGTCATCCCGGCATTGCCCGCAGGCGCCAAACCCTGGTACGCCCAGCTTTACGTTCAGGTGCTGATTGCAATCGTGCTCGGCATTATTTTTGGCCTTGCATACCCCGGCGCGGCCACTGCCGACTGGGTCAAGGCGCTGGGTGACGGCTTCATAAAACTCATCAAGATGATGATTGCGCCGATCATTTTTCTGACTGTCGTGTCCGGCATTGCCGGCGTGCAGGACGCGCGCAAAGTAGGGCGGGTTGGCGGCAAGGCGATCCTGTATTTCGAGATTGTCTCCACCTTCGCGCTGATCATCGGCCTGCTCGTTGGCAATCTGGCGCAGCCGGGCGCGGGCTTTGCCGCCAAAGTGGTGGAGGGGGCCGACAAGACCAGGCTTGACGCCTTTGTCAAACAGGCCGGCGACCAGAAAACCGTAGACTTTTTTCTCAACATCATTCCCGACACTGTGGCAGGGGCATTCGCCAAGGGCGACATCCTGCAGGTGCTGCTGTTTTCGCTGCTGTTCGGTTTTTCGCTGATGGCGCTGGGCGAGCGGGGCAAAGCGGTACGCACATTTGTTGACGAGGCCTCGCATGTCATTTTCGGCGTCATCAACATCATCATGAAAGCCGCGCCGCTCGGGGCTTTTGGGGCCATGGCATTTACGGTCGGCACCTATGGCGCAAAATCACTGGGCAGCCTCGCCTTCCTCATCGGGGTTTTCTATGTCACCTCGGCGCTGTTTGTGGTGGTGGTGCTGGGGGCCATTGCGGCGATAGCTGGCTTCAGCATTTTCCGTTTCATCGCCTATATCAAAAGCGAGCTGCTGATTGTGCTCGCCGCCTCATCCTCCGAGGCGGCGCTGCCCTCGCTGATGGAAAAACTGGAAAAACTCGGCTGTTCCAAGCCCATAGTCGGCCTTGTGGTGCCCACCGGCTATTCCTTCAACCTTGATGGCACCAACATCTACATGACGCTGGCGACGCTGTTCATCGCGCAGGCGCTGGGGGTTGACCTGAACTGGGGCCAGCAGGCGACGATTCTGGGCGTTGCCATGCTCACCTCCAAGGGTGCCAGCGGCATTGCCGGCTCCGGTTTCATCACGCTGGCGGCGACGCTGGGGGTCGTCAGCCCGGCGCTGGTGCCGGGCATGGCGATCATTTTCGGCATCGACAAATTCATGAGCGAATGCCGGGCACTGACCAACATCATCGGCAATGGTGTCGCGACCGTGGTGATCTCGTGGTGGGAAGGCGAGCTGGACACGAGTAAGCTGGAGCGGGGGCTGCGGGGCGGGGCGGAGGCTGCGGCGTGACCGCCTTGGCCAAAGATGCTGAGACCGCGCAGACCGCGACGCGTCCGCTGCTGCACGAGAACACTGCGGCGTTCGTGCTGCTGGACGTGCTGCCGCTGGTATTGCTTGCACTTTTTATTTTGGGCTACGGACTGCACAAATGGCGCAATTGCCAGAAAAGCAAAAAGAGGCTGGGCGTGCACCCCGGCTCTGATAGCGAAACACCGCAGAACGTTGACTATTCGGGCAGCGCTAACAGGGACGGCGGTTGGTCTACGCAGCATTCGCCGGTCGACTCTGGCGGCGACGCGGATGGCGGCGGAGGCGAACATTGACTGCGGTCAGCATTCGGCACCGACCTTGCCTTCTACCACTCACTGAGCTATGGTAAGCGGAGACCGAAAGCGCCGAGCGTGTGTACAAGACAAAACCGTTCGCACGCTTTCAGCGGCGCGAGCGTATCGGCGACGCGGCGCTCTGCCTGGCCGTTTCCGCCGCCGAGACCGGTCGCATCGATGCCGATCCCGGCGGCGGCCTGATCAAGCAGCGCGTGGCGCGGCAGGGCGCAGGCAAGCGCGGCGGGTACGGGACGGTGATTGCTTACCGGATGGGGACGCGGGCCGTGTTTTTGCTGGGTTTTGCAAATTCGGAGCAGGCGGATATTGGCAGTGATGAACTGGCCGAGTTGAAGCGGCGCGGCAGCGGGGTTCTCGAGACGGCGGTAGAGGCCTTGGAGACGATGATCGCCGACGATGAAATTCTGGAGGTGCATTATGGCGGCAGCGCGGAAAGCTAAAGAGAAGCAGAAAACCATACAGCGCATCCGCGCCGAAATCGTTGAAAATACGCGTGGCATGCACCGCGTCGGCCTCGTAGATGACGTCGAGCTCGAGCAGACCACCCTGCGCATGCTCGGCAAGGACGCGCTGCCGAAGGTCGCGGCCCTGTCGCCTGCCGAGATTGCCAGGGTGCGCCAGAAGGCTGGCCTCAGCCAGGCGGTTCTGGCGGGTTACATGAATGTTGCGGTGAACACCGTCAGCCAGTGGGAGCGCGGCCAGCGCCGCCCGGCCGGTGCGGCGCTGAAACTGCTGCATGTGGTCAGGCGGAGCGGCATTGAGGCGCTGCGTTGAGGGCGGTCGGCATGGTTGGTCCAGGCTTCCGCACGCAGTTGGGGGCGCTGAAAATCAAGGCACGCTTTGCCTTGCTCACAGTCCTGCGCGCCCTCGCACTGTCGCTGGTTCTGCTTGCTCTACCGGCCGAGGCCGCGACCTACCCCGCCAATGCCGGCCGCATCACGGACGAGGCTGGCATTCTTGACGCCGCCACGCAGGCCGCGCTGCTGGCAAAACTCAAGGCGCTGGAAGACAAGTCCGGCATTCAGCTGGTGGTCGCCACGGTCAAATCGCTGGAGGGCAATGCAGTCGAACCCTATGCCAATGCGCTGTTCCGCGAGTGGAAACTCGGCGAGGTGGCCAAAAACAACGGTGCGCTGCTGCTCGTCGCGCCCAATGAGCGCAAGGTGCGCATTGAGGTTGGCTACGGGCTTGAGGGCACGCTGACTGACGCTGTGTCCAAAATCATCATCATCAACGCCATCGTGCCGCGTTTCAAGGCGGGCGATTTTGCTGGCGGCGTGACGCGCGGCGTCGATGACATCATCACCACGCTGACCGCTGACGCGGCCGAGTGGCACGACAAGACCGCGCCAAACCGGCATGCGCTCACCTTCACCAATGTCGTGCTGGCCTTCATTCCGGTGCTGATTTTTGCCTGCCCGTTTGTCGTGCTGTTCCTGATTCTGCGCAGCTACAAGCGGCGGCACGGCATGATTGCGCCGGTGCGTACAGGCAAATACCGCAGCTCCTCCGGCAAATGGATGCGCGGCACGGCGCCCTATGCCGCAGGCGCTGCCGCCGCCAGCAGCAGCGGCTCGTCCTGGTCCAGCAGTTCCAGCTCCAGCAGTTCGTCCGACAGCTTTTCGGGCGGCGGCGGCTCGTCGGGCGGCGGCGGCGCGTCGGGCGACTGGTAGACTATTGGCCAGCCAGCCGGCCGATATAGCTGGCGCGCAGGCCAGCACGTCGCCTTCAGCCTGTCGAATGGATTGCTTTGTCTAAACGTACGCCTGCTCCAGCATTTCCAGCGCCTGCGCCACCGCCAGCAGCCGCACGGCGCTGCGGCCGGGGTCGCCGTAGCGCGCCTCGTGCATGCGGGTTGCCGCCCCGCGCCGGGCGCAGGCAAACTGCACCAGCCCCACGGGTTTGGCGGCGCTGCCGCCACCCGGCCCGGCGATGCCGGTGACGGACACCGCGATATCCGCCGCGCTCATCGCCAGCGCGCCTTCCGCCATGGCGCGGGCAACCTCAAGGCTCACCGCCCCATGCGCCTCAATCAGGGCAGGGGGCACACCCAGCATCTGGGCTTTGGCGGCATTGGAATAGGTGACAAAACCGCGCTCCAGCACGGCGGAGGAACCCGGCACCTCTGTTAGCAAGGCCGCCAGCAGACCGCCGGTGCAGGATTCGGCGGTTGCGATCATCAGGCCGCGCGCCTGCGCCCCGGCAATCACGGTACTGGCGCGGGCCAGCAGGTCCGGCGCAAACAGGCTCACGCCCCGCCCTCCGGCAGTTGGATGGTCGCGATTGCCATTGCCGCAATGCCCTCGCGCCGCCCGGTAAACCCCAGCCCTTCACTGGTGGTGGCCTTGACCGCCACCCGCCCGACGCTGATCCCCGCGATGGCCGCAACCGCCGCGCGCATGGCCTCGCGGTGCGGGCCGATTTTTGGCGCCTCGCAAACCAGCGTCAGGTCGAGATGCGCAATCCTGCCGCCGCGCCGCGCCACGCGCGCCACCGCGTCCTTCAGAAAAAGCGCCGAGCCCGCGCCTTTCCATTGCGGGTCGGAAGGCGGAAAATGCGCGCCGATGTCGCCATCCGCCAGCGCGCCAAGGATCGCGTCGGTCAGCGCATGCAGCGCCACATCAGCGTCAGAATGGCCGCACAGCGCCTGCGTGTGGGCAATGCGCAGCCCGCAGAGCCAGACATGGTCCCCCGGCGCAAAGGCATGCACATCAAAACCCTGGCCGGTTCGGATATCCGTCAGCGGGGAGGCAAGCATTGCCTCGGCCCTGGCAAAATCGCCGGGTGTGGTGACTTTCATGTTGGCTGAACTCCCGGAAAAAACCGCGACCCGCTGCCCGGCCGCCTCGGCAATGGCCGCATCGTCGGTCAGATCATCCTGGCCGCGCACAAGGGCTGCCTCGTGCGCGGCGAGAATCAGCGGGAAGGCGAAGGCCTGCGGCGTCTGCGCCGCGCGCAGCGTGTTGCGGTCGATGGTCGCTGCCACCGTGCCGCTGCCATCAATCTGCTTGATCGTGTCGGTCAGCGCCAGCACCGGCACAGCGGCACCATGCTGGCGCGCCGCAGCAATGGCGCGGGCGATCAGGCCGGGCGAGGCGAACGGGCGTGCCGCGTCATGGATGAGCACATAATCCGGGGCAGGGGCTGTGCCATTGGCCAGCGCGCGCAGGCCGGCATGGGCGGAACGCTGGCGGGTCGCGGCTCCAAATGCGTATCGGGCATGCTGCTGCTGGAATGCATCCCGCACAGACGCCAGCGCTGCCCGAAACAGCTCGATGTCATCCGGGTGAATGACGCACAGGATGTCTCCGACTTCCGGCACTGCGGCAAACGCCTCAATGGCATGCGCCAGCAGCGGCCGCCCGCGCAGGGGCCGGTATTGTTTGGGCACCCCCTCGCCAGCCCGGCTGCCACGCCCGGCGGCGACAAGGATAACAGCGATGGTTTCCGGTTGGGACAAGAGCGGCCTTTGGAAGTTCAAGCCACTCCAATTGTTCTGGTTTTTGAGGCGGCGTCAAATCGGGCGGCTCTCGTGGCAACGAACGGTCTTTGACAACCAGTATACATCATATTGAATGTAGTTTGGAGGGCGATGAAATGTGGAAAGTGTAGCCGCTGAACGCCGCAGTCGAACAGGAAATCAATGACCTGCCCGAGAACCTGCGTGCCAGACTCGAACGCATTGTTCATCTTATTGAATCCAGTGGTCTTTCCAATGTTCGTGCGCCCTATGTCAAGCATCTGGAAGACAAGCTGTGGGAAATGCGGATGATTGGCCGGGACAATATCGCGCGGGCAATCTACATGCAGTAACTGGCCAGCGTTCGGTTATTTTGCACGTTTTTGTCAAGAAATCAGACAAAATCCCGGCGCGGGCAATGAAACTCGCCCGGCAACGGGCAGAGGATCTCAAAGGAAGCAGGAGCGGCGCAGCATGCACGATATTTTTGCGGACTGGCGCAAAAAAATCATTCCTATGTCCGGGAGTATGACGCACTGGACGACGAGTTTTCTCTCGCATCCGCCCTCATTGATGCTCGGGTCAATGCGGGGCTGTCACAGGAGGAAGTGGCAGCGCGCATGGAAACATCTCAGCAACTTGTGTCACCCCTTGAAGGCGGACGCTGCAACCCCTCATTGAAGACGCTGCGGCGTTTTGCCAGTGCAACCGGAACGGAACTGAATATTACCATTAAATCCAAAGCATTGGCCACAAACTAGGCTCCAGCTGCCGGCAAACGCCACTTTCTGAAAAATCCTCGTATTGCAGCGCACCAAATCCTGTCTATAATTGCGGCATGTTCGACACTGCACAAAAATCAGGCAATCAGCCCCTCTGCATCGGCCCCATAGCGCTGGCGGGCCGGGCTTTTCTTGCCCCTATGTCTGGCATCACCGACATCGGCATGCGTCGCGTGGCTCGCCGCTTTGGCGCGTCGCTTGTGGTTTCGGAAATGGTGGCCAGCGATGACTATGTGCGCGGCGGGCAGGAATCGCGCCTGCGCGCCGAAGGGGCGGGCGTGGACCCGCATGTCGTGCAGATCGCCGGCTGTGAGCCGCGCTGGATGGGCGAGGCGGCGCGGCTGGCAGAGGCCTCCGGCGCGGCAATTGTTGACATCAACATGGGCTGCCCGGCCAAGCGCGTCACCGGCGGCTATGCAGGATCCGCCCTGATGCGGGACCTTGATAATGCGCTGCAACTGATTGAGGCAACAGTGAATGCAGTCAAAATACCTGTCACGCTCAAAATGCGCCTTGGCTGGGATGACGCCAACCGCAACGCGCCGGAGCTGGCGCGGCGGGCGCAGGCGGCCGGCGTACGTATGGTAACTGTCCATGGCCGCACCCGCTGCCAGTTTTACACCGGCAAGGCCGACTGGGCGGCGGTGCGTCTTGTGAAGGACGCGATTTCAATCCCGCTGGTGGTCAACGGCGACTGCGAAACCCTCGCCGATGCCCGCGCGATGCTGGCGGTCTCGGGCGCTGACGCCGTGATGATCGGCCGCGCCGCAATTGGCCGCCCCTGGCTGGTGGGCGCAATCGCGCAGGGGCTGGATACCGGCGAACAGGGCTGCGTCCCCCCGCCCCACGCGCGCCGCGATGCAGCCTGCGAACATCTCGAAAGCCTGCTGGTGACCATGGGCGAGGCCAAGGGCCTGCGGCACGCGCGCAAGCACCTGTCCGCCTATGCCCAGCATGCGGGTGCGGACGAGGCGCTGCGGCTGCGTCTGGTCACCAGCAGCGCACCAGCGGAGGTTTTTTGCCTTTTGAACGAGGTTTTTGGGTCTTGGGCGCAGGAGTCGGCTCCTGTCACCGCGATTTCACAGGCTGCGGCATGACCCAGGCATCAACGCGGCCGCAGGCGGCTGACCCCTTCCGCCTCATCAACGCCCTGCCGCATCCGGTGCTCACCATCGGGGCGGATGGTGCCATCCTTGAGGCCAACAGCGCCGCGGAGATGTTTTTCGATCTCAGTCTGGCCGCCCTGCGCCGCCGCACGCTGAAAGTTCTGCTGCCGATGGGCGCGCCGTTGCTTGACCTTGTGGCGCAGGTGCAGCGCAGCGGCACTGCGGTCAACGAGTACCGCATCGAGGCCGGGACGCAGCGCACCGGCGACGGCAAACTTGCCGATATTTTTGCGACCCCCCTGCCGGATCAGCCCGGCGTAGTGCTGGTTATGCTGCAAGAACGCTCAATTGCCGAAAAAATGGACAGGCAGCTGCATCATCGCGGGGCAGCCCGCTCAATTTCCGCCATGGCATCCATGCTGGCGCATGAGATCAAGAACCCGCTTGCGGGCATCAGGGGCGCGGCGCAACTGCTGGAATCCTCGGTCAGCGATGAAGACAGGCCATTGACGCAGCTGATTTGTGGGGAAACCGACCGCATCGTCAGGATTGTCGACCGTTTTGCAGTGTTTGCTGACGACCGTCCGACTGCCCATGACAGCATCAACATTCATACGGTTCTGAGCCAGGTCAAGCGTGCGGCCAAAGCCGGATTTGCCCATCATATCAATATAGTAGAGGTGTATGATCCTTCATTGCCATCGGTTTGTGGCGAGATGGGACAGCTGGTTCAGGTGTTTCTCAATCTGGTCAAGAATGCTGCTGAGGCCATTGGCCCCGACGCCCGTGATGGCGAGATTGTGCTGTCCACCGCCTACCGCCCCGGCGTGCGGATAAGAACCGGGCCAGCATCAAAACCGGTCAGCCTGCCGCTTGAAATCGGCGTGCGCGACAATGGCGGGGGCGTGTCCGCTGATTTGCTGCCTTTGCTGTTCGATCCCTTTATCACCACCAAGGCCAGCGGCACTGGCCTTGGTCTTGCACTGGTAGCCAAGATCATCGGCGACCATGGCGGCATCGTTGAATGTGAGGCGCAGCCGCGCCGCACCCTGTTTCGCGTCCTTATGCCGATGCATTCTGCGGATGATGGCCGAAACGCGCGACAGGAGACCTAAATCATGACAGCAGGCCGCATTCTGGTCGCTGACGACGATGCCGCGATCCGCACCGTTCTCACGCAAGCCCTGAACCGCGCCGGATTTGAGGTCAGCGCCACAGGGACCGCCGCCGGATTATGGCGGCTGGTGCAGGCGGGGGAGGGCGACCTCGTCATCACCGACGTAGTCATGCCGGATGAGAACGCCTTTGACCTGCTGCCGAGGGTCAAGAAGCTGCGGCCAAATCTGCCGATTATCGTCATGAGCGCGCAAAACACCTTCATGACCGCGATCAAGGCGTCGGAACGCGGAGCTTATGACTACCTGCCCAAACCCTTCGACCTGAAGGAGCTGGTGGCCATGGCAGGCCGGGCCCTGGCGGAACCCCGGGCGAAGCCGGCTGCCGCACCGGAGATTGACGCGGAAAAAATGCCGCTGGTCGGGCGCTCCCCGGCGATGCAGGAAATCTACCGGGCGCTGGCGCGGCTGATGCAGACCGAGCTGACCATCATGATCACTGGCGAATCGGGCACCGGCAAGGAGCTGGTGGCCCGCGCGCTGCATGATTACGGCAAGCGCCGCAAAGGCCCGTTTGTCGCCATCAATATGGCCGCCATTCCGCGCGAGCTTATCGAGAGTGATCTTTTCGGCCATGAAAAAGGATCTTTTACGGGCGCAAACGCGCGTGCCTCAGGGCGATTTGAGCAGGCCGAGGGCGGCACGCTGTTTCTCGACGAGATCGGCGACATGCCCATGGAGGCCCAAACCCGCCTGTTGCGGGTTCTCCAGCAAGGCGAATACTCGACCGTCGGCGGGCGCACTTCGATCAAAACCAATGTCCGTATCGTGGCGGCCACCAACAAGGACTTGCGGATCGGCATCCGGCAGGGCCTGTTTCGGGAGGATTTGTTTTTTCGGCTCAATGTGGTGCCATTGCGTCTTCCACCGTTGCGTGAGCGCACCGAGGATATTGGCGATCTCGCCCGGCATTTCTTCCAGCGGGCAGTTGCCGAAGGACTACCGCAAAAGCATCTCGACACTGCCGCGCTGGAACGCCTTAAAGCCTACCGCTGGCCGGGCAATATCCGCGAACTTGAAAACCTGACCCGCCGCCTCGCCGCGCTATACCCGCAGGAAACCATTGGCGAGGCCCTGGTTGAGGCCGAGCTGGGCACAGACCGGGGGCTGCCTGACGACATTCGCAGCATAATTGATGCTGGCGCCAGTCCGCAGGCCGCCGCCGGAACACAGCCTTCCAGCGATGATACACTGAGCCTGTCGGTTGAACGGCATATGGCTGCTCTGTTCCGCTCGTTTGGCAATGAGCTGCCGCCGCCCGGCCTGTATCATCGGGTTCTGCGCGAACTTGAGCTGCCGCTGATCGCAGCCAGTCTTGCCGCCACGCGCGGCAACCAGATCAAAGCGGCTGAAATCCTCGGCCTTAACCGCAATACTCTGCGCAAGAAAATCAAGGACCTGGATATTGGCGGCCTGCGCGTGATGCGTTAGGCTCCGGCGAATGCGGACATCTGCATGGCAGGCTGGCCGGGACAGCATGATTGCGCCGGTTGGATGATATGTCCTTGCGCGCCAGTTAACCCTTAACGCCGCAAAAATGGTGCAATCCCGCAGCTTCATGTAAACCGCGCGATACGCATCTGCCGCCTTCAAGGGTATTCGAGGTCCAAGTGTCCGGCACAGCCCGTTTGACTGCCATGTGCCGCATCCCGCTGGTTGCTGCCAGCCTTGTTGTGCCTGCCGGTATGTCGTCGGCGGCTTTTGCACAGGCCCCGCAACCGCAGGGTGGCGCGCAGGCTTTCCAGACCTCGGCGCCATTCGCCTTGGTTATGGATTATGACACTCGCACCGTGCTGTTTGAAAAAGCGGCCGATGATCTGATGGCCCCCGCCTCGACGGCCAAAATAATGACGGCGGAGGTGATTTTCAGCGCGCTTGCCGAGAAGCGCCTGAAACTTGACGATGAGTTCATCATCTCCGAAAACGCCTGGCGCAAGGGCGGCAGCGCTGCCGGCGGCTCAACCATGTTTGCGCTGGTCAACTCCAAGGTGCGGATTGAGGACCTGCTGCGGGGCCTGATCATCGATTCGGGCAATGACGCGGCCATCGCGCTTGCCGAAGGTTTCGCCGGTTCCGAGGACGCCTTTGCCGCTGTGATGACCAAGCGCGCGCGCGACATCGGCATGACGCGCTCAACCTTCACCAATCCGTGGGGCCGCGGTGATCCCGGGCAGCGCGTAACGGCACGGGAAATGGCAATACTTGCCGCCCACATCATCCAGACCTACCCGGACTATTACAAATTTTTCGGTGAGCGCGAATTCAACTGGAACAAGGTGCGCCAGCAGAACCGGAATCCGCTTTTGACTATGGATATTGGCGCGGACGGGCTGAAAACCGGGAATATCGAGGAAAGCGGCTTTGGCCTTGTCGGCTCGGCCATCCAGGGCGGACAAAGGGTCATTGTCGTGGTCAACGGCATGAAAACCGCCAATGACCGCAAGGACGAGGCGCGCAAACTAATCCAGTGGGGCCTGCGCTCCTTCGAGGCAAAAATTCTGTTTAATGCCGGAGACGTGGTGGGTTCTGCAAAAGTCTATGGCGGGGCGAGTTTTGAGACGCCGTTGATTGCCAACGGACAAGTCAAGGTGCTTATTCCGCGTGGGTCCACCGAACGGCTGACGGCCAAAATTGTCTATCAGGGGCCGCTGGTTGCGCCAGTTGAGGAAGGCAAAGAGGTCGCGCGGCTGAAAATCACGCGTGGGACGGTGCAGGCACTCGACATTCCGCTCAAAACCCAGACAGCGGTGGAAACCGGGCCGCTGTGGCACCGCGCCTTGGACGCCGCGCTCGAACTCGGCTATGGCCTGATCCGCAAATCCTTTACGAAAAGCTGACAGGATCATCATGCAGGGCGGCGCAGGACAGGGGCGCTTCATCAGTTTTGAGGGCGGTGAGGGTGCGGGCAAGTCGACGCAGTGCCGCCGCCTGAAAGACGCGCTGGCCAGCGCTGGCATTGAGGCCCTGCTGACCCGCGAGCCGGGCGGCTCGCCCAAAGCCGAGGAGATCCGCCGCCTGCTGCTGTCGGGGGCGGTAAAACCTTTTGGACAAAGCGCTGAGGCGATGATGTTCAGCGCCGCCCGCATCGATCATCTCGACAACACCATCCGCCCGGCTCTGGCCGCGGGCATCTGGGTCATCTGTGACCGCTTTGCCGATTCGACGCGTGCCTACCAGGGCGCGCGTGACGAAGTTGAGACCGGATTTATCGACGCGCTGGAACGCGTCGCTGTCGGCCAGACACGGCCGGACCTTACCCTCATTCTCGATATTGCGCCTGAACAGGGTTTGCGCCGCGCCGCAGATCGGGCGGGAGCAGGCTCGGCGCCTGACCGTTTTGAGCAGGAATCGCTGGCGTTTCACCGTTTGGTCCGCAACCGGTTTCTTGACATTGCGGCGCGCGAGCCGGTCCGCTGCGCGGTGATCGACGCGACACTGTCGCCGGAAGCTGTCGCTGAACGCGTCTGGTCGACGGTCAAGGTGCGGCTGTTTTCGGCCGGTACGGCACCCCACCGCGGCCGCCGCATGGCGCAGCCCCAGGTCCGCAACGGATGAAGCGGCCTTCCGGCAAAACCGCAAATGCTGAGGCACCCGCCGAAAGTGACCGGCTGGAGGGATTTGCCCATCCGCGCACCACGCCGGTGTTGTTTGGGCATGGCGCGGCTGAAGCCGGATTGCTGGGGCTGTACCGGGCGGGCAGGCTGCCCCAGGCGATCCTGATTGGCGGGCGCGAGGGCATCGGCAAGGCGACGCTGGCCTGGCGCCTGGCGCGTTTTCTGGCGGCCAACCCCGATCCCGACGCACCGGGCGTCCTTGCCGTCCGCGATCTGTCTGCGCCGATGGACCATCCAGCCGTAAAACGCATTCTGGGGCTGGCCCATAGCGATATTTCTCTGCTGCGGCGCGAGTGGGACAGCGAAAAGAAGAAGCATTTTACTGAAATCAAAGCCGATCATGCGCGCGCCGCTACCCATGTGTTCCAGCGTTCGTCAGGGGAGGGCGGCTACCGCATCTGCATTGTCGATTGTGCTGAAGACCTGAATGCCCAGAGTGGCAACGCCCTGCTGAAGATTATTGAGGAGCCGCCCGCCCGCTCGCTGTTCCTCATTGTCGCGCACCGGCCGGCGGCGGTCCTGCCAACGATCCGCTCGCGCTGCCGCAAGCTGAGCCTGATGCCGCTGGGCGAGGCGGACATGCTGCTGGCGGTCAAGGCCGCAGGGCAGGGGATGCAAGATCGCGCGGAAAGCGATATTCAGCAGGCTGCCAGTAGTAGCGGCGGATCAGTGCGGCTTGCCTTGCAGCGGCTCTCCCAGCGCAGCGGGCCGGCGCTTGATGGCCTCTGGCGTGTTCTGGACGGTTTGCCCCGGCTGGACTGGGAGGCGGTGCACCGGCTGGCGGACGAAGTTGCGCCACGCACGGCATCGGCCGCCTTTGACCGCTTTGTCGAGACAACGCTTGAATGGCTGCATGTGCAGGCGACAGCCGCAGGCAAAAGCGCCGCCCGCCTTGCGCCATTTGCCGAGGTATGGGAAAAGCTGCGCCACGAGGCACGCGAGTCCGAGGCCTATAATCTTGACAAGAAACCCCTGATTTTGCTGACTTTCGCCGATCTTGCGGAGGCGGCGCGCCGGGCGCAGCGCACCAGCTGACGCGCAGCGGTGGCCCCACTTTGACGGAATAGTTGATCCCATGGCCACGCGCCCGCAATTTTATCTGACCACGGCTATCCCCTATGCCAATGGCGCGCCCCATATCGGCCACGCCTATGAGCGCATTGCCTGCGACGCCATCCAGCGCTTCAAGCGGCTCGACGGCCATGACGTGCTGTTTGTGACCGGCATGGACGAGCATGGCCAAAAGGTGCAGCAAACCTCGGCAAAGCTGGGCCTTGAGCCGCAGGCCTTTGTGGACGGCATCGCGGCGCAGTTTGAGCGCATGGGTGAGGCGCTGAACGCCCGCGCTGACGATATTCTGCGCACGACGGAAGCGCGCCACCGCGAGAGCACGCAGGAATTGTGGCGGCGCATGGCTGCGAGGGGCGACATCTACCTGTCGAAATATTCCGGCTTCTACTCGGTGCGGGACGAAGCCTATTTTGATGAGGGCGAGCTGACGGCGGGGCCGGACGGGCGGAAATTCGCGCCCTCCGGCGCGCCGGTGGAATGGGTCGAGGAGGAAAGCTATTTCTTCAGGCTGTCAGCCTATTCCGATGCGCTGTTAAAGCATTACGAAAAGCATCCCGAGTTTGTGACGCCGGAAAAATACCGCAACGAGATCACCGCTTTCGTCAAACGCGGCCTGTCTGACCTGTCGATTTCGCGGACCACCTTTAACTGGGGCATCCCGGTTCCGGGCGACCCGAAGCACGTCATGTATGTCTGGGTGGACGCCCTCACCAATTACCTTTCCGCTACCGGTTTTCCCGACCCGCACGCGCCCCGAGCCCGCTACTGGCCGACGGACGCGCATGTCATCGGCAAGGACATCACGCGGTTTCACGCCATCTATTGGCCGGCCTTTCTTATGTCAGCCGGTCTGCCGGTGCCCCGCCAGATCGTCGTGCACGGCTTCCTGTTCAACCGCGGCGAGAAAATGTCGAAGTCGGTTGGAAATGTCATCGACCCGTTCACACTGGCAGCCCATTACGGCGTCGACCAGATGCGCTATTTTTTCCTGCGCGAGGTGCCGTTTGGGCAGGACGGCAATTATTCGCATGAGGCGATCGTCGCACGCGTCAACGCCGATCTTGCCAATGATCTCGGCAACCTGGCGCAACGCTCGCTGTCAATGATCAACAAGAACTTCGCCGCCCTGCTGCCCGCGCCGGGTGCCTTGACCCCGGCTGACCGCGCGATTCTGGCCGACGTCGACGGCCTGCTGGAAAAGGCCCGGGCGGCAATGATGGATTTCCAGCTGCACACGATGCTGGCCGACATCTGGCGCGTCGTGGCGGAAGCCAACCGCTATTTTGCCAGTGAGGAACCCTGGAAAAAGAAAGCTGACCTGCCCCGCATGGGGTCGATCCTCTATGTGACGGCCGAGGTGCTGCGCACGATTGCAATCCTCGTGCAGCCGGTGATGCCACAGGCCATGGGCGCGATGCTCGACGCGCTGGCGGTTGACCCGGCGCAGCGCGATTTCGCACATCTGGGGGCAGGGTACCGGCTTAAAGCGGGCGCGGCGCTTCCCGCGCCCTCACCGGTGTTTCCGCGCTACGTCGAAATCAAGGCTGAGAGCGAGGGGAGCTGAACCCGCCGGAGCTGATAGCATGTTGAGGATTTTGCGCACTGTTCTCGCCGCCATTGTTGCCGCAGGCGTGTTGGCTGGCACAGCTGCCGCGCCTGCGCTGGCGCAGTCGCAGGCGGGTGCCTCGATACGCGAAAGCGCGTTGAAGATTTACCGCGCGGACGAAATTGGCGGACTCACCAACGCGGGAACCTATGTGTTGCCCGCCGCGTCCGACACCGCCGATGCGGGCAAGGCGCGCGGCATGCTGGCGCTCGCAGCAACCCTGGGCGACAAAGACGCGGGCAGGCAGCTTGGCCGGATGATGGAGGCTGGCATTGGCGGTCCCCAGGATTACGCCGGCGCACGTCACGCCTACCGCCGCTCCGGCGAAAGGACTGCCCTGTGGTATCTGGGACGGCTCATCCTTGCCGGCAAGGGCGGTCCTGCTGATCCCGTCGGGGCGCGGGCGGTTTTCAAAGAGGCGTCCAGCCTTGGCTCAATTGATGCACGCTTCCAGTACGCGCGCATGTATGAGCTTGGCATTGGCGGCCCGCGCGATCCAGATGCGGCGCGCCGGCTCTGCGAAAGCACGCGCGAATATTGCCACGGCGATATTGCCAACCATCTCGCCATGATGCTTATGCGGGGTATCGGCGGGCCGGCTGACAAGGTGGAGGCTGCCGACCGGCATTTGAGAGCGGTTGAGTGCCATAACCAGTATTTTGACACACCGGTTATTCAGCTTCACCCCAGCTGGATCGATGGGCAGACGGTCAAAGAGGCGCAAAAACTGCTCAGGCGGCGTGGGATCTACGACGGGCCGGTCAACGGCGAGCTAAACCCGGCGACACGCGCGGCCATTGCCGGACTGGAATAGGACCTGATGCTGATAGACAGCCACTGCCACCTCGATTTTCCCGATTTTGCTCCGGAGATTGATGCTGTCGTGGCGCGTGCGCGGGCTGCCGGGGTGCACCGGCTGATCACGATTTCGACCCGGGTCGCTGACGCCCATGTCTACCGCAGTCTCGCCGAGCGGTTTGACGATGTGTTTTTTACCATCGGGACGCATCCGCACCAGGCCCATGAGGAGCCGGACACCAGTGTCGCCCGGCTGGTGGAGCTGTCGGCCCATCCCAAATGCGTTGGCATTGGCGAGGCGGGCCTTGACTACCACTATGACAAGAGCCCGCGCGACGTGGCGGCCCGCGTCTTCCGCACCCATATTGCGGCAGCGCGTGAAACCGGCTTGCCGCTGGTGATCCACGCGCGCGACGCTGATGCGGATGTCGCGGCGATAGTGCGGGATGAAATGGGGCAGGGAGCCTTCAAAGCTGTCCTGCACTGCTTCACCTCATCGCGCGAGCTGGCGATGACAGGCCTCGAACTCGGCTTCTATGTGTCGTTTTCCGGTGTCCTGACCTTCAAGACCTCGAACGAGCTGCGCGCCATCGCGCGCGACGTGCCGCTGGACCGGCTGCTGGTGGAAACCGACGCGCCGTTTCTGGCGCCCGTGCCCCATCGGGGCCGGCGCAATGAACCGGCCTTTGTGGCGGCGACAGCGGGCGTGCTGGCACAGGTCAAGGGAATCAGTCCTGAGGCGCTGGCCGCGGCAACCACCGCCAATGTCCTGCGTCTGTTTGCCAAAATGCCGCCGCTGAAGGCGCGCCCATGAGCCTGACCTTCACCATCCTCGGCTGCGGCTCGTCCGGCGGGGTGCCGCGCGTAGGGCAGGGCTGGGGGGCCTGCGACCCGTCCAACCCCAGGAACCGCCGCCGCCGCTGCTCGCTGCTGGTCGAGCGCAAGGGCGCAGCCGGAATAACCCGCGTGCTGGTGGATATGTCGCCTGACATGCGCGAGCAGCTGCTGGAGGCGCAGGTTGACCATCTTGACGCGATTGTCCTGACCCATCCGCATGCCGACCATGTGCACGGGATTGACGATGCGCGCGCGCTGGTCATTCATCATCGCAAGCGCATTGACGTGCATATGGACGCTGCCACCTCGCGGACTGTGCGCGGGGCGTTCGGCTATATTTTCGAGACGCCGCAAGGCAGCAATTACCCCGCCCTGCTCAATGACAGGCGACTGACGCCGCTGGAGCCCTGCACAATCGAGGGGCAGGGCGGAGCAATCGGGTTTACGCCTTTTGCCGTCAGCCACGGCGAGATTGACGCACTGGGCCTGCGCTTTGGCACCCTTGCCTATCTGCCCGATGTGATCGCCATTCCAGACACCAGCCTGCCCCAGCTGCAGAACCTGGATGTCTGGATCATTGACGCGCTGCGCTACACGCCGCATCCCAGCCATTTTTCGGTTGCCGAGGCGCTGGAGTGGATCCGGCGCATGCGCCCAAGGCGCGCTATATTGACCAATCTGCACACGGACCTTGATCACACAAGGCTCAGCGCGGACGTTCCAGCGGGCGTGGACGTAGCGTTTGACGGGATGCGGATTGAGCTGTGAGGCGGCTGGCGCTGTCAGTTGTAGATTGTTGTGCAGTAGCCATCATAGCCGCATTCCTGCCAATAGCCCTTGCGCTGCTCGCGCTGCGTCCACTTATGTTTGCTGCGGCGCAAGGCGCGAGCCGCTGTAACACCGTTGCCCGCAAGAATGATTGCCGGAGCCGCAAAAAATCCGGCTGATGGCGCGGCAGCCAGCGGTGCGGCGTTGCCGGAGTTGCCGACGACAAGAATCAGCGCAACTGCGGCAAGGCTGCCTGGCGCATAAAAATGAAAACGCATCTGGTTCCTCCGTTGTTGCCAAAGCTGTTCCCGTCAACGCCCTGCCTTGGTCACTTTGCGTAATTGGTGCACCAGACGCGCGTCTGGTTGTTCTCTGTCTGCGGGTAGCAAATGCTCATCGCGCCGGTTTGCAGGTTGACCCGGAACACGCTGGGATCGTCGCGCTTGTGGGCAATCAGCTTGTAGGGTCCGATCTCCTTGGTGCCCTGGGCTTCGGGCGCGGGCGGGTTGCAGACAGTTGTGCCCTGCTGGCCCTCCTTGCGGTCATAGGCGCAATAGCCAACCTCGCCGGTCAGGGTATTCAGCCGGAACATGGCAATGGACGACTGCGCCGACTGGACGAACTCATAGACATCTGTGTCAGCGCCGCGCACGTCACAGCTGCCCTGATTATCCAGCGTCGCATCATTCAGGGCAAAATAACCCCCAATGGAGTAGTAGCAGACCGCGATGGATGTTGCCTTCTGAAGTGTCAGCACCACACCCGGCTGGCTGGCCTTGTCATTGTATTGTTTGGTCGTTTCATAGCTCATTACGACAAGGCTTTTGACCTCGTAGCCTTTGAGCAGCAGCAGCCGGAGCGGTTGTTGCGGGGCCGCTGCAACCGCGCCCGGTGCCTGCGCTGGCTCCTCCGCCACAGGCTGGACCTGGACAGGCACAGGCGGCTTCTGCTTGTCCGGCGGTCCGGTAATATAATTCGAAGGCGGTTTCTGCGTGCCGCTGTCGCTGCCCGGCCCGGCGGCAAGGGCCGGGCCCATACAGGCCGCCATCGCCATGGCTACTGCGCTTGTCAGACCTGGGCGCATATCTGCCTCCCTTGAATCAGAAGGCGCAAGCAGCCCGGTCAAACCCGGAAACCACGCCGTCAGCCATATTCCCGCGCTGGCAGGCAAATCCAAAATTATGGCGCAATTGCGTACGCAGGATAGCCAGGAACCGGGACAGCGCCGCCAATTGCCTTGCACAGCGGCTTGGGAAGCGGACGTACGTTCCATAATACAAATTATGCGATTTGAAGATTGCCTAACACGTGCACAAGGGGCACGCGCGGACACTCAACCGGTCGGCCTGCCCGCGCTTGCTGCCTTGCGCGGGCCATAACCACATTCGGCAATTGCATGTATTTTTTGACTGGATCAAAACAAATATAAGGCGTATACAAAATTATCGGCGAGATTTTGCGCTGAGTTATCTGGACCGGCGCTCGTCGGATGTTGGCATTGTCTTTGGCACGCAACTCTATTTTTGCCCTCTGGCCTGGCTTCGCCTCTAGCCCCCGCGATACGAATTTGAGTCTGCCCGAACAGGCCTGCGCCTGCATTGCTGGCGGTTCATCATGGCTGGTCTGTCACCCTAAATCAAAGACGCTCGCGCCTGGCGCGGCACACTATCCCTTGGACAAAACGTTCCCGGGGTAATTTGGCGGAGCATAAGGTACACGACATGAGCAAGGGCAATAATTTCCGGGGTCCAAAGAAGCGCGGGTTCGATGACGACGGCCCGATGGACTACGAGTCACGCGGTCAGAGAGACCGTCCGCGCAGCTTCGATTCACCCCCGGGCGATTTTGGCGGCAGCAGCAGCAGCGGCGGCTTTCAGCCTCGCGCTGGTGGCGGCGGTGACCGCGCGGCACCGGCTGGCGGGCCCCCGATTGACGCAGTCGTCAAGTGGTTCAAGACCGACAAGGGCTTCGGCTTTGTTGAATTGAGCAACGGCACGGGCGATGCGTTCCTGCATATCAATGCGTTGCAGTCTGCCGGCCATGATTCTGTGCCCCCGGGCGCAAAGCTCAAGGTGCAGGTGGCGAATGGCGCAAAGGGCGCCCAGGTGGTCAAGGTGCTTGAGGTTGACACGGCTGGCGCAGCTGACCGCGCTCCTCCACCGCGCGCTGGCGCTGGCGGCGGCTTTAGCGGCAGTGCTGGTGGTGCTGGCGGCGGCATGGGTGGCGGCGCGCGTCCGCCGCGCCGGGCACCGGATCCCGCGACCGCAATTGCGGTGACCGGCTCGGTCAAGTGGTTTGACGATGCCAAGGGCTTTGGCTTTGTGGCGAGCAATGATGGCGGCAAGGATGTGTTTGTGCACATTTCTGTTCTCGGCAATGCGGGTCTCACCCGTCTGTCCGATGGCCAGGCCGTGTCGATGAAAGTTGTCGATACCCCCAAGGGCCGTGAAGCGATTTCGCTCAGCCTCGCCTGATAGTTCTGGCCAGGGCCGCAAAGCCCTGCCCGGCTGACACAGCTATGGCCCGTAGCGCCTCGCGTTACGGGCTTTTTCGTTGCAAAATTCAGGAGGCCAGATTGGCCAAGAAAAAAATCACTGACAACACGTTCGTGTTTTTTGATGTCACCTATGAGGATGGCGCGCAAAGCTCGAACCGTCGCGTGCCCGGCGATATGCTGCTTGGCCTTGACGGCGACAAGCCAGCCAAGGTGCTGATCGAGCAGCAGGACCGCGATATTGCCGAGAAATCCGGGCGGCCGCGCGGGCCGATCAAGGTGATTTCCCGCTCCCGCAATCAGGCCTGAGCGGCCCGGAGGTCAGGCGATGCAGCCCTCCCGCGATCTGGCCGCGCTGATCGGGATCATGGCGGCCCTGCGCACGCCGGGCACCGGCTGTGCGTGGGACCTGCAACAGGATTTTGCCTCCATCGGACCCTACACGATTGAGGAAGCCTATGAGGTTGTTGACGCCATTGAGCGCGGCGACCTTGAAGACCTGTGCGACGAGCTGGGCGACCTGCTGCTGCAAGTGGTGTTTCATGCGCAGATGGCGCGCGAACAGGGCGCGTTTGACTTCGGCGGTGTGGTTGAAGCAATTACGGCCAAGCTGATCCGCCGCCACCCGCATGTATTTGGCGATGCACGGGATCTGGCTCCCGCAGAGGTCAAGGCGCTATGGGGCAAGATCAAGGCGCAGGAGAAGGCGGGACGGTTGGCGCGGCGCGAGGCCGCCGGATTGCCGCCTGCGCCGCAGCCTGGCCTGCTCGCCGCAATCCCGGTGACCTTGCCCGCCCTGACGCGCGCGCTGAAATTGCAGCAGCAAGCAGCCGCGGTCGGCTTTGACTGGAACGATCCGCGTCAGGTCATCGCCAAGATCAAGGAGGAGACTGCCGAAATCGAGGCGGCGCTGGACGCAGTTGATGCGCGACGCGGCACGCAGGAGGATGCGGTCGGCGAGGCGGGCGATCTGCTGTTTGCGACAGTCAACCTGCTGCGCCACCTGGATGCTGACCCGGAGCGGGCCCTGCGTCGGACGAATGATAAATTTACACGACGGTTCAAGTCGATAGAGGCAGCTCTTGATGCGTCAGGCAAGCGCTTTGCCGATGTCAGCCTTGACGATATGGAAGCGCTTTGGGTTAAAGCCAAAGTGGCGGAACAGGCACCGGCCTAAGCCGCCGCGTCTGCTGGCCGTTCAGCCGGAAAGCGCCGCAGCACCTGATCCAGCCGATCGGGCGCGACGCGGACGCTCAGGTGAATGGTTCCGTCCTCGCGATTGTCCCGGCGCATGATTTCGGCATGTTCATAGAGCCAGTTCAGGCCCTGGCCATCCGCGCCGTCCAGCACCAGGTCAACACTGCTGCGTCCCCTCGCCAGCCGCTCGCTGACCAGCGCCAGAAGCTGGTCAAGCCCCTGCCCCGTCAGCGCTGACACAAGCACGGGGCGACGCTCCGCCGCAATCAGCAGAACCTTGTTCTCCAGAGCCTCCGCAGCGTCCGGCGACAGCAGGTCAATTTTGTTCCACACGTCAATGCGCCGCGCGTGGTCGTCAGGATCAACCCCGAGACTGGTCAGGATCGCCTCGACATCTTCACCCTGAGCCTCACTGTCCTCGTGCGAAATATCGCGCACATGCAAAATAATGTCGGCGGAAACCACCTCTTCCAGCGTGGCGCGGAAAGCTGAAACCAGCATGGTTGGCAGCTCGGAGATAAAACCGACCGTGTCCGACAGGATCGCCTTGCCGCCATGCGGCAAAGGCAGCGCGCGCAAAGTCGGATCGAGTGTGGCAAACAGCATGTCCTGCGCCAGCACTTCGGCCTTGGTCAGGCGGTTGAACAGCGTTGACTTGCCGCAGTTGGTGTAACCGGCCAGCGCCACCACGGGATAAGGCACGTCCCGCCGCGACTTGCGGTGCAGGGCGCGCGTTTTCTTCACCGCCTCAAGATCGCGCTCGATGCGGATAATGCGCTCCTGAATCAGCCGCCGGTCGGTTTCAATCTGCGTTTCACCGGGGCCACCCAGAAAGCCAAAGCCGCCGCGCTGGCGCTCAAGATGGGTCCAGGAGCGCACCAGCCGGGATTTTTGATAGGCGAGATGCGCCAGCTCGACCTGAAGCGCGCCTTCGCGCGTGCGGGCGCGGCGGCCAAAGATTTCGAGAATGAGGCCAGTGCGGTCAATAACCTTGGCGGCAAAGGCCTTTTCGAGGTTGCGCTGCTGCACCGGCGAAAGCGCGCAGTCCATGACGACCAGCGCTATCTCGCGCTCCTTGACCAGCGCCGCGATTTCCTCGGCCTTGCCCTTGCCGATATAGGTGGCCGGGCGCAACTCGCTGAGACTCGCGACAAGCGAACCCGTGATTTCGAGGTCGATTGCAGCGGCGAGGCCTTGCGCCTCGTCAATCCGCGCCTGCGGATTGCGTGACGACACGGGTGGCGCGCCGGAGACCGCAGCGCTGCGGGCTGGCCCCTCGCCCGCGCTTTTGCGCCTTTGGCTCAAATAGGGCCCGACAACCAGTGTGCGTGTGCGTGCCGCAAGCGCCCGCTCCGGCTCAAATGCCTTGAGGCCTTTGGCGTCGGGCTCAATGTCCTTCTGGCTCATAATCCTCCGTTGCCCGGCTGTGTCAGGGCTTGGCTGTGCTGGCGTCTTCGTCCTGCTCGAACATCTGGATCGGCGCGCCGGGCATAATCGTTGATATAGCGTGCTTGTAGACCAGTTGCGAGTGGCCGTCGCGGCGCAGCAGCAGGCTGAAATTGTCAAACCACGTCACCACGCCCTGCAGCTTGACGCCATTGACCAGAAAAATAGTGAGTGGAATCTTGTGCTTGCGGACATAGTTGAGAAACGTGTCCTGAAGGTTTTGGTTGCGTTCGGCTGCCATTATTTTAACTCTTTTCTTGGGGCGTTTTGGCCCTGGTTGCTGATTTTGGTTGCGCAATATGGCTCACGCACGGGATTGGCGGCGCAGCCCGCTTCCCATGCAATTATCTGGCCCGTCCGCCCGGCTTCCGCAATCACCAGTTATGCATCGGACCTGTGACATTTGGCGCCATATCCAGAAAAGCGGGTGGCCACACTTGATATTCAAAGCGAAATCTCGGCTATTTCATGAAATTGCCTGCGCAATTTCATGACAACCGGCCCGGGCGTGCCGGTGCCAACCGGCACTGCGTCAATCTTGACCACTGGCAGCGCCAGATTTGTGGCGCTGGACAGGAATGCCTCGCGCGCGTTCTGCGCTTCGGCAACCGTAAACGCTCGTTCTTCAAAGGCCAGCGCCTCGCGTGCCAGCAGATCCATCAGGGTGGTGCGGGTTATGCCCCGCAGGATGTCCTGCGAAGCGGCGCGGGTCACCAGCACGCCGGCGGCTGTGATGATCCAGGCGTTGGAGGATGCGCCCTCGGTCACAAAGCCGGCATCATCAATCAGCCACGCCTCGAAGGCCCCCGCCTCGCGCGCCGCCTGCTTGGCCAGCACATTGGGCAGCAGCGAGACGGATTTTATGTCGCGGCGCCTCCAGCGCAAATCCGGCAGGGTGATGACCTTGACGCCGTTGTGCGCATTCGCTGCGGCTTTGGCGGCGTCAGTGGACCGCGCCGTAACCACAAGGCTGCCCGGCACCTGCGGGGCCGGAAACGGAAAATCACGCGGGGCGGAACCGCGGGTCATTTGCACATAGACAAACCCGGTATCAACGCGGTTGCGCGCCACCACCTCGCGCAGGATGACCGCCAGCGCCGCGCCGCCAGCAGCGGGCTGCATCCGCAACTCTGCAAGCGAGCGGCCGAGACGCGCCATATGCCGCGCCTCGTCGACCAGACGCCCGGCGCGCACCTCGCAGACCTCGTAGACGCCATCGGCAAACTGGAAGCCCCGGTCCTCGATGTGCACCTGCGCTGACCGGTGCGGCTGGTAGCGGCCATTGACGAAGGCAATGCGGCTCATTATTCCCCCGATTTCAGACAGCGTATCAGGCTCATGCCCGCTCGCCATCGATTCCCAATGATTTCAGCTTGCGGTGCAGGGCCGAGCGCTCCATGCCGATAAATTCGGCAGTGCGTGATATGTTGCCGCCAAAACGGCTGATCTGCGCCACAAGATATTCGCGCTCAAACACCTCGCGCGCCTCACGCAGCGGCAGCGTCATCAGCCGCTCGCCGCCAGCCCCTGAGGGCGTTGCCGGGATCAGCGCCCCGACTTCGGCAGGCAGCATGTCCGGTGTGATTTCCATATTGGGATCACCGCCAGCCAATATCATCAGCCGTTCAACATTGTTGCGCAATTGCCGGATATTGCCGGGCCAGTCATGCGACTGGAGCACAGCCATTGCGTCAAGGCTGATGTGGCGCTTGGGCATGCCGGTGGTTGCCTGGGCCTGCTCCATAAAAAACTCGATCAGCTCGGGTATGTCACCCCGGCGCTCCGACACCGGCGGCACGTTCACCGGCACTACGGAGAGGCGGTGATACAGGTCTTCGCGGAATACGCCCTGGGCGATGGCGGTCTGCATGTCGCGGCTGGTGGACGAAATAATGCGCACATCGACATGCACCCGCGTTGTGCCGCCAACCCGCAGGAAATTCTGGTCGAACAAAACACGCAGCACTTTGCCCTGGGTCTCTTTGGGCATGTCTGCCACTTCGTCGAGATAAAGCGTGCCGCCATGGGCTTCTTCCAGCGCGCCGGTCTTGCGCGGCTGGCCATCGAAAGCCTCGATGCCAAACAGCTCAGCTTCGATGGTGTCCGGGGCCATCGCGGCGGCGTTCAGCGCCACAAACGGGCCGCCCGCCCGCGCCGAAGCGTCATGGATGGCACGGGCAGCCAGTTCTTTGCCGGTGCCCGGCCCCCCGGCGATCATGATGCGGGAATTGGCCGGGGCAACGCGCTCAATGGTCTGGCGCAAATGATTGATGGCGTTGGACGATCCGATAATCCTGTCAACCACGCCGCTGCGGGCCTTCAGGTCACTGACCTCGCGTTTCAGCCGCGAGGCCTCCAGCGCGCGGTCGGCGACAAGTATCAGCCGGTCGGCCTTGAACGGCTTTTCGATGAAATCATAAGCCCCGAGCCTGATCGCCTGCACCGCAGTCTCGATATTGCCATGGCCCGAAATC
>JANLPP010000419.1:0-1776 GCA_031367295.1 Hyphomicrobiales bacterium | reverse complement strand
GGGCGAGCCGCCGCCGCGCCGCCGCCGCGTCCACCGCCTGCCGCCGCCCGAATATGACGATCAAGGTTATCCGCCGCCGCAGGAGGACTATCCCCCGCCGCCGCGCCGCAATCCGCTGGGTGGCATTCCGCAGCTGGGGCTCGAACTGGGCATACCGCTGATCTTCGGCGGCGGGCGCCATGGCGGGGGCGGCGGGCGCAGGCCGGACTATCCCGGTAACCGCTTGCCCTGCCAGTATGGCGAATGCGCCCGTTGAAGCGGGCGACGCGCCCGCATGCGCTGTCTGTGCGGTGGAGCAGCGCCAGACCGCCCGCCGTCATGGCCAAATTCTGCCCAGAGGAGATGTGGCCATGGCAATTTTCAGATTGCTCAAGTCGCAGAAAATCCGACTGAAAGCCGACGAATATTCTACTGCTGCGTCGTACCGCGCTGATCTGTATCAGGAGATATCCGGAAGGGTCGAATACAAACTGGTGTTGTCCGTTTCGCTTCGGCTCGAGCAGATCAACCGCGGCCCCTACTGGTTCACGCTGGACTATGACGGCAAAATGTTCTGGATCCAGAACTGGACCGAGGCGGAGTGGACCCGCCTGCTCAATGGAGCCTTTGCGGCAGCGGCATTCTGGAACAACCGCATCTGGCTAGTTCCGCCCAACGCGTTCACGGATTTTGACCAGCCCATAGCCACCGGAATGTCGTGGCGGCCGTTTATCAAATGCGAACTTGCAGTAGATTTCTTTGCGTTCGGCTTCGAGCCGGACGCGGTCATCAAAATTGCCAAACTCGATCCTGACCCGGTCTTGAATCCTGCTGGAGGAGACTTCCGCTCTAGTTCCCGCCTGTTGGTCGATACTGCCATCGGAACGCAGGCGTTCACTGTCCCTGACGCCTACGGTGCCAGGACGAATTATCAGCAGCCCACGTTTGTGCATGAGATAGGGCATAATCTTGGATTGCATCACGTTGGCGTGGCCCGCGGCGCGCCGCTGTGTAAAACAGCGGTCAACCTGGTGAATTTTCCGCAAGATGCCTTGCCGTGGGAATTTCAGGGCGGCATCGGCGCGCCTGTATGTTACGGCTGGGGTCACCTGCCGGACTTCAGCAAGAATATCGAAGGCTATGGCAGCGCCTTGAGCGCTGAAAACGCCAATCCGTGGATTTGGGCAATGATGATGATGACGCCTGGGCCCTATGGCATATGGAAAGCGGTGCTGCCGAGCAGCGATCCGGGCACAAGATTTGTCGAAGGCCACAATTCCTCGGTCGAGTTTAGTCAGGCCATGGGCTACGATCTCACACACAGTTTGTAGGAAGCGCAGCAAAAAGCGCTGGCGCGGCCCGGAAACTGACGGGCGGCGTTTGAAGAAGGGCCGACTGCGCAAGACGCAGCCGACCCCTGTTAATCAGCCTTGCAGCTGGCCTTACTTCGGCACCAGCACCGCGTCGATAACGTGAATGACGCCGTTCGACTGCTTGACATCGGCGATGGTGACGGTGGCGACGCCGCCATTCTCGTCGGTCAGAGTCAGCTTGCCATCTGCCATTTTGGCGATCAGCATCGCGCCGCTCAGCGTCTTGACCGGATGCGCGCCCTTGTCGTCAGCGACCATCTTGCCAATCGCGTCGCTCATCACTGCCTTGCCGACCACATGCGAGGTCAGCACCTTGACCAGCATGGCCTTGTTTTCGGGCTTCAGCAGCGTGTCAACCGTGCCCGCAGGCAGCTTGGCGAACGCCGCGTTGGTGGGGGCGAAAACCATGAACGGGCCAGCGCCC
>JANLPP010000393.1:0-6398 GCA_031367295.1 Hyphomicrobiales bacterium | reverse complement strand
GGGTCGCGCGTAGCGCGGGGTGAGGGGTTACAATGCTGGGCGTCGTGCGCGGCAACCGGCGCAAACCCGCCGAGATTGTAACCCCTCACCCCGGCCCTGCGGGCCGACCCTCTCCCTCTGGGAGAGGGTGGCACCCATGCTCACACCACCAGCACGCTCGACCCCGTCGTCGCGCGCCCCTCCAGCGCCCGGTGCGCTTCCGCCGCGTCCGCCAGTTTAAACCGCTGGCTCACCGGAATTTTCACCGCGCCGCTGGCCACCACCTTCATCAGATCGCGCGCCATTTTCGCCAGATTGCCGGGCTGCGCTGTGTAATGAAACAGCGTCGGGCGGGTGCAGAACAGCGAGCCTTTCTGGCTCAGCAGCGTGATGTTGAAGGCGGCGATCTGGCCCGACGCCGAGCCGTAGCTGGCAAACAGCCCAAGCGGGCGCAGGCAGTCGAGCGACATTGGAAACGTGTCCCTGCCGACGCCGTCATAGACGACATCGCATTTTTTGCCCTTGGTGATTTTCGCCACTTCCTCAACAAAATTCTGCTCGCGGTACAGGATCACATGTTTTGCCCCCGCCTTTTTCGCCAGCTTCGCCTTCTCCGCCGAGCCGACTGTGCCGATCACCGTCGCGCCCAGCGCCTTGCCCCACTGGCACAATATCTGGCCAACGCCGCCCGCCGCCGCATGGACGAGGATCGTGTCGCCCTTTTTGACCTTGTAGGTCTGGCGCAGCAGGTATTGCGCGGTCAGGCCCTTCAGCATCATCGCCGCGCCGGTCTCATAGGAAATGGCTTTGGGCAGTTTCACCAGCGCCGAGGCCATAATATTGCGCTCTTCGGCGTAAGACCCCAGCGTCGAGGCATAGGCGACGCGCTCGCCCAGTTTCAGACCGGTGACGCCCTTGCCCAGCGCCACCACATCGCCCGCGCCCTCATTGCCGGGCGTGAAAGGCAGCGGCGCGACATAGGCGCCGGTGCGGTAATAGGTGTCGATGAAATTGAGGCCGATCGCCTTGTGGCGGATGCGCACCTCGCCCGGCCCCGGCGGCGGCAGCTCGACCTCGTCCGCCTGCAAAACTTCCGGCCCGCCGGTTGTGTGAACGCGCATTGCCTTGATCATGATGGTCCCCTGCCCTGTGTGGTTGCGCCCGCGCTGCCGCGCAGGCGATGAATGGCCGATGATAGCCCAGTTGAAAATTCAGGCAATGGCGGCAAGCGCAACTTTGGCCTGACAGGTGTGCAGAAGCGGCGCGGGCGAGCAGCGCCAGCCGCACCATAGCCGGGGGCGCCATGTCCACCACCAACCTGCCGCCCGCCGTCACGCATACCGCCTCCCTGCTGCCAAAGCTGGTGACCACGCTGCGCGAGGGCTATGGCCTTGCCGCCTTCCGGGCGGATTTTCCGGCGGGCCTCACCGTCGCCGTCGTCGCCCTGCCCTTGTCGATGGCCATCGCCATCGCCTCAGGCGCAAAACCCGAGCAGGGCCTGATCTCGGCGGTCATCGGCGGCTTCATCGTCTGGGCGCTCGCCCTGCTGCGGCTGGGCACCCTCATCCAGCGCATTCCGCATGAGGCGGTGTTCGGTTTTACCGCTGCCATCGCGGTGATTATTCTGGCCAGCCAGCTGCGTGATTTCTTTGGCCTGAAGCTGACGGGAGAGCCTGGCCCGGCAATATCTGCCCAAAGGCATCAATCTGGCCATCTACTCCAAAAAAGACCTCGACAAAATCGCCGAAAGCCTCAACACCCGTCCCCGCAAATGCCTGGCTTTCCAAACCCCGAAAGACGTGTTTAATACGGAAATACTGAGGCAGCGCGTTGCACTTCAATTGTGAGACCGCCTATTAAATAACAACCAAAATTATATAATATATTACTATACTTTAGACAACTTGCACTACGCTGCCAGCTCCATTTCGGCACTCGCCGCAGCGAGGGCAACTTCCGCCCCTGGCCAGCCGCGCGCAGCACGCGCGCGCACTGCGGCAACAAACCACAGCGGCACGCGGTGCGCCTCGGCCAGCACATGCACCAGCGTGGCGAAAGCGTTGATGGTGCGTGTGGCGTCGGCCTGCTCCAGCAGCCATTCGCCCTGCGCGGCATTCACGATACCCGTGGGGCGGGCCTGCCAGACCACATGGTCCGTGATCGTCTCGATGAAAAACGGCGTCCACTCGGCACATTTGGCCCCGGGCGCACGCTCCAGCGCAAACAGCACATCGGCCTCCTCGCGGCTGACTGCCCCTTCCGTAAACACCTCACGCCGCAGCGCCGCAACATCACAGTCGGCAATGCCATCCTTGCCCGTGAGGGCCTGCACGGCCTGGCGGCCACGGTCAAAAAACAGTTTGGCTGCTGCGTTCATGGTAACTACCCCAAGCTATTGCGGCCTGCATAGCCGCAGGTTTCCCTGTCCCGCCGCCAAATCTGCGCGCCGTGTCTTGCCAACCCATGAATCCTCGCGCCCGCAACCAAAGCAGAGTTAAGCCGCGCCAAACAATTATGGTTGCGGGCCGGTTAGGTTTGCCCCGCCTGCTACCGGCGGCGGCGCTCCAGGGCACAGAACGCCGCTTTGCGCTGTATGAAATGTCACCTTGCAAATTCGCTCTGATCGTTCAAGACTGGTGCGGCGGAAGCTCTCAAACCGTAACCCCTCAAACATGGAGAAGACCATGGACAGAAGGTTATTCTTGCAAGGCCTGTTTGGCCTGTCGGCAGGCGCGGTCGCGCTTGCAGCCACTGTGCAGTCCGCTGAAGCCATGCTGCTCGGCGCACCCGTGCCGCCAGCCAGCCTGGATGCAGCATCAGATCCCGCTGCGGCCATCCTCACAGAAGAGGAAGTTGCCGCGACCAAAGCGCAGGAAGCCTATTGGGTCACTTACCGGCGCAGATACTACAGGCGGCGCCGGTATTATCACTATTACAGGCCCCGGCGCTTCTACCGCCGCCGCTTTTTTTACTGACGGCGAGCCAGACATCCGCCGCGCTGCGATGCAGCGCGGCCTTCGCATTTTTCCGGCGCGGTGCTTTGACACTTATGTGTGACGCTGGGGGTTTTCGATATTTTCCTATTGACAGAGCCGCAATCGCCCATTGACGCGGACATTCCTTGCCACTAAAGAGCGCGCTTCACGTCAGGATACAGGTTCGGACGTCCCTCTTTTGAGGGATCGTCAAACGCGTGTCATGACAAGCGCCCGCATGGGCCGGCCTCCACCGGACGCGGGATTACCCAGCCAGAGCCCTCGCGCCCCGGCCCATATGGAGCACGACAGTGGCACGTATCGCAGGCGTCAATATTCCCACCAACAAGCGCGTAGTTATCGCGCTCCAGTATATTCACGGCATCGGCGCAAGGCACGCCAGCGAGATTTGCGAGAAGGTCAATATCGCGGCAGAACGCCGCGTGTCGCAGCTTTCCGACGCCGAAGTGCTGCAGATTCGTGAAGCCATTGATCGCGACTATATGGTGGAGGGCGATTTGCGCCGCGACACCGCCATCAACATCAAGCGCCTGATGGACCTTGGCTGCTATCGCGGCCTGCGCCATCGCCGCGGCCTGCCAGTGCATGGCCAGCGCACGCACACCAATGCGCGCACCCGCAAAGGCAAGCCAAAGCCGATCGCCGGCAAGAAGAAGTAAACTGTCCCCAGCGCCTGGCATTACGGGCGCGCTCCAAGGAAACTGTGAACAATGGCAAAAGAAGAAGCAAAAGGCCGCGTCCGCCGACGCGAGCGCAAGAATATTGCGTCGGGCGTCGCCCACGTGAATTCGTCGTTCAACAACACAATGATCACCATCTCGGACGCACAGGGCAACACCATCGCCTGGTCGTCGGCCGGCACCATGGGTTTCAAAGGCTCGCGCAAGTCGACCCCTTTTGCCGCCCAGATGGCCGCCGAGGACGCCGCCAAAAAAGCGGCTGAGCATGGCGTTCGCACGCTTGAGGTTGAGGTCTGCGGCCCAGGCTCGGGCCGCGAATCGGCACTGCGCGCCTTGCAGGCGGCGGGTTTCACGGTCACCTCCATCCGCGACGTGACACCCATTCCGCATAACGGCTGCCGCCCGCGCAAGCGTCGCCGCGTCTGATGTTTGCCATGTGGCCGGCGCGCGTTTGCGCCTGCTTTTCCCGTTTCCCAGCCGGGCGCGCGAGGCCGTTGTTGCCGCCGGTGCTGCGAAGAAAGGCGTTTCCATGATCCAGAAAAACTGGCAAGAACTCATCAAGCCCAAGAAGCTCGAAATCATCCCGAGCGAGGACGGCAAGCGGCATGCCACCATGGTGGCGGAGCCTCTGGAGCGCGGCTTTGGCCAGACGCTGGGCAATTCGCTGCGCCGCATTCTGCTGTCGTCCTTGCAGGGCGCGGCGGTGACCGGCGTGCATATTGACGGCGTGCTGCACGAATTCTCGTCGATTCCGGGTGTGCGGGAGGATGTCACCGACATCATCCTCAACATCAAGGACATCGCCATCAAGATGCAGACCGATGGCCCCAAGCGCATGGTCTGCAAAAAGACTGGTCCCGGCCCGGTGCTGGCGGGCGACATCCAGGTCACCGGCGATATCCAGGTGCTCAATCCTGGCCTCGTCATCTGCACGCTGGATGAGGGCGCGGAGATCCGTTTCGAATTCACCATCAACAATGGCAAGGGCTATGTGCCTGCCGACCGCAACCGTTCGGAAGACGCGCCCATCGGCCTGATGCCGATTGACGCGCTCTACTCGCCGGTCAAGCGCGTCAGCTACAAAGTGGAAAACACCCGCGAAGGCCAGGTGCTGGATTATGACAAGCTGACCCTGACGGTCGAGACCAATGGCGCGATCACTGCCGAGGACGCGGTTGCCCTTGCGGCACGCATTCTGCAGGACCAGCTGAATGTCTTCGTCAATTTCGAGGAGCCGCGCAAGGAAGAGGCAGCGCCCTCGATTCCCGAGCTCGCCTTCAACCCTGCCCTGCTCAAGAAAGTTGACGAGCTGGAACTCTCGGTCCGCTCCGCCAACTGCCTCAAGAACGACAATATCGTCTACATCGGCGACCTCATCCAGAAGTCGGAGGGCGAAATGCTGCGCACCCCGAATTTTGGCCGAAAATCCCTCAACGAAATCAAGGAAGTGCTGGCGCAGATGGGCCTGCACCTTGGCATGGAAGTCAATGGCTGGCCGCCGGAGAATATCGAGGAGCTGGCCAAACGCTTTGAGGAACACTACTGACCACTGCCTGCTGCCTACTCCCTACGCCCAAAAACACAGCCGTACCGTGGCACGGCGGCTGAACAACCCGGAGAGCCAAAATGTATCATGGACGCCAGAAGCGCCGCTTTAACCGCACCGCCGAGCACCGCAAGGCGATGTTCGCCAATATGTGCCAGAACCTGATCAAGCACGAGCAGATCGTCACCACTCTGCCAAAGGCCAAGGACCTGCGCCCGGTGATCGAGAAGCTGGTGACTTTGTGCAAGCGCGGCGACCTGCATTCGCGCCGCCTCGCCATCGCCCAGATCAAAGACGCCGATATGGTGGCGAAACTGATCGACGTGCTCGGCCCGCGCTACAAAACCCGCCACGGCGGCTACACCCGCGTGCTCAAGGCCGGCTTCCGTTACGGCGACAATGCGCCAATGGCGGTGATCGAGTTCGTTGACCGCGATGTCGAGGCCAGGGGCAAGGACAGCGGCCCGTCTCAGGGCCAGGCTGCGGCGGCTTGAGGAGAGGCATTTCCAGTTTATGAGGTGGCGCAATCGAAAGAATCGGATAAAATAGTCGCTTCAACAGGTGGAAAATGTCCAGGATTACACACAAAGGCGAATTCGATCACATGTTCACGGATGACCGTGACGCACGGATTGATGCCTTGCCTGCGAACAAGCGGACACCGAGTTACGGACGCAATTCCTTGACTCCGCCGAGCCGTTTGCTGAGCGAGGCGGAGGCGGCGATTGTACGTTCTATCGGCATCGGACAAGTCCGCCGCGTCAAATCAGCGAAATAGCCTTGCCGAATGCCGGGTTCAAGCCAGCACTTCACGCTTTTCCGGCCAGACATTATTGAATGTCTGGCCGAAGGCGAAATGCTTTCGAATGGCAATCGCATTACCCCGGAAACCTGGTTTCTCTCGTGCCTGGCCCGCGAGTATGAGCAGATTGCTGCTGGCCACGATTGCAATGTCAAAATTTCCGCGACCCACGCCAAAGACGCAAGAGATTTATGGGTGCGCGACCGCAAGCGCATTGAAGTGGCAGAAGACTCAACGCCGGATCACTTCAAGCAAGCTGGTTTTCTGACCTATTGGCTGCGTCGCCGACTGGCGGTGGAAACAACGCACCGCTATC
Organism: Hyphomicrobiales bacterium; assembly: GCA_031367295.1. GTDB lineage: Bacteria > Pseudomonadota > Alphaproteobacteria > Rhizobiales > Beijerinckiaceae > JANLPP01. The sequence continues at coordinate 79 of JANLPP010000393.1, read as the reverse complement.
AGATCCACGCATTCATAGAAGATCAGGACTCGTTCGTCCTGGGTGTCAATGACATTTGCGCGTTCTTGTTTGGCTTTCG
>JANLPP010000363.1:0-3122 GCA_031367295.1 Hyphomicrobiales bacterium | reverse complement strand
CTCCCATTGGAGAGGGTGTACGCCCCGCCACAGAAACACGCCATGACCGCTCCTGCCCGTCTCTATCTGCTTACGCCCAAAATTACCGACGCAGTCGCCTTTGGCCCGCAGCTTGATGCCGCGCTGGAAACCGGCACGATTGCCTGCGTGCTGCTGTCGCTGTCGCTCGCGCCGGGCGCGGACACCAAGAAAGCGGCGCGGGCGCTTGCCGAAATTGCCCAGGCCCGCGATGCGGCGCTGCTGGTTGAAAACGATCCGCAGCTGGTGATGCGCGCCAATGCTGACGGCGCGCATATCAGCGATGCCGGCGATGCGCTGGCTGAGGCCCTGGCGGCCTTGCGGCCAGCCAAAATCGTCGGTGCCGGCGCACTCAGGACGCGGGACGCAGCTATGAGCGCGGGCGAGGCTGGGAGTGATTATGTCATGTTCGGTGAGCCGGCCCGCGACGGGTATGTCCCGCCCTTTGCCCAGACGCTGGAGCGGGCGCAGTGGTGGGCGCAGATTTTCAGCGTGCCCTGTGTCGCTTATGCGCAGAGCGCGGCCGAAGCTGGCGCACTGGCGCAGGCGCAATGCGAGTTTATCGCTGTCGGCGCTCCGGTGTGGGCTGATCCGCGCGGCATCGCGGCAGCGCTTGGTGATATTGATGCGGCTGTGCGGGCCTTTCCGCTGACACAGGCCTGAGCGGTGCGCGCGCCCGCAGGCCTTGTGATTTTTGCGCTTCTGGCCGGGTGCCCGGCAGCCGCGCAAAAATCCGCGCCTGCCGCGCCGGTGCCGCCACCGATTTTGGCTGCCCCCGCCGTGCCTGCCGCCTCGACGCCGCCTGATCCGGCGAAAATCGATCTTGCCTTCGCCGCCTACCAGCGCGGTCGCTATGTCACTGCGTTGAAAGAGGCGATGATCCGCCTTGACGCCAGCAAAACCGACGCGCCCGCCATGACGCTGATCGGCGAGTTATATGCGCAAGGCCTTGGCGTGCGGCTGGACCTTGCCGAGGCGGCGCGCTGGTACAGGCTTGCCGCCAATCTGGGCAATCGGGAGGCGCAGTTTGCGCTCGGCATGCTCAACCTGCAGGGGCGCGGCCTGTCCAGGGACCGCGCCATTGCAAGGGCGCTGCTGGAGGCCGCCGCCGCGCAAGGCCACGCTGGCGCGCATTACAATCTTGGCATCATGGCGCTGGAAGGCGAGGCCGGTCAAAGCCCGCCTGACTTTGCGGCGGCGGCGGTGAGTTTTCAGAAATCCGTTGAGCTTGGTGATCCTGACGCCAGCTATTCGCTGGCGATCCTCTATCGCGAAGGCAAGGGCGTGATCGTCAATCCCGCACGCGCCGCCGAGTTGCTGGCGATCGCCGCGCGGGAGAAAAATCCGGCGGCCCAGGTTGAGCTTGCGGTCATGCTGTTTAACGGCGACGAGCCTGCGCAGGGCGACAAGCCCGCCCGGACCGGCAGCGGCATCCCGAAGGACGAGGCGGCAGCGGCCAAGCTGTTTATTGCGGCGGCGGTGCGCGGCAATGCCATCGCCCAGAACCGCGCCGCCCGCCTGCTGGCCTCCGGGCGCGGTGTCAGGGAAGACCAGGTCGAGGCCAGCAAGTGGCACGTGCTGGCGCGCGCCGCCGGGATTGAGGATCCGTTTCTGGATGGCGTGCTGAATGCGCTGACGCCACAGGACAAGGACAAGGTTGATGCGGCGGTTAAGCGGGTGACGGGCGGTTGATCCGCCTGCGCCTTCAGGCACCAGTGGCCCGGGTAAATTCGGCAACCCGCCTCATTGCGCGTTGATCACCACATATCCGCGGTTTTCGACCGTATCAAAGGTGCGCATGCCTTTGACCAGCGTTGCAGCGGGCATCCACACCCAGCCCGCGCTCGTCGGGTTGACGTCGAGCACAAGAAACGAGTCGGAGTCCGGATCGTAGGCGCCCAGCGGCGAGATATGCCCGCCCCCCTGCTGGCCCACAGCTTTGCGCTGGTAATTGACGACGACAAAATCATTCTTGTGCTTCAGATTCTCGGCCATGTCCGTGCGGATGTCCTGTTCGGCCTGGCTGTCATCGACAACGACCAGCCGGGTTGCAAGGCCGTTCGAGCGCAGCATTTCATCAAACTGCCGGAGCTGATAGCCGAAATCCCGAATCTGTTTGCCGTTGATGGTCGCCATTTCACCGAGAACCTGCGCGCGGGTCTTCTGGCCTTTGGTGATCACATTGTCTTGCGTGAAGCGCGGGAGCGACGGGTCGTAACCGCTTGGCAGGTTCTGCAGGTCCTCCGGGTGCAGGCGGCTTTTGTCGCGCGGCAGGTCGGGACTGCGGCCACGAACCGCATTCAGCACAATGGCGGCAGACGTGGGTCCGCAAAACGCCCCATTGGACTGGGCCTCGAACTGGTTGGCAAGTACGGGAAAATCGACTTTGGCGCCAGAATGCGCCAACCGCGCCAGCCCTTCATCCGACGCGAAGGGCACCAGCTCCTGAGAAACAACCGCTGGCGTGTTGTCGAGGGCGAAAGCTGCCAGCGGCTGCACAGCGGCAAAAAACAGCGCGACTGCAATCCGGGTGAAAATGGCCATGGCAGCCTTCGATGTTTGCGGCAAGGATGCCATACAGCCTAACGTGTTGCGGCTTTGGCGCAACAGGCAAGTTTGGCACCGCCCGGATGGCAATGGATGCTGCATGGCAGCAGGCGGTCACACTGCGCCGCATTCCCCGCTTGACCTTGCCCCCGCCCTGCGAGAGGAAGCGGCCTGACCTTTCCCGAAAGCCCCAGATGATCCGCTCTGCCCTGATGACTGTCATGACCGCCGCCGCCATCAAGGCAGGGCGGGGGCTGAAGCGTGACCTTGGCGAAGTGGAAAACCTTCAGGTCTCGATGAAAGGCCCCGGCGATTTCGTATCCGCCGCAGACCGCAAGGCGGAACAAACACTGTTTGAAGAGCTGTCGCACGCCCGCCCCGGCTATGGTTTTGTCATGGAGGAGCGCGGACGTATCGAGGGTGCTGACAAGACCCATTGCTGGCATGTTGACCCGCTCGACGGCACCACCAATTTTCTGCATGGCATCCCGATTTTCTCGATTTCCGTGGCTCTGGAGCGCGAGGGCCAGATTGTTGCCGGGCTGGTCTATAATCCT
>JANLPP010000347.1:0-5702 GCA_031367295.1 Hyphomicrobiales bacterium | reverse complement strand
GGCTGAAAGCAAAACCTGACGATAACGAGGCGCGGTTTGGCGAGGGGCTGCTGCTGTTCGCCAAGGCGATCCAGAATTACGGCATCGCGCAGTTCACCTATGGCCTGCAGCCGCCCAAAGGCACGAATTTTCCGCTGCTGCGCCTGCCGGTGCCGGTCAATCCCCTGCCCCGCGAAATTTCTTACGAGGCGCAGCGCGGCATGCTGCAAGCCTTGCTGGACGACCTCGCCAAAGTGGACGTTATGCTGGCGCAAATGGGGCCTGCCGACACCAAGATCGTGCTCGACCTCAACAAGGTGGCGTTTGATTTCACCGGCGGCGGCAAGGCTGAGCAGGTGACCTCGATGATCGAGGTGATGACCGGCATTAATCCGCGCGGCACCAATGGCAAGGGGGGCGAGAAGTTCGAGGTGGCCTTTGACCGCGCCGACGCCCTGTGGCTGCGCGGCTATGTCCATATCCTGTCGTCCACCATCGAGTTTTTCCTCGCATATGACTGGCATGAGACATTTGAGGCGGCGGGCGGGCTGTTCTACCCGAAGATGGCTGTGCAGACGATCCCGAAGGGCCTCAGCCTTACCAGCCTTGGCTCGCGCAGTTTCTTTGGCGACGAACCGGCCTTCGCCGACATGCTGGCGCTGCTCCACACCGCTCATTGGCCGGTGGCCGAACCGGCGCGGATGAAGGCGGTTCTGGCGCATTTGAAAACTTCCATCGCCCTGTCGCGCGAAACCTGGAAGGCGGTTGAGGCCGAGAGCGACGACGACCGCGAATGGCTGCCCTCCCCCAAGCAAAAGAGCGGCGTGCTCACTGGCATGCCGATCACGGCGGAATTCGTCGCCACCTGGAAAATCGCGCTCGATGATTTCGAGGCGGCGCTCGACGGCAAAAAGCTGGTGCCGCACTGGCGGCTGACCAAGGGCATCAACATGAAAAAAGTGTTCGAGGAGCCGCGCCTGTTTGACGCCGTGCTATGGGCCACCGGCCACGCCGCAGCGCCCTACACGCAGGACGGCCCGATGATCAGTCAGGAAAACTGGAACCGCTGGCAGCGCGGTTTTGGCGGCAATTTTCTGCCGTACGCGTTTTACATCAATTGAACGCAGGGCGCTGCTGCCCTTGCGGGCGGCAGCGCTGTCTCGTCTGCGTCAGCGCGCTGCGTCCAGCCGCAGCGCCGCTATGCCGGCCGCAATGCCAATGCCGGTCTGCCCTTCCAGCGAGGCAGGCTGCAAGCCGATCGACTTGCCAAAGCCGCCAATCAGCGCGTTGGCACCAAGGCCGACGCCCGCCGCTATGCTGGCGCTCGCCCCGATGTAATTGCCGGCAAGTGCGCCAGCCCGCGCGCGGGTGGGTGCGATAACACCCCAGACCAGCACGCCGTCGCCCTGGATTGAAATATCCAGTCCAAGCCGGCGCACCGTGCCGACGTAATTTTCGGGCAATCCATTGCCGGCCGGGCGGAACACACAGCCGAGCTGGCGCGACGAGGTGATGATGAGATTGAGGCCGCCGGTGACACGGCATTCAAGCACACCGATCCTGGTTTGCGCCTGCGCCGGGGCAGCGGCTGTCAGGGCCGCGCCCAGCAGCGCGGCAGTGACCAGAAGAGTTCTGGCACAGCTGTATTTCGGCAAAGCATGGAACAAGGCGAAATCCTTCTGTCAGGCCGAGATTTTTCGGGCGAGGATGTTGTCCGCCGCAATAATGGCAAGTTCGCGTCAGGCCAGCAAAAGCCTGACCTTCTCGTCTGTTTCCGTCTGGCTGCGGCACGATGGTCTATTGCACTCTTTTCCAGTCGCCGCCGCGCGCCTCCAGCATGGTCTGCGCGTCGGGAAAGCGCACCTGCATGGCAAGCACGCCGGGAGTCTCGCGGTCCAGTTGCGGCCCCGCCCTGCGCTACACAGGCCGCAGCGGCGTCGTGCTGCTGCCCTTGGCCAGCTCGGAGCGCCACTGGCCGCTTTCCTGCGCCATGACATCTTCGGCATGCTCGACGAGACGGCGGTCGCGCTCGTCCGTGTCGAAGGGGGTTGCGCCGTTCTTGTAGAGCCAAAAAATGGTTTCGAGCGAGTTCGCCGCCTGGCGGTAACGCAGCCAGTTCTGCTGGTGGTTGCCCAGCGCCAGAAAGCCCATTGAAATGGCGGCAATAGCGGCGGAAATCGAGGCCGCGTAAATATAGGCATGATCTTGAGCGCCAAACGCGTTGAGCACCGGCACAGCGGCGGTTGTGGCAAACTGCACGCTGGCGAGCAGCGTATGGCGCTGCTTGGCCTGCCCGGCCTTGGTGCGGTACCAGTCAAGCTGGTCTTTGAGCCGGTTGTCGATATAGTCTTGCGGGCCGACGGAGAGGATGCTGTCTGTCACGGCTTGTCTCGCCAAAGCTTGCCTTCGAAAGGCATGTTGCGGCAAACTGTGCCCGGCAAGTTTGACGGATGCAAGCGCGACTTGCAGCCAAAGACCCCAGACGGAGAAGGCACAATCGTGGCAGCGGCTCAGCAGGACCCCGGCGCCCTGGCACACCCTCCCCGCCCCCGGCTGGTCTTGCGGGTTGGCGTCACCGGGCACCGGCCCAATCGCCTTGCCGGCGCCGATCTTGCGGCAATTGAGGCAAGCGCGAGCGCCAGTCTTGCGACACTCGCAGACAGCGCCGCACAGATATGGCATGCCGAAATGGCTCTGGCCTGCCCGGCTTTTAGCCCGCAGAAGCCACTGATGCGCATTATCACAGCTTTGGCGGAAGGGGCTGACCGCATCGCCGCCCGGGCCGCGCTGGCGCTGAAAAGCGGCCGGTGCGTGATCGAGATTTCCTGCCCGCTACCGTTCGAGCGCGCGCTTTTTTCGAGGGACTTTGGCTCTGACGCGTCAAAGCAGGAGTTTGACGCGCTTCTGGCCAAGGCACAAAGCGTCATGGAGCTTGCCGAACCGGCTGGTGCCGATACTGCCCAGAATTATCTGGCAGCGGGAATTGCGACATTGCAGCACGCCGATGTGCTGCTGGCGATCTGGAATGGCAAGGACGCCTCGGGCAAAGGCGGCACGGGCGAGATCGTGCAGCGAGCCGCCAATGCCGGCATACCGGTAATCTGGATCAAACCCCTGACGCCGCAGGCGATTTCGCTGATCTGGCCAAAACGCGAGCCCTATCAATTATCTGAACTGTCGATAGCACGGCTGCTGGAGGTGGCGGTGGCGCTGGACGCCAGCAGCCTGCCCGGCCTCGTCCAAAGCCTGTGCAGCCCGCCCGAGGCTGCGGTCGCGGCAGCCACCGCCAGACTCTTGCATCACGGCGCGGCAAAGCCCTCGCGCCAGCGCGAGGCTCTGGATGACTTTCTTGGTCGCAGCGTGCCGCTGGCGGGCCAGCAGAATGATGCCAACTGGGCGCAATTCTTTGAGCACCTGCCTGGCAGCGCCAGGCCTTTCGCCCAGGCTATCGCCACAGTTGTGATGCCGCGCTACGCCAGCGCGGACCAGCTGGCCTCGCTGTGGGCGGCAAAGCACCGGCGCGGCTATACGCTGAATTTTCTGCTCGCCGCCTCGGCCGTGTTTTTTGCCCTGATTTCTGTGCCTGTCGAGGCCTGGAAAATCTATGCCACGCTTGCCGAGGTGATCTGCATCTCCGCTATCATTTTCCTGACCAGAATCGGCCTGTCGCAGCGCTGGCATGCGCGCTGGATTGAAACCCGGCTGCTGGCGGAAAACCTGCGGCAGATGCTGTTTCTGCCCTTGACCGGCACAGCCGGGGGCCAGCAACGCGGTCCTGCGCATCAGGCCGGAGACGCCGCCGGACGCTGGACGGATTTTTATGCAACCGCGGCGCAGCGGGAAATTGACCTGCCAAACCTGACAATTGACCGTGCCTATGTCCGTGCCACTGCCGAGGCGCTGCGCAAGGGTGTGATTGAGGACCAGATTGCCTACCACCGCCACCGCGCGGACTGCTTTCCGCTGCATGAGCACCGGCTGCATCTGCTGGGCGCCGCCTGCATTTTCGGCGCGCTGCTGGTCAGCCTGCTGTTTCTTGGCGCGCGGGCGGTGACCTGCGCCACTGCACTTTCGGGCTTCACGCCCCGCTGCTTTTTCAGCGCGGAACATCTGCCGGACTTGCTTGAACAAACAAAACACTGGGTGCCATTCCTCGCCGGTGTGCTGCCAGCCTTTGGCGCGGCGGCCTATGGCGTGCGGCTGCAATCGGATTTTGACGGAACGCAGGCCCGCTCCCGGGAGATGCTGGTGGCACTGGAGGCGCTTGACGGGGCGATCAAGGCCGAGACCGAAACCATGACGTTTGCACGGCTGGGGGAATTTGCCGGCTTTGCCGCCCAGATTATGAATGGCGATCTTGCCAGCTGGCGGGTGGTGTTTGAAGGGCGGCCGCTGGCGCTGCCGGGGTGAGGCGGGCTTGCAATTGTTAGTTTTTCTGCGCAAAAATACCTGCGTCAGCTTGCTTGAATTGAAGGTGCGCTTCCCGGATCACCAACCAGCTGGATCTGGCGCTGCCTTGCCGCAGCAGGTGACTGCTTCAATCGTTCTAAACTCTCGGAAGTTCCAGCACGCTTTCAACGCGGCGCATACGCGCCTCGCCATCCATCTGCTCCATCCGGAGTTTCGCGAGGTCTTGATGAATGGCAGCCATTTCGCCAGGCGTGACATTTTCGCGGGCGTGATCATTCACTGCCGCACGCAGCATCACGATTTCGCTTTCAATATGCACCAACCGCTCCAGAATGACTTTGGAGTTCGCCAGCATAAGCCGCATGTCAGGCTGGCTTTTCTGCCAGCTTTCCACCTCAGACAGACGCGATTCGATCTTGTCGAGACGCGCGTCCATCTTGTCGAGACGCGTGTCCATCTTGTCGAGGCGCGCGTCCATCTTGTCGAGGCGTGTGCCGAGACCGGAAATTGCAAGGAAGATGTCGTCCAATGAGGCCATAAGACGTTGCTAGCATACCTTGCAAAAGAAGCAAAGCACATTACCGGAACATCGCCGCCTTCACAGCTTGCCGGCGACCTCCGCCACATGCTCCGGCGTAAAGCCAAAGTGCTTGAACAGCTCGCCTGCCGGCGCCGACTCGCCGAAGCTGGTCATGCCGACGACGGCGCCGTCGAGGCCGACATATTTCCACCAGCGGTCCGTCGCTCCGGCTTCGATGGCGCAGCGCTTGACGCCTTTGGGCAGCACGGAAGCGCGCCAGGCGGCGGTCTGGCGGTCAAACACATTGGCGGAAGGCATGGACACCACCCGCACCTTGCGCCCCTGCCCTGCCAGCAGCCCGGCGGCTTGCCGCGCCAGCGCAACCTCGGAGCCGGTCGCGATCAGGATGAGGTCGGGCTTGCCGCCTTCCGCCTCAATCAGCACGTAGCCGCCCTTGGCAATGGTTTCGGCCCGCGCCACGCCTCCCCCCTGCTGCGGCAGGTTCTGCCGGGTCAGGATCAGCGCTGTGGGGCCGTTCACCCGCTCCACCGCGGCTTTCCACGCGACAGCCGTCTCCAGATTGTCGCAAGGACGCCAGACATCCATGTTGGGGATGATCTCAAGCGATACGACATGCTCAACCGGCTGATGCGTCGGGCCATCCTCGCCGACGCCGATAGAGTCATGGGTCAACACATGAATGGCGCGGATGCCCATCAGCGCGGCAAGACGCAGGGCGTTGCGGGAATAGTCGGCGAAAACGAGGAAGGTGCCGCCAAACGGGATATAGCCG
>JANLPP010000336.1:0-3983 GCA_031367295.1 Hyphomicrobiales bacterium | reverse complement strand
CGATCCGCGCCACTGGCGCGGCTATGTAGGCGCGGGCGAAGACGATGCGCTGATGCAGCTCTACGGCCTCAGCGACCGCATCCGCTACTACTGGCCCGACGCGCGGATTGCTGCGGCGCTCGAAACCCTAACCGCCAATATTGCCGCCGCGCGGGTGCCGCCCGGGCTGGTGTCGCAATTCTGCGGCGCACTGCTGCTGGAGGGTGATTCAGCGTCCTTGCCAGAGCGGATATTTCAACTGAAAATCGGTGCGGAAGTTGCGAAATACCGGACGGCGTGCGGCACCCTCTCCCAGAGGGAGAGGGTCGCGCGAAGCGCGGGGTGAGGGTTAGCAATCTCAGTGGTTAGCGCACGTTGCAACGCGCAAATCTCGCAAGATTGTAACCCCTCACCCCGGCCCTGCGGGCCGACCCTCTCCCAAAGGGAGAGGGTTACGCGCTCCTTCATTGCCCATCCAGTGCAGAATGTCGCCGGGCGTGACTGACTGCGTCGTATCAACCGCAACACTCGGACACAGGCCGAGCGGCCGCGCGCTCCGCGCCAGTTCCACCAGCTCCGGCACATAGTCCGCGCCCAGATGTCCGGCGCTGCGCTGGCCAAGCCGCGCCATGTAGCGCGCGCCGATGACCTCGGGCGGCGCATGGCACCAGATTTCCAGCGCGCGCGCAATTCCGGCGCGGGCGAGATGGCGCTCCAGAACCTCGCGCGGCTGGAAGCCAAACCAGGCGTCTACGATCAGCGTCGTGTGCGCCGGAAAATCCGCCGCGAGCGCGAAAATCGCCGCGTAGCTGGCCCGGCCCATGAGGCGGTTGTGCTCGCGGTCACCGGTGCCAAGATGCGCGAACAGCGCCTCCTTCACCGTGTCGAGCGCCAGCAGCGGCCAGCCTGTCGCATCGGCCAGCGCCCGCGCCACCGTGCTTTTGCCGGACGCCGGAACGCCATTGACCAGCACGGCGGTTTTCATGGCGCGCGCCCCAAAGCCGCCAAAGCCGCGCCAATCACGCCCGCGCGCGCGCCAAGTTCTGCTGGCCGCACTTCATATTGATACCAGGGCGAGACTGCGGGAAAAGCCGCCAGCGCCTTGCACGCCGCAGCGCCCAGCCCGCCGCCCAGAATGACGCATTGCGGATCAAAACTTGCGGCGATGCTGTCTATGCCCGCCCGCAACGGGCGTGCCCATGCGTCGAGTACAGCGCGCGCCGCCGCGTCCCCGCGTGCCAGCAGCTCTTCTGCGGTGGTAGACGCGGGCATGCCCGCCGCCGCTATGAGACGGCCCAGCGCGGTGCCGGAGCTGGCGGTTTCAAGGCAGCCGATGCGGCCACAGACGCAAGCCGCGCCATGCATGTCCACCGTCACATGGCCAAGCTCGCCCGCCGTGCCGCGCCCGCGCACCAGCTTGCCGTCCTGCATCAGCGCGCCGCCGATGCCGGTGCCGATGGTCAGCAGCACAACATGGGCAAGCTCGCTCCCGGCCCCAAGGTGGCTTTCGCCAACGAGAGCCATGTTGGCGTCATTATCGAGGAAGGGAACGCGCGTGCCGCAATTGCGCAGGCGGCGCGCCAGCGGCGGGCCGGAGAGATCAACAAAGCCGCCGGAAAACACCAGCCCACGCGCGCTATCGACCCGGCCCGGCACGCCGATGCCGATGGCGGCGACATCGACCGAGTCAACCTCGGCAATCAGCGCGTCTATCTGCGCCACCACCGCGTCAGCGGATTTTGCGGTTGGCTGGACGACATGAGCAAGAATCCTGCCCGCAACGCTGACGCGCGCCGCGCGTATACCCGTGCCGCCAATGTCGACGCCGATGGCGCAGCGCACCGGAGCCGCCTCAGCCGCGCTGTGACAGCGGACGCGGATAGCGCGCCAGCAGCGCCTGAATTTCGCGCAGGCGCGGCAGCGCCCGCGTGGTCAGCCATTCCTTGCGCTGCGCCGCGCCCAGCGACACGCAGTCTTTCCACAGCGAGCGGCCCGCGATGACGCCGGACGCGCCCGCTGCCATGCAGGTCTCGACCTGGCCAAGGAAGGTGGCGTGGTCGACTCCTGCGGACAGCACCGCCCAGGGCACATTGCCCGCCATTTTCGTAATATTGGCGCAGGCTTCCGGCGTGCCCGGATAGGGAATTTTCAGAATCTTCGCGCCCAGCTCCAGGCACAGGCGCGAGCCGCCCTCGATCAGCGCCGGGAATTTCGCCTTGTACTCTTCCGGGCTTTCACCCGGCAGCGGATAGGTCAGGAACTCGACCACCAGCAGCATATCCTCTGCCGCAAAATCGGCAACGCACTGGCGGATGATGCTGGCGTTATGCGCGTTCGCGTCCGGATGGTCGGAGCGCAGATAGACCATCAGCTTGCCCCCCGTGCCGCCGAGCTCGCGCACGCGCCGCGCGGTGATGCCCGGCGCGAGGCGCGAACGCCAGTGGCCGCCCTCGCCGATATCATAGCCGGACGCGTCAAGGCCAATCAGCAGCGCCACGTCGCGCGCCAGCGCCGCCTCTTCCACCACGCGCGGCACGGCGCAGACGGGGTCGAGCAGCACGCAGGGCGCATGGGCGGCGAGATGGCGCACAATGTCGGCCTTGATATCGCCCAGCATCGCGTCGGTCACCGCCGCCTGCGCCGCCTTGTCGGGGCTGAGCAGCTGGCGGATGCCGCCGCGCTGGTCGCAGGCGATGACCATGACCGCGCCGCCCGGCCCGCAGATCTGCTGATAGCCGCGCAGTTCGGACGTGGTCATTTTCGTCATGCTGCCGCAAATCCTGTGATTGGCCGAAGGTCCGCACGCCTGCTGCTGTCAGGGCAGGCGGACGTAATCGATTTCCATAAAGGCCGCGACCTCGGGAACCCAGCGGTCGCGCACAAAGGCGGTATGATCGGGATGATCATTATAGCCTGCATAAGCTGCCTGATCCGCGAATTCCATTGAAAAACCGAAAGCGAAATCATTCTTCGCGCTGACCTGCCGCAGGCTTTCAAATTTTTCCACCCCGGGAATGCCGGCAAGCCGTCTTGCCGCATGCAGGAAACCCGCTTCCTGCGCGGACCCTGCTGGATGCCTGAGGCGGAAGACGACAGTGTGGCGGATCATGACTGGTTCCTTTGGCTGTGTGATTTCTTTTGGCGGCGGATGCCCGTGCCCCTTGAAAAAGATATTTGAACCCGCCTCGCAGTCCTTGCGGCCACACTCTGACACAACCCGTGTCGCCACCCGCGCGCGCAGGCCCGGTGCCACTACCTGCCTGCGCCTGCAGCCGCGCTGCCAGCAGTACGCGCAAAGCGCTGCACCGTCGAGCGCGGCAGTCCTGCAAGGCGTGTCCCTCGTGGCAATCGCGCGGCGGGTGGTGCTGGCAAAAGCGGAGTGAGATGCACGCCCCGGCTTACCCCGCCAGCGCCCTTAACCCCTCGCGATACGTCGGATAGGCCAGCGCTACCCCCAACGCACCCTTCAGCCTGCCGTTGCGCACCCGCTTGTTCTCGCCGTAGAAGCTGCGGGCCATGGGTGACAGCTGCGCGGTGCCAAAATCCAGCGCTGGCGGCGGGACGATCCCCAGCAGGTCCGCTCCAAACAGCATCACATCCTGTGGCGGTGCAGGCTCATCGTCCGTCACGTTGACGATGCCCCCGGCGACCCCTGGGGCAAACGCTGCCGCAATCGCCCGCGCAATGTCCTCGACATGGATGCGGTTGAACACCTGCCCTGGCTTGACGATGCGCTGCGCCGTGCCCCCGCGCAGTTTTTCCAGCACATTCTGGCCGGGCCCGTAAATGCCCGCCAGCCGCAGCACCTGCACAGTCTTGCCGGTGTCGCGGCCCAGCGCCAGCCACGCCTGCTCGGCGCCAATGCGGGCCTGGTTGCGGGCGCTGCCCGGGCGGGTGGCGCTGGCCTCGTCCACCCACGCGCCGTCATGGTCGCCGTAAACGCCGATGGTCGAGAGATAGACGATTGTCTGGAGGCCCGGCGCTGCGGCGATCTGCGCGCGGAA
>JANLPP010000304.1:0-11050 GCA_031367295.1 Hyphomicrobiales bacterium | reverse complement strand
CATCAGCATGACCATCGTTCTTGACCTGTTGCATCATGATCCGCGCAAGCTTTCGGCTTTGCGGCATCCCGAAAAAGCCCACCGGCCGGATCAGCCGATCCTGCGCAAGCCGGACTGGATCAGGGTCAAGGCCCCGGGGTCGGCGCTGTGGGCGGAGACCTCGAAGATCGTGCGCCAGCATGGACTGGTGACCGTGTGCGAGGAGGCGGGCTGCCCCAACATTGGGGAATGCTGGGAGAAGAAGCACGCCACCTTCATGATCATGGGCGACACCTGCACCCGCGCCTGCGCCTTCTGCAATGTCAAGACCGGCATGCCGGGCGCGCTCGATGCGAATGAGCCCGAGCATATCGGCGATGCGGTGGCCAAACTCGGCCTGGCGCATGTGGTGATCACGTCGGTTGACCGGGATGATCTGGCCGACGGCGGGGCGGCGCATTTTGCCGCGACCATCGCCGCGATACGGCGTGCGACGCCGGGCACGACGATTGAAATCCTGACGCCGGATTTTTTGCGCAAAGATGGGGCGCTGGAGGTGGTCGTGGCCGCCCGCCCCGACGTGTTCAACCACAATCTCGAAACCGTGCCGTCCAAATACCTGACTGTGCGGCCGGGCGCGCGCTATTTTCACTCAATCCGTCTGCTGCAGCGCGTCAAGGAGCTGGACGCCTCGATCTTCACCAAATCCGGCATCATGGTCGGGCTGGGCGAGGAGCGCCATGAAGTGCTGCAATTGATGGATGACCTGCGCACGGCCGATGTCGATTTCCTCACCATCGGGCAATATCTCCAGCCGACGAAGAAACATCACGCGGTGATGCGGTTTGTCACGCCGGACGAGTTCAAGTCCTTTGAGACGATTGCCATGACCAAGGGGTTCGCGCTGGTCAGCGCCACGCCGCTGACCCGGTCTTCGCATCACGCGGGCAAGGATTTCGCGCGGCTGAAGGCGGCGCGGGGGCGGTAGGGGGCGGTAGGGGGCGGCAACATATTGCATTTGCGTTTATATCATAATATGCTATTTTATGATATATTCGGAGCTTCAGCCATGCCATCAAGTTACACCTTGGGTGACCACTACGAAACTTTCATCAGGGGCCTCGTGCATAGCGGGCGATATGCTTCAGCTAGCGAAGTAGTGCGTGACAGCCTGCGGCTGATGGAAGAGCGCGTGGCGATGCGCGAGGCAAAACTTGCGGCATTGCGCGCGGATATTGAGGAAGGCCTCAATAGTGGACCATCCGAGCTGCTGGACATGTCCGAGATAAAAGCAGCGGCGCGCGCCGAACTTTCGGGGACAAGCAGCTCAGGGAAGCGGCGCGCGTGAAATTCGGCGAAGGCCGCTAGCGCGCCGTGATCTGATTGAGATTTGGCAATATATTCACGCCGATAATCCGGCTGCCGCTGACCGTATGCTGGCACGCTTCGAAGCCACGCTTGTCACTCTGCGTGACATGCCGCAGTCAGGGCGCGCCCGGCCTGAACTCGCGGCTGACCTGCGCAGTCGCCCGGTCGGAAGCTACATTTTGTTTTACAAGCCGGTACCGGCAGGCATTGAACTGGTCAGGGTAATAAGCGGCTACAGGGATATTCAGTCCGACGATATGGATTGAACGATCACGTTTGGGCAGACATGCTGCTATCAGATTGAAGCTGGCGATTTCGTCGCGCCACACCGAATGTTCATTTTCCCCCTAAACCTCTAACGTTGCACATGCGTCCCCGATTCGGCGCGTTTTCGCCCTGTTTGCCTTGCATCCTGAGTCCCAAAATCCATGCGCCTGTCCCGCTACTTTCTCCCCATCCTGCGTGAAACCCCCAAAGAGGCGGAGATTGTCTCGCATCGGCTGATGCTGCGCGCCGGCATGATCCGGCAGGAGTCGTCTGGCATTTACGCCTGGCTGCCGCTGGGCCTGCGCGTGCTCAACAAGATCAACGCCATTGTGCGCGAGGAGCAGAACCGGGCGGGGGCCATCGAGCTGCTGATGCCGGTGATCCAGTCGGCGGACCTGTGGCGCGAGTCGGGGCGCTATGACGACTACGGCAAGGAAATGCTGCGCATCAAAGACAGGCATGCGCGCGACATGCTGTTTGGCCCCACCAACGAAGAGATGATCACCGAAATTTTCCGCGCCTGTGTGCGCAGCTACAAGGACCTGCCGCTCAATCTCTATCACATCCAGTGGAAGTTCCGCGACGAGGTGCGCCCGCGCTTTGGCGTCATGCGCAGCCGCGAATTTCTGATGAAGGATGCCTATT
The DNA here is from genome assembly GCA_031367295.1 of Hyphomicrobiales bacterium. Lineage (GTDB taxonomy): Bacteria > Pseudomonadota > Alphaproteobacteria > Rhizobiales > Beijerinckiaceae > JANLPP01. Next base: position 8,791 of record JANLPP010000304.1, on the reverse strand, counting down.
CGTTTGACCTTGACCAGGCCGGCGCAACGCATTCCTACAACAAGATGTTTGCCGCCTATCTGCGCACCTTTGCGCGGCTTGGCCTGACCGCCATTCCGATGGTGGCGGACACCGGCCCGATTGGCGGAAACCTCAGCCATGAGTTCATCATTCTCGCCTCGACCGGCGAGAGCGAGGTGTTTTGTCACAAGGATTACATGTCGTTTGCCACGCCCCCGGCCGACCTGAATTTCGATGACAGGAGCGCGGTGCAAAGCGTCGTTGACAAGTGGACGTCGCTCTACGCTGCCACCTCTGAAAAGCACGACGCAGGCGCGTTCGCCGCGCTGCCAGAGCCTGCCCGCATTTCCGCGCGGGGCATTGAGGTCGGCCATATTTTCTACTTCGGCACCAAGTATTCTGACGCCATGAAGGCCGTGGTCAACGGCCCCGACGGCAAGGAACATGCGGTGCATATGGGCAGTTACGGCATCGGCCCCTCGCGTCTCGCCGCCGCGCTGATTGAGGCGAACCACGATGACAATGGCATAATCTGGCCTGACGCGGTCGCGCCTTTCCATGTCGGCCTCGCCAATCTCAAGCCCGGCGACAGCGCCACCGACGCCGCCTGCGGCGAGATTTACACGCGGCTCGGCGCAGCGGGGATTGATGTGCTTTATGACGATACCGACGAGCGGCCCGGCGCGAAATTCGCCAGGCTCGACCTCATCGGCCTGCCGCACCAGATAATTGTCGGGCCAAAGAGCATCGCCGAGGGCAAGGTTGAGATGAAGCACCGGCGCAGCGGCGCGCGCGAGCTGATGGGCGTGTCCGACGCCATCGCCCGGCTGACGCAGTGAGGCGCGCATGAGCGAGGCAGCCGCGCCGGAAACCCAGAACCCGCAGCCGCACAGCGGCACGCGCCCTTTCGCGGCGTTTGAATGGCTGATCGCTTTCCGCTATCTGCGGGCGCGGCGCAAGCAGCGTTTTATTGGCGTCATCGCGCTGTTCTCGTTTCTGGGCATCATGCTCGGCGTCGCCACACTCATCGTCGTCATGTCGGTGATGAACGGTTTCCGCAAGGAACTTCTGGACAAAATCGTCGGCATCAACGGCCATCTGTTCCTGACCGCAAGCGAGCGGCCGCTGACCGATTATGATGAGGTCGTGACAAAACTTGCGGGCATTCCTGGCGTCACTGTGGTGCTGCCGATGATCGAGGGAGCGGCGGGCGTCTCCTCGCCGGCCAACCAGAGCGGCGCGCTGGTGCGCGGCATCCGCGAAAGCGATTTGAAGCGCGTGCCCGGCATCGCAGGCAACATCAAGCTCGGCACGCTCGACGGTTTCGATCACGCCGAGGGCGTCGCCATCGGCCGCCGTCTCGCCGACAATCTTGGACTGGCGCTGGGCGACAAAATCACCATCCTCACCGCCAAGGGCGCAGAAACGCCGTTCGGCACCGCGCCGCGCATCAAGTCGTATCCGGTGACCGCGATCTTCCAGATCGGCATGTCGGAGTATGACGGCACGATTGTCTACATGCCGCTGGAGGAAGCGCAGCTCTATTTCAACAAGGAAGGCGAGGTCACAGTTATCGAGGCCTATGTCGAAAACCCCGACAAAATGGATGAATACCGCGACCAGATTGATTTCATCGCCGGCCGTCCCTTGCTGATGACCGACTGGCGCCAGCGCAACAAGGTTTTCTTTGACGCGCTGAATGTCGAACGCAATGTGATGTTCATGATCCTGACCATGATCGTGCTGGTGGCGGCGCTCAACATTATTTCAGGCCTGATCATGCTGGTGCAGGACAAGGGCAAGGCCATCGCCATCCTGCGCACCATCGGCGCGACGCGCGGTGCCGTGATGCGGATTTTTCTTATCACCGGCGCGTCCATCGGCATTGTCGGAACATTGGCGGGCGCGGTGCTGGGGCTGGTGTTTGCGCGCAATGTCGAGGCCATCCGCCAGGCGCTGAACTCGCTGCTGGGCGCCAATATTTTTCCTGCCGAACTGTATTTTCTGTCGCGGCTGCCCAGCGTGGTGGAGCCGCGCGATGTGATCACTATTGTCGTCATGACGCTGACCCTGGCGCTGCTGGCGACGCTCTATCCTTCATGGCGGGCGGCGCGGCTCGATCCGGTGGAGGCGCTGCGCTATGAATGAGCCTGATGACAGCGGCCAGGCCTTCCCCACCACGCCCGCGCCCGCGCTGTGGCTGAGCGGCGTCGAGCGCCGCTATGTGCAGGGCGAGGCGACGCTGGAGATTTTGAAGGGCGCGGATTTCGCGCTTTGGCCGGGGCAGTCGGTGGCGCTGGTGGCGCCGTCCGGTGTCGGCAAGTCAACGCTGCTGCATCTGGCCGGGCTGCTCGAAAAGCCCGACGCGGGCGAAGTCTATGTCAAGGATGTGGCGACGTCCTCCATGTCGGACGAGGGGCGCACGGCGCTGCGCCGCAACCACATTGGTTTCGTCTACCAGTTCCATCACCTGCTGCCGGAATTCTCGGCGCTGGAAAACATCATGCTGCCGCAGATGATCCGGGGCCTTGGACGGCCGGAGGCCAAAACACGCGCCACTGAATTGCTGAGCTACCTCGGCCTTGGCGAGCGCGTCAGCCACCGCCCGGCGCAGCTGTCGGGCGGCGAGCAGCAGCGCGTCGCCATTGCCCGCGCGGTGGCCAACGCGCCGCATATTCTGCTCGCCGACGAGCCAACCGGCAACCTCGACCCGCGCACGGCGGACCACGTGTTTACGACGCTGACGGCGCTGGTGCGCGCCTCGGGGCTGGCGGCGCTGATCGCCACCCACAACATGGACCTTGCGGCGCGCATGGACAGGCGTGTGACGTTGCGGGACGGGCTGGTGGTGGAGATATAGGGCGGGCTTAAATCAATCTTGCAACGCTGCCGCAGGTATGGCATTGTATACCATATGGCTGACGCGACCTTGATTTACGAAGACAAGGGACTTTTTGCTGACGGTGGCATTGTCGAGGTGATTATCTGGCGGTTGCCAGCGGCAGACAAGGAGCGTCTGCATGGCCTCAAATATTCTCTGTACTACGGCAAAGAAGGCCAGCGGATCGTTGGCTACGACAATGAGCGCGGCAAGGGGGATCATCGCCATTTTGGCAACCGGGAGGAAAAATATTCATTCTCCACAATTGACCAGATGATGCGGGATTTTTTCGCGGATGTGCGCCGCGCCAGAGGTGAGGCATGAGCAAGAAAACCGTCAATCTCCATATATCGTCTTTGGAAGACATGGGCCGCCGGTTTGTCACAGCCTGGAAGGATGCTGAAGCCGGGCGCGCCGTCGAAAGCGAGCACAACATAACCTTTCTCGGCCTTGAAAGCTTCACCGCCGCGCTCTCCCCCAAGCGCCTCGAAATTCTGCGCCGTCTGCGCGCCGCCGGACCTTCGTCGGTGCGCGCGCTGGCGGCATTACTGGAGCGCGATTACAAGTCCGTGCACAGCGATGTTGGCATGCTGATCGGCGCGGGGCTCGTGACCCGTGAAGCCCGCGACCGCGTGTCGGTGACCTGGGACAGGGTGGTTGCGGAGATGGATTTGGCGGCGGTTTAACCCCCTGGCGCCAAGGTTCGCCCTTGGGAGAGGGCTATCCTCCCGCCACACGTACCACCTCGCGCCAGTCCTGCCACGCCTGCCGCTTCTGCAAAGGTTGGCGCAGCAGGTAGGCCGGGTGCAGCATCGGCATGGTTTTGATGATCCGCCCGTTGCAATCGTAGTCGTGCCATTTCCCGCGTGCGCGCATAATGCCTTCGCTCAGGTTCAGTAAGGTCGCAGCGGCGGAGCCGCCCAGACACACCAGCACGTCCGGTTCCGCAAGCTCGATCTGCCGCTGCACGAAGGGCAGGCAGGCGGCGGTCTCCTGCGGCGAAGGAACGCGGTTGCCGGGCGGACGCCAGGGCACGATATTGGCGATGTAGACAGATGTGCGGTCCAGCCCGCAGGCGGCCAGCATGCGGTCAAGTAATTGTCCGGCGCGCCCTACAAAAGGCTTGCCGATACGGTCCTCGTCGGCACCCGGTGCCTCGCCCACCAGCATGAGCTTTGCGCCCCGCACGCCATCCTCAAACACCAGCTGCGTCGCGCCGCGTTTTAGCGCGCAGCCCTCAAAACTGTCGAGCGCGGCGCGCAGCGCGTCAAGCGTGTTTGCGCCGCGCGCGAGGGCCTGGGCCGACAGTGCGGCCTGATCGGGCGGCAGGATGGCGCGGGCTGCCGGGCGCTGCGCGGGAGGCTCCAATGCGCGGACAGACGGCGCGGACTGTGGCGGGGCGGCAAGATTTTGCGGCACCGGCAGGCGCGCAAACACTGGCGGGGCCACGTCCGCTTCCTCAAACCGGTTATGCGGACGCTCGTCCAGCGCCGCGTCAACGCCCATCTCGGCATACCAGCGCAGCAGTTCAGCGAGCCGGTCGACGGTCGCAAAAGGGGAGGGCGCAAGAGTGCTGGAACTTTGCATGCGGGGATTTTAGCACGCCATGAAACTTTTTCGAGCTTTTCGTGTAAACTCAAACAGAAATTGATTCAGAGGGGAACACAATGAGCACCGCCGTCGCTGACCTGCCGCCGCGCGAGGCGATGGACTATGATGTGGTGATCGTCGGCGCTGGCCCGGCCGGGCTGGCAGCTGCCATCAGATTGAAGCAGCTCAACGCGGAAACAGCTGTCGTAGTCGTTGAGAAAGGCTCCGAGGTCGGCGCGCATATCCTGTCGGGCGCGGTCATTGACCCGATCGGCCTCGACCGCCTGCTGCCGGACTGGCGCAGCGATCCCGAACGGCCCCTGAAAACGCAGGTTAGCGAGGACCGTTTTTACCTGCTTGGGCCCGCTGGCGGTATCCGCATCCCCAATTTCCCCATGCCGCGCCTGATGAGCAATCACGGCAATTTTGTCGGCTCACTGGGCAATGTCACGCGCTGGCTGGGCCGGCAGGCTGAAGCGCTGGGCGTTGAAATCTATCCGGGATTTGCCGCCGCCGAAGTGCTGTACAATGACGCGGGCGCGGTGACCGGCGTCGCCACGGGCGACATGGGCGTTGCCAAAGACGGTCGGCGCAAGGACAGCTTTACAAGAGGCATGGCGCTCAACGGCAAATATGTTTTATTCGCCGAGGGCGCGCGCGGTTCGCTGACCAAGCAGCTCGTGGCGCGCTTCAGGCTGGATGATGGCCGCGAGCCGCAGAAATACGGCATCGGCCTGAAAGAGCTGTGGCAGATTGATCCGGCCTTGCACAAGCCCGGCCTCGTGCAGCACTCGTTCGGCTGGCCGCTGGGCAACTCGACCGGCGGCGGCTCGTTTCTCTATCACCTTGACGACAACCAGGTGTCCGTCGGTTTTGTCGTGCACCTCAACTACACCAACCCGACGCTGTCGCCGTTTGACGAGTTCCAGCGGTTCAAGACGCATCCGCTGATTGCGCCGGTTTTTGAGGGCGGCAAGCGGCTCGCCTATGGCGCGCGGGCCATCACCGAGGGCGGCTGGCAGTCCGTGCCCAGGCTGACTTTCCCGGGGGGCGCGCTGATCGGCTGCGCGGCGGGTTTTGTGAATTTGCCGCGTATCAAGGGATCGCATAACGCGGTGCTGTCGGGGATGCTGGCGGCCGAGCATGTGGCCAGGGCGCTGGGCGAGGGCAGGGCGCAGGACGAAGTGGCGAGCTATGAGGCGGCGTGGCGCGGCTCTGACATCGGGCGGGACCTGAAAAAAGTGCGCAACGTCAAGCCGCTGTGGTCGCGCTTTGGCTCCGCCATCGGCATTCCGCTGGGCGGGCTCGACATGTGGACCAACGAGCTGTTCGGCGTTTCGCTGTTCGGCACGCTGAAGCACGGCAAGGCGGATTTTGCGGGATTGAAAAACCTCAGCGACGTCAAGCCCATTGCCTACCCGCGACCCGATGGCAAAATCTCATTCGACAAGCTGTCCTCGGTGTTTCTGTCGTCCACCAACCACGAGGAGGACCAGCCGGTGCATCTGAGGCTCAAAGACGCGTCCGTGCCGGTGCGGGTCAACCTGCCGGAATTTGGCGAACCAGCGCGCCTCTACTGCCCGGCCGGCGTCTATGAAATCGCCTATGCGGACGAGGCGGCCAGAACCGGACCGCGCTTCGTCATCAACGCGCAGAACTGCGTGCATTGCAAGACCTGCGACATCAAGGATCCGGCGCAGAATATCACCTGGGTGACGCCCGAGGGCGGCGGCGGACCGAATTATCCGAACCTGTGAAGGGGCGCGCCGCTGTGGCCCTGCTTTGCCGGATCAGTTCTTCTGCTTGCCGGTACACGGGTCAAGGATGATCGGGCGGCTGATTGACGCGGTTGTTGATGTGTCAATATTGTTGAACACCGGCACCCTGGCACCCGCACCCGGCAGAACCGCCGTGCGCGAATCGATGAAGGCAATGGTCGGGAAACCGCCAGCTTTGGCAAATTGCTCCAGCGCCGAAGAGGCGGCGACCGAGGCCAGTGCCAGCACAGCCGCCGAAATTGTCAGGGTCTGAATGCCTGAGCCGCGCTGATCGCGCCAAAAATCCGAAAATCGCATCGCATGCCCCTTGTGCCGCGCCGTATGTGCCGCAAGGCAGCTGGGCGCGTGACCGGATCACATTGCGGCACTTAGGTAAACGGCAGGTTGAGGAATGCCGGACTGCCGGCAATTATTGCAGGCTCAAAACACCGGCGGGCGGTAATTCAGGATGTCGTCGGCCTTCAGCCATTCGGGCGAGCCTTCCTTGACTTTGGCCTGCGCCCGGCTCGCCTGCGTCCGCGCCTCGACAAAATGGCCCGAGGCGAACAGGCTTTGCGCGGCGGCGACCATGGCCTTGGCCTCGTTGCCCTTGCGGTTCCAGGCCATGGCGAGGAACTGGTAGGCATCGGCCGAATCTTCGTCGCGCTGCGTGGCGTTGGCCAGCACCCTGATGGCCTCGTCCGTATTGCCCGGCGTGTTGGTGTCCACCAGCGCATGGCCCAGCATGACGCGGATGGGCTGGCCGCCCGGGGCCATGGCGACAGCGCGGCGCAAGGGCGCGATAGCCTGTGCCGAGCGGCCCGATTCCAGCAGCGCCTGGCCCTTCAGCTCGTAGAAAAAGGCGTTGCCCGGCTGCGCGGCGATCAGCCCGTCGATTTGCGCCAGCGCATTGTCGATATTGCCATATTTGTAACCGCTGATGGCTCTGGCGTAGCGGGCGCCCAGAGAGGTGTCGCTCATCGGATAGCGCCGCGCCACTTCGCCCGGCTGCGCCAGAAAGCCAAACAGCTTGCCGCGCATCAGGTCGTGGCGGGCTTGCAGCGCAGGGCTGTCCAGCCTGTCGAAATTCGGGCTGCGCTTTGCGGTCTGCTGCAGGTTTGAAATGCGCTCGGCGGGCATCGGATGGGACTGCACATAGGGGTCGATGCTGGACGATTTGAACAGCGCGTCATTGGCAAATTTCTCAAACGTCGTCAGCATGCCCTTGGCCGACTGGCCGGTCTTGTCGAGATAGGTCATTGCCGCCGAGTCCGCCGCCGCCTCCTCCGCGCGCTGGTAGGACAGCAGGGAGCGGCGCACCAGTTCCTGCGGGCCCAGAATCGCGCCCCAGATGCCGCCCTCGTCCGCGCCCACCGGGCTGTTCTTGCGCAAGGTGGTGGCGGCAGCCGCGCCGCCCAGCAGCATGCCCGCGATGGCAATGATCTGCGCCTTGTCGAGCTCGGCCCGCATGCGGGCAAGGTGCCCGCCGGCGATATGGCCGGTTTCATGCGCCAGCACGCCGATTGTTTCATTCGGGGTTTTGGCCTCCATCAGCGCCCCGACATTGACGAAGATTTTCTGGCCGTTGGCGACAAAGGCGTTGAACGAGCGGTCGCCGACGAGAATGATTTTGACCGCGCCAGTCTTGAGGCCGGCGGCGGTGAGCACCGGGGTGGCGTATTCGCGCAATAACTGCTCGATCTCGGCGTCACGGATGATCTCGGGGCCTTCGGCACGGGCGGGGAGAGCGTGTGTGGCGAGGCAGATAGCGGCGGCGAAGGCGGCTGCTTTTCGGAAAAACCTGTTTTGCATTGCGCATTTTCCCTGTAGCAGCCCAGCGTATAGGCTCAGCCGCAGCTTTGTGGCGGCCTCGCGGCATAACCGGAACAAGGCTTTGAAATTGCATATGCGTGATATTCCGGCAACCGCCGCTGCCCGTACATCCTTGGACCTCGCCGCACCCTCGCGCCGCTCCGCTGTGGCGCCTTTTCTCGCCATGGACGTGCTGAGCCAGGCCGCAGCGCGCGAGGCTGCCGGTCACAGTGTCATTCACATGGAGGTGGGCGAGCCGGGCGCGCCGCCGCCGCGTGTTGTGCGCGAGGCGGCAATGCGGGCGCTGGCGGGCGGGCGGGTTGGCTACACGGCCTCGCTCGGGCGGCCGTCTTTGCGCGCGCGGATTGCCCGGCATTATCGCGACAGCTATGGCGTTGGCGTTGATGCGGAGCGCATAGTCGTCACCACCGGCTCGTCAGCAGGGTTTATCCTGGCGTTTCTGGCAATGTTTGACGCCGGGGCGCGCATCGCCATTTCCGCGCCCGGCTATCCGGCCTACCGCAACATAATGGAGGCGCTGGGGTTGACTGCCGTGGTCATCGAAACGGCCGCCGCCACCCGTCATGTCGTCACCGGGGCGATGATCGCGGCAGAACACCAGGCGCAAAAACTCGATGGCGTGCTGCTGATGAGTCCGGTCAACCCCACCGGCACCATGATGACCGCAGCGGGGCTGGCGGATGTCTGCAGGACCTGCGCCGCGCTCGGCATCAAATTCATCTCGGACGAG
>JANLPP010000292.1:0-12488 GCA_031367295.1 Hyphomicrobiales bacterium | reverse complement strand
GCAAGACAGCGCGTTGATGCTGCGCGTCAGCACCCGCCAAACAGCAAGACGCGATCTTGTCGCGCACTTCGCCTATCTTGCGGAGCACGCTGGTTCAGAGGTTGCTGAGCGGTTTTTGAGAAATGCGGAAATGAGTTTCTCGGACCTCGCGCATCAACCCATGATGGGTATGCCGCTGGCCCTGGGCCGCCCGGAATTAGTGGGCATGCGCAAGTGGCGCATCAAGGGTTTTGATAATCACCTGATTTTCTACCAGCCCAAACCGGAAGTTATTTCGATTGTTCGGGTATTGCATGCTGCAAGCGACTGGTGGGGATTGCTTGGCCTCAACGACAGTTAAGGCAGGTGGTACCCCCCTGTAACTTGAATTCTGCCGCTTGTGCTCACTCAATCCTCGTCCCCAGCACTTTCAAACACTCGCGCATGAACGCCGCGAGTCCCGGCCAGCCTTTGGCGGACACCAGCGTGCCGTCGACGCAGGCACCGTCCGCCGGCACGTCGACATAGATGCCGCCGACCGCCGTCACCTCCGGCTCGCAATAGTGCAGGGCCGCGACGCGCCGGCCCTTGATGACTCCCGGCACGGCCATCAAAATCTGCACGCCGTGGCAGATCGTGAAAATCGGCTTTTTGGCGTCATGGAAATATTTCACCATCGCCTGCACGCGCTTGTCGATACGGATATATTCGGGCCCGCGCCCGCCCGCGCAATACAGCGCGTCATACTCGTCCAGCCGCACGTCACTGAAAGTCTTGTTGAGCGTGTAGAGATGGCCGGGTTTTTCCGTATAGGTCTGGTCGCCCTCAAAATCATGCAGCGAGGTTTTGATCCTGTCACCGGCGTTTTTGTCGGGGCAGACCACATGCACCACATGGCCGATGGCGTGCATCGCCTGCTCAAACACGAAAATCTCGTATTCCTCGCTGAATTCACCGGTCAGCATCAGAATTTTCCTGGAATTCATCCTGTTTCTCCCAATCCGCGATTTTCCCGAGCAATAGCAGCCATCGATAATTAATGCGAGTGAAATGCTAGACAGGCATTGACCGCGAAAAAATTCCAGCATTCAATGCGGCGGTGCAGAAAGGACGTGACGGATGGATTTGGCAATTTCGGGTGTGGTCAAAAACTTCGGCCGTGTCGAGGCGTTGCGCGGCGCGGATTTTTCGGTAAATGCGGGCGAGTTCTTCGCCGTGCTGGGGCCAAGCGGCGCGGGCAAGACGACGCTGCTGCGCATCATGGCTGGCATTGAGAAAGCCGATGCAGGCCGCGTGCTGCTCGGCGGCAGGGATTTGGCAAGCGTGCCGGTGCGCGACCGCAACACTGCCATGGTGTTCCAGACTTTTGCGCTGTATCCGCATCTCTCGACATTCGAGAATCTGGCTTATCCGCTGCGCGAGGCGCGCCGCCCGTCTGATGAAATCAAGCGCCGCGTCGGCGAAATTGCCGAGATGCTGCGCCTGACCCACACGCTTGCCCGCAAGCCTGGCACGCTGAGCGGCGGCGAGCAGCAGCGTTGCGCCATTGGCCGCGCCCTCGTGCGCCGCCCCAAGCTGCTGCTGCTGGACGAGCCTTTGACCAACCTGGACGCCAAGCTGCGCCACGACACCCGCGCCGAATTCAAGCGCCTGCACCGCGAGCTTGGCGACACCACGATGATTTACGCGACGCCCGACCAGCTGGAGGCGCTCAGCATGGGCCAGCGCATCGGCGTGCTGAATCTGGGGCGGATCGTGCAGATCGGCACGCCGCAGCAATTGTATGGCGAGCCGTGCAACGCTTTCGTCGCTTCGCTGGTGGGTGATCCGCCAATCAATCTTGTGTCGGCGACCCTGCGGGACACAGGCAAAGGGCGCGTGCTGGAAACCGCCTTTGCCGACATTGATGCGGCGCCCTGGGCTGACGCGCTCAAAGGCTTCCCGCATGGCGTGCAATTGCGCGCCGGATTGCGCCCGCAGGCCATTCAGCCGGTGCGGGGCGATGCGACAGGCCCGCGCTTTGACGCGCGCATCCATTTGACTGAACCGCTTGGTGACGTCACCATTCTCAATCTGCAGCCCGGCAAGGGCGAACGGCTGAAAATTGTGCTGCCACAGGAGCAGGCCTATGGCCTGAATACCGACACGGCGTTGACATGCCAGATTGATCTATCTCAAATATCCCTCTTCACGCAGGACACGGGCGTTGCCATCGGGCGCGATCACGGCGCGCCCGCCAGCTGGAGAGGACAGTGAATCCCGCGCAGAAGACGCGTGGGCAGGACGACAGAAAAGTGCAAAAGTGTAACGACAGGGAGGACAGGAAATGACATTCAAAAAACTCGGTGCAACGCTTCTGGCGACAGTGGCCGGGGCCTTTATGGCAACGGCGGCAAGCGCGCCGGCCAGCGCCAAGGACATCGTCATCAACATGGCGGCACCCGACTGGCTGCCGACCCGCTTCATGCAGGAAGAGTTTGACAAATCCTACAAGGCCAAGTCGGGCAACACCGTCAAGCTCGTCATCGATTTCATTCCGTGGCCGAGCTTCTATCAGCGCGTCGCCGCGTCGCTGTCCTCGGGCGAGAAAAAATACCAGATGATCGTCACCGACAGCCAGTGGCTGGGCGATTTTGTCGAGGGCGGACATTACCTCAAGCTCAACAAATATATCGACGCGGACCCGGAATTGCAGGCCATCATGGCCGACATGCATCCGGCCATCCGCGACGCCTATTCGACCTACCCCTACAAGTCGAAAAACTACTACAGCTTCCCGCAGTTCCCGGACGACTACGTCACCTTCTTCCGCAAGGACCTGTTCTGCAACGCCACCGAAGCGGCGAACTACCAGAAGCAGTTCAACGAGAAGCTGCCCTGCTCCTATGAAGACTGGTCGGATGTCGACTGGGCACGGTACGAGAATATCGGCAAGTTTTTCCAGCGCAAGAAGGGTGACAAGCTTGGCGATGGCGTGGCCGACGATGATTTCTTCGGCATCGCCTATCAGGCTGGCAAGGGCTATGATTTCTCGACCATGCAGATCAACGCCTTCATCTGGCAGTATGGCGGCGACATCTGGGACGAGACAGCCACCAAGCCGGCGCTCGGCGTGGTCAACTCCGAGAAAGCCATCAAGGGCACCGAGCACTTCCTCAGCCTGCTGAAATACATGCCGCCAGTCGCCAAGACCGGGCAGATGGACATTTTCGTCATCCAGGACCTGTACATGCAGGGCAAGGTTGCCTCGATCATCGACTGGGTCGGCGTTGGTGGTCCGGTCATTGACAAGAAAGTCTCGAAAGTCGCTGACAAGACTGACTTCTCGCAGCCCCCGGGCCTGCGCCTTGCCGACAAGACCATCTCGCGCTGGGCCAACCTTGGTGGCCAGCCCTTCGTCATGACCACCTGGAACAGCGACGAGGTGCTGAAAGAGGGTCTCGACATCGTGAAATGGTGGCTGTCAAAACCGACACAGGTGAATTTCGTCAAGAACGGCGGCGGACAGTCGGCCATGCTCAGTGTTCTGGCGATCCCGGAATATGCCAGCTGGGCACCCTATAACCGCGCCTTCGCTGACAGCCTGAAGTGGCAGAAAGACGTCTGGCACATTCCAGAGTTCTTCCCCATGCTGACGCAGCAGCAGGAGCAGTTCGACAAGATGATCACCGGCCAGATCGGCGCGAAGGCGGCGCTGGATTCGGCGGCGGCGTTCCAGGACAAGATGCTAAGGGATGCTGGGCGCATCAAGTAAAGGTGGTCGCGATTCCCTTCTCCCGCAATGCGGGAGAAGGTGGCGCGAAGCGCCGGATGAGGGCGGCGCCGCCGAGCAGACTATGAAGTTTGCGCGGCCCAACCACCCTCACCCCAGCCCTCTCCCGTAAACGGGAGAGGGGGCACGCAAGTTCTGCACCTATGTAACCCCTCACCCCGCGCTTCGCGCGACCCTCTCCCTCAGGGAGAGGGTTGGCCGCGCGTCACCTCAATTAGATGCGACTGAAAATTATTGATGACGCAAGCTGCAAAGTCTTTCCCCGACGCTCCGCCCCGCACCCCCGCAGGCTTCCTCGGCTGGATCCTGGCCCCGCAGCGGCGCGGCGCCTGGCTTGTCACGCCGGCGCTGCTGACGCTGTTCCTCGTCAACATTTTCCCGCTGATGTGGTCTTTCGGCCTCAGCTTCTTCGACTACAAGGCCAACCGCGCCAAGGCCCCGGTGTTCAAGGGCCTCGACAATTACGTTGCCATTCTCAACGATCCGGAAATCTGGGGCCGTTTCCAGAACACGGCGCTGATCGTCATCGGCTCGGTGTTTTTGCAGCTCATCGTCGGCTTTCTGCTGGCGCTGCTGTTCTCCAGGGAATTCCCGCTGCGCCGCTATCTGCTGATGCTGGTGCTGTCGCCGATGATGCTGTCGCTGTCGGCGGTCGGCGTGTTCTTCAAACTTTTTTATGATCCGACTCTGGGCTTTATCAGCCGCATCATCTCGATGTTCACGACAGAGACTTTCGTCATCCTTTCCACGCCGATGTCCGCCATCATCGCCATCGTCATCTGCGACGCCTGGATGTGGTCGCCGTTTGTCATGCTGCTGGTGCTGGCCGGTCTCGTCAGCGTGCCGAAATATCTCTACGAGGCGGCGGAGATTGACCGGGCGACGCCGTGGCGGCGTTTCACCACGATTACGTTTCCCTACATCAAAAGCCTGCTGCTGCTGGCGCTGCTGTTCCGCACCATCGAGACGTTCAAGATTTTCGATGTTGTGTACCTGCTCACCGAAGGCGGGCCGGGGTCATCGACGGAAACCATCTCGGTCTATGTCTACCGGCTCGCCTTCCAGTTTTTCCAGACCAGCAAGGCCTCGGCGCTTGGCTACATCCTGCTGTTCGCCGTCATCGTGCTGACCAGCCTTTATCTCTACGCCATCCAGGCGCGCCGGGCGGAGCCGTGACATGAGCAATTCCGGTGCATTGCGCCCCATCGGGCAGGCGGGCTGGGGCCACACGGCGCTGACCACGATTGTCAGCCTGATCTATTTCTTCCCCGTCCTGTTCATCATCCTCACTGCGTTCAAAACGCGGCAGGACGCGCTGGCGACGCCGATCAAATTCATCTTCACGCCGACGTTCGACAATTTTTACGCCGTTTTTATCCGCGCCTCGACACAGGGCGGCGCGGGGCTCGACACCGGCTTTGGCCTGTTCTTCTTCAACAGCGTGTTCATCGCCGGCTTCAGCGTGCTGCTGGCGCTGATCATCGGCACTGCGGCGGCCTATGGCTTCTCGCGCTTTCCGCTGAAGGGCAATGATACGTATCTTTTCATCATCCTCACCACGCGCATGCTGCCGCCGATCATCGCCATCATCCCCATCTTCGTCATCTTCCGCATCTTCGGCCTGTCGGGTTCCTACACCGGCATCATCGCGCTTTACACGGCGTTCAACCTGCCGTTCTCGATCTGGATGGTGAAGAGCTTCTTCGACGATCTCGACCGCGACATTGAGGACGCGGCGCGCATGGACGGCTCGTCCGAATGGGGCGTGTTCCGCAAGATCGCCTTTCCCCAGGTGCTGGCCGGCATGGCGGCGACTTTCGTCTTCGCCATCATCCTCACCTGGAACGAATTCCTTTTCGCCCTCATGCTTACCGGCACCGAGACGCGCACTGTGCCGGTCGCCATCGCCCGCACCATCGGCGGCCAGGTCGGCGTTGACTGGGGCCTGTTGTCCGCCATCGAAACCCTGTTCATCATTCCTGTCGTGGTCGTGACCTTCCTGCTGCAGAACCAGCTGCTGCGCGGCGTCACCTTCGGCACAATTCGCAAATGACCGCCCGCATGACCTCCGAAATCCAGCTCAGCAATGTCACCAAACAGTTTGGCAACGGCCTCGTCGCGGTGGACAAGGCCAGCCTGACAGTTGCCAGCGGCGAGGTCGTCTGCCTGCTCGGCCCTTCGGGCTGCGGCAAGACCACGACGCTGCGCATTCTGGCCGGCCTTGAGAGCGCCACGTCCGGCGATATTTTCATCGCCGGCCAGCGCGTCAATGACCTGGCGGCGCGGGACCGCAATGTCGCGATGGCTTTCCAGTTTTACGCGCTCTATCCAAGCCTGTCGGTGCGCGACAATCTCGCCTATCCGCTGCATGCCGAAAAGCTGGCCCAGCAGGAGATTGACGCGCGGGTCAGGCGCGTTGCGCAGGCGCTTGACCTCACCGGCATTCTTGAGCGCCGCCCGCACCAGCTGGGGGAAGGCGAAAAGCAGCGCGTCGCGGTGGGCCGCTCCATCGTGCGCCAGCCGACCTGCTTTTTGTTTGACGAGCCGCTGTCGCGTCTCGACATCCAGCTGCGCCAGACCATGCGCACGCAGATCAAGGAAATCCTCGAAAAGCTCGACAAGCCGACCGTCATCGTCACGCATGACCAGATAGAGGCTTTGACCATGGCCGACCGCATCGCGGTGATGCGGGCTGGCAAGATCGAGCAGGTTGCCTCGCCGCATGATCTTTTTGCAAAACCTGCCAATGTGTTCGTAGCCGGCTTCATCGGCACGCCGCAGATGAACCTGATTGAGGCGGAGCTGAAATTTGCCGGTCCGCCGGGGAGCGAGGGGCGAGTCGTCGCCGCTTTCCAGCTGCTCGGCCAGCCTTTTGAGGCGGCGGTTAATGCAGGTGTTGCCCGCATTGCGCCCGGCACCAAAGTCACGCTGGGCGTTCGCCCGCGCTCGTTTGAATTTGCGGCGCAGGACGAGGCCAACGCGCTGCATGCCGAGGTTGACCTGATCGAGCCGATGGGCGCGGAAGTGCTGGCGCATCTGGCCGAAGGCGGCGCGGACCTGCGCTGTGTCGTGCCGCACACGACGCGACTGTCGGTGGGCCAGCGCGTCAGCGTGCGCTGCAAGAGCGGCCAGCTGCATGTGTTTGGTGCCGACGGCAATCTGGTGGAGTGAGCGCAATGGCCGATAGCACAGATACCGCTAAAACCGGCATGAGCGCGCGTCAGGCGCGGACCATCGAATATTGTCTGGTCGGCATCAGCATCGTCGCGCTGGCGCTGATTTTCCAGCCGTTTTCGCTGGCGCTGTATTCTGTGGGCGCGGGCCTCATCGTCTTCGCCGGCCTCGCCTTCAATCTGGTGCCGCTGTGCGTTGCGGGCAGGCCGGTGTCGTCGCTGGTCAAAGGCGCAGTCATTATCGCGGTCATTTTTGTGGTGGTCGCCGCGCTGGCCTTGGGCTCGGCGATGCTCTATTCGATCTATTTGACGAATTGAAATAGCTGGTTCAGCACAACGAGTATTCTTGTCTTGGCTGTCTTTGCGAGCGAAGCGAAGCAATCCAGGGGTCACAGGCGGCAAGGTCTGGGTTGCTTCGCTGCGCTCGCAAAGACGGCGGGGCGGTTTCGCGCGCCGCGTCAGGCAGCGCCGAGAGGCTTCGTCAATTTGCTGAGCTATTACGGAGACGTATCAAGTGTTAATGCAGGGCAAGCGCGGCCTGATCATGGGCGTCGCCAACAATCATTCCATCGGCTGGGGCATTGCCCAGGCGCTGGCGCGCGAGGGTGCGCAACTGGCTTTCACCTATCAGGGCGAGGCGCTTGGCAAGCGGGTAAAACCGCTGGCTGCGTCACTTGGCTCTTCGCTCGTGCTGCCCTGCGATGTGGAAGACATCGCCACCGTTGACGCCGCCTTTGACGCCATCAAGCAAGCCTGGGGAAGCCTCGATTTCATCGTCCACTCCATCGGCTACTCGGACAAGAACGAGCTGAAGGGCCGCTACGCCGATACCACGCGCGACAATTTTATCCGCACCATGGTCATCTCGGTGTTCTCCTTCACCGAGGTCGCCAAACGCGCTGCCGCGCTGATGCCCAATGGCGGGTCGATGCTGACGCTGACCTTCGGCGGCTCGACGCGCGTCATGCCGAACTACAACGTCATGGGTGTAGCGAAAGCCGCGCTGGAGGCGAGCATGCGCTACCTCGCCGCCGACTTTGGCCCGCAGGCGATCCGCGTCAACGCCATTTCCGCCGGGCCGGTGCGCACGCTGGCGGGGGCGGGCATAACCGACGCGCGCTTCATGTTCAATTTCCAGAAAGCCCACGCGCCGCTGCGCCGCAACATGACGATCGAGGATTGCGGCGGCGCGGCGCTGTATCTGCTGTCGGACCTTGCCTCGGGCGTGACCGGCGAAATTCACTATGTGGACGGCGGCTACAACATTATTTCAATGCCGCATCCGGCCGACATCAAGGCGGAGGGCGAGGGGTGACAGCGCCGCTCGCGCACCCTTCCCTCGCCGCCATCCTCGCCGCCGACCCGTCGCGCCCCTTCGTCACCGCGCAACTTGGCCAGTCACTGGACGGGCGCATCGCCACTGAAAACGGCGAGTCGCGCGGCATCAGCGGGCCGGCGGCGCTTGATCATCTGCACGCGCTGCGCGCCCATGTGGACGCGGTTATTGTCGGTGTCGGCACGGTCATCGCCGATAATCCGAAGCTGAATGTGCGGCGTGTGGCCGGGCGCAGCCCGGCGCGGGTGATCATCGATCCGAACGGACGCATGCCAGGCGCGGCGCGTGTTTTTTGCAAAGATGATGTGAACGTTTTGGTTATCAGGGCGTTGCCGATGGCGGCACCAGACTCCTCTCTCCCTTGTGGGGAGGGGCAGGGGGTGGGGGTCGACGAGTCGTTGCAAAGTGTCGTCGACCCCCACCCCTGCGCCTCCCCACAAGGGGGAGGGGGGGCACGCGATTGTATTTCCATTGTGTTGCCCGCCGGCACCGATGGCCGCATCCCGCCCCAGGCCATCATCGCCGCGCTTTTCGCGCGCGGCATGAAACGGCTGTTGGTCGAGGGCGGCGCAAACACTATCTCGACCTTCATCGACGCGGGCTGTGTGGACCGGCTGCATCTGCTCGTCGCGCCGATGATTATTGGCTCGGGTAAACCGGGCTTGTCCCTTGGTCCGGTGACGCGCCTTTCAGATGCGCTCTGCCCGCAAATATCAGTATATCCTTTGCCGGGTGGTGACGTACTGTTTGACTGTGACCTGCGCGCCCGGCGCGCGCCACCCAACGGCGGAGATGAGTCATGAGCGTTTCAGGCCAGAGCGTCACCGGCTACTCGGCACCGGCAAAATGGCTGCACTGGATCATGGCTGTCCTGATCATCGGCATGATCCCGGCCGGCATCACGCTCGTCAATCTGTCAGACGGGCCAGCCAAGAACCTGATGTATGACCTGCACCGCTCCACCGGCTTTCTCATCCTGCTGCTTGCGGTGCTGCGCCTGCTGGTCAAAAGCCGTTTCGGCTCGCCGCGCCCTGCCAGCGTGCTGACGCGCTTTGAGCGCATCGCCTCGGTGTCGGCGCATCACCTGCTGTACCTGTTCATGTTTCTTGTGCCCATTCTGGGCTGGGCGGCGATGTCGGCCTATGGCGGCGACTGGAAAGTCTACGGCCTGTTCCAGCCCCCGGCGATTTTCCCGAAGCTGGCAGAAAGCGGCTGGAAGCAGATGTTCGGCCTGCACGGCCTTGCCGGCCTGCTTCTGGGCACCGTCATCCTCGTGCATATCGCGGGCGGTCTCCTGCATGGCCTGATCAAGCGCGACGGCGTGCTGCAACGCATGCTGCCGGGCCAGGGCGGGACGCGCTGAGATTTCAGCGCGGCACGGCCAGCAGGTCCATATGGCCGATCTGGCAGGCCGATGCGGCATGCCGGGCGCGCCGCCAGCTTTCGGCATCCGCCGCGCTAACCTGTCCGGTCTCGCACGCCGCTGACGCAATGCCGTCGGCAAGCTGCCCGATCAGCGGCAGCTGTGTCTGATCAAGCCGCCAGGGACTTTGCGCCTCACGCACCACATAGCCGCGCCGCGCCAGGCCCACGCGCAGCAGCCCATGCGCGTCCCGCCCGGCGGAAGGCCCAAAACCCTTGTCACCGCCCTGATGCGCGATAAACGCGCCGAGGATTTCCGCGTCCAGCGGATGCGCCGGGTGCCAGCGCTCGATGCCGTCATAGGTCAAGACTGCATAGAGCGGCAGGCGCCGCGCCGCGAGCGCCGCGCAAAATCGCTCTATCCATTGACCCGACACGAGGTCAAAGAAGGCGGCGGCGGTGACAAGATCGCAGGGCGCGGCGAGGAGATTTTCGAGGTCCCGCACAAGGTCGGCTTGCCGGACCGTGATCGTCCGGGTCGCAGAACGCCCGCCACTTTCGCGCGCAGGCGGGAGCAGCGACCGGCGCGCCGCATCAAGCAGCCGCGCGTCATGATCCACCAGCGTCCAATGCTGCGGCAGGTCCACAAACGGCGAAAATCCGCGAACGTTGGATCCGGCCCCGCAGCCCAGATCGAGGATGCGCGCAGGGTTGCTGCCCGAAAGCAGCGCCGCCGCCGCACGCGCCAGCCCGCCGTTGCGCGCCGCATGGTCGGCCGGTTCGCGCAGCGCCAGCCAGTCCGGCGAAAATCCGCTCACCGCGCAGCCGCGCGCAGCGCATCGGCGATGATCCGCGCCGTGCCGTTCCAGCGCGGCAGGTCTTGGCCGGCCTCCCACGCCGCGTTGGCGCAGTCCTGCCGCAACCCCTTGTCGGTGATCATGCGCCGCAACGCCGCCGCCAGCGCAGGTGCCTCGCCCGGTGACACTTTCAGCGCCGCCGCGTCGGGGACGGTCTCGGCCGCCGCGCCGCCGCGCGTCATCACAATCGGCAGGCCGCGCGCCATGGCCTCGGCCAGCACCATGCCATAGCCCTCAAAATGCGAGGACATGACAAAAATATCGGCGCGGTCATAGGCAGCGTCAAGCTCCGCCTCGCTCAGGTCGCCACGCAATGTCACGCGCTGGCCAAGACCAAGTGCGGCGATTTGCGCCTCAAGCTCCAGCGCGGTTTGCGGCGCGCGCGCGGGACTGCCTGCGATCACCAGCCGCCAGTCAATATCCCGCAGCCGCGCCAGCGCGCCAATCAGCACATCATAGCCTTTGCGCGGAATGATCGAGCCTGCGGCAAACAGCGCTGCCGGATAGCCGCCGCTGCCACGCGCCCGGGGCGCGGCGTCGGTCCCCGGCTCGGCAACTGTGATTTGCCCTGCCGGAAACCCCAGTTCCTGCGTCACCAGCCGCGCCGTCATGGCACTGGTGACGATGCAGTGGCGCGCATGCGCCAGCGCGCGCGCCTCGCAGGCGATGAGGCGGGCGCGCTCGCTGGCGGGCAGGCCGGTCTCGAGCCCGAGCGGGTGATGCACCAGGGCGACGAGCGGGCTGCGCAGCGAGGTCAGCAGCGTTTCCGGCAGCACCCCGAGGGCTAGCCCGTCAACCAGCAGCACAGCGTCTGGCGGCACCAGGCCCAGCAGGCGTGCCGTCTCGTCCAGCTCAGGCGCGCCGGGAGCCGGAAAACCGCCGGGCAGCGCAAGATAGCGCACATCAATACCGCAGTCTGGCAGCAGCGCCAGGACCCGGCGGTCATAGCCATAGCCGCCGGTGCGGGTGCCAAGATCACCGGGGATGGCAAAGGTCACTGGTATCCTGCCGCCCATGGCCGGGGGCCTCAAATGACCACCGCCGCCTCATACCAGGCGCGTGCCACATGCGATTCGTGCAGGGTCACGCGAATCCGCGAAATCCCTTCGCCGCCGGGGCCAAGGCGGCCCTCGCGCGCCGCGTTGGCCATCGCGTCAAAGATATGGCGGGTGAGGAATTCGGTGGTGGTCTGGCGGCCCTTGAAGGCCGGCACCTCGTCGAGATTGCGATAGTTCAGCGGGCCGAGCACAGCCTTCAGCGCGTCATGCGCGCGGCCAATGTCAACCACAACCTCATCGCTGGTCAGCGTCTCGCGGAAAAACGCGACATCGACCACAAAAGTCGCGCCATGCAATCGCTGCGCCGGGCCAAACAACTCGCCCTTGAAAGAATGGGCGATCATTATGTGGTCACGCACTTCCACGGCATGCATCGGCGGCTCTTTTCAGCTTTCGGCTAACAAGCGCTGCGACATCATGCAAAAGCGCCCGCAGTCATGGACCATGGGGGCTATTTGCCAAGGCAATGCAAGACGCATCTGCGGTCAGGGACTCACAAAATGCGTGATCCGGGATTAAAAACCCACGCCAACCAGGACGTATTTGCCGCAAAAGCCCGGGCAGGCCGAATCAGCAGTCTGCGCAATGCGCACAACCGGAGCGGGGATTGCGAAAACCCTCGCCACAGGCCGTGCTGGCGACATCACGCGGGCATGCTGCACATGGCGAATGGCGCGATTGTGCCAGATCCGCCATGCGGCCATGCGCGCCTTGCTGGTTTTTGTCATCCGGCTTGTGGACGATGTCGGCAAAGCCGCGTCGGGCGTTGCCAGTGTCGATGAGGCAACAAGGGCGGGTGCCGTTATGGTGTCCGGCGCGGGCACTGCCACCCCGCCGGTATCGGCAGACGAGGCGACGCGCAGCATCTCCGGCGGGAAACTGTCGGTGCCGTCTTCAGCCATTGCAGGTCCGAAGCCTGAGGACATACCGAGCCCCAAAGCCGTTGCCAAA
>JANLPP010000186.1:0-11823 GCA_031367295.1 Hyphomicrobiales bacterium | reverse complement strand
ACCATTTCCTTCTTGGCCTGGCGCGCCTCGCGCTCGCCCTTCTGCACCATATGCACGATGCGGCGGAATTCCTGAATCTCAAGCCCGGTCTCGGTGGCCAGCGCATGAATCTCGCTGCGCAGGTCCTTGATGCGGTCCTTGTCGTCGGCGACAAACGCCTTCCAGCCGCGTCCGCCGAGTTTCGACACGCGCAACACCCACTTGGGGTCGAGCTCGGCGCCCTGATAGTGCTTCAGAAAATCCTCGCGCGACACGCCGGCACCCTCGGCGATACGCATCAGCCGCGTCTCCAGCCCGATCAGCCGCTTGTTGATGTCATAGAGCTGCTCCACCAGCGCGTCGATGCGGTGCTGGTTCAGCGACAGCGATTTGACGTCGGCGATAATTTCTTTCTTTAACGACCGGTATTTGCGGTCCTGCGCCGGGGTCAGCGCCTCGTTCTTCAGCTTGTTCTCGACATTCTGGTCCTGCAGGCGGCGCAGTTTCTTGTAGGCTTCGGCCACGCGGTCGAAGGTTTCGAGCACCTTGGGCTTCAGTTCGGCTTCCATCGCCGACAGCGACACGGAATTTTCCATGTCGTCCTCATCGTCAAAATTATCCTCGGCGGGCGCGGCCTCGCCGTTCTCGCCAAGCCCGGCTGGCGGGTTGCGCGGCGCGGTGGGCGCGGCGGCGGCGGCGGCGGCGGCAGCCAGCGTGCGGGCGGCCAGCGCCTCATGCGCGCCGGGCGCAGTCATGTCGATCTTGGGCGTGTTTTTGCCGTCCGGCCCGGCATAGGTCGCCTCAAGGTCGATGATGTCGCGCAGCAGAATTTTGGCGTCGTTCAGCTCGTCGCGCCAGATGATGATGGCCTGGAAGGTCAGCGGGCTTTCGCACAGCCCCGCGATCATCGCCTCGCGCCCGGCCTCAATGCGCTTGGCGATGGCAATTTCGCCCTCACGCGACAGCAGCTCGACCGAGCCCATCTCGCGCAGATACATGCGCACCGGGTCATCGGTGCGCTCGGCCGGCTCGGACGAGCGGGCGACCACCGCCGTGCCGCGCGAGGCCTCGACCAGATCGCCGCCCTCGGCCTCTTCGGCCTCCTCGCCCTCGGCTTCCTTGTCGCCGTCTTCGGTGCCGCTTTCATTGTCGGTGACGCTGATGCCCATTTCACTGAGCATGGTATAAATATCCTCGATCTGGTCCGAGGAAATTTCCTCCGGCGGCAGAACGGCGTTCAACTCCTCAAGCGTGACAAAGCCGCGCTTTTTGGCAAGCTTGATCATCCGCTTGACAGCAACATCGGAAAGATCGAGCAAGGGGCTGTCAGAGGCCTCGGCGACGGTGCCTTCGCTCTCGGTCTTCTCGTCGTTCTTGGTCGCCATGGTCAGTTGCTCCATCTGCCCGGGCGGGCGCGTCACGTTTTGAGCGGGCGCAGCGCCGTCCTGCACTGCACGGTCCTGCACTCTAGTACGGACTGCGCGGGCAGTCCGTTGCATCATTTAATCGTCCAGCCCCAGCTTTGGCCCGGCGGTGCTTAAATCCATATTAACCAAATCAGGCTCAGGCACCTGGCAGACCGCGCCCCTTGCCCTAAACTGGCGGCGGTTTCAAGCCTGACATCAGCCCAAAACCCTCCAGCGTCGCCTCTTTGCCTTCGAGACTGGCAAGTTCCGCCTTGATTTCATGCAAATGCGCGAAGGTCTGCTCGGTTCCATCGGCTATGGCCACAGCTTCGGCCAAAATAAGTTCCTTATTTAGGTGGTGCCCCCGGCGATGCAAGGCCAAAGCCTGGGCTAAAACATTTCCAGCGTCGATTTCCGCCGCCCCCGGGTGGACGCACCAGGCCAGCCCGGCCCCGGCGGCGCTGCGCACAATCCGGGTGCGGATGGCGCCCAGCGCCGCCGCATCCAGCCCCAGCGCCATGTCCGCCGGGCTGCGGGCGCTGGCAGCGGCCAGATGCAGCATGGCGTCGCGCAGCCGCTGCGCCTCGCGGCTGGCAAGGTCCATGCCGCCGATCTCCTCGCCGTGCTGGGCGAGCAGGCCGGGGTGGTTGATCAGAATGGCAAGGATCAGCGCCTCGCGGGCCGGCAGGGCCGCGCCGCGCTGCACCACCGGGCTTTGGGCAAGGCCGGCGCTCTGGGCAAGCGGGGCGGAGACATAGCCAAGCTGCGGGCCTTGCGGGCCAAAGCGGCTGCGCTGGCCGGCAGCATAGCCGCGCGCCCCCTGCTGGCGGCCGGCGCCGGCGCGCGCGTTGCCGCGCTGGCCCGCGCTGCGGCCGGTCAGCGCGTCGAGGCGCGCCTTCATGTCGTCGCGGTAATAGCCGCGCAGCGTCTCGTCGGAGATCGCCTTCAGCAGTTCGCCGATCCGCCGCTCCAGCCCCGCCCGCCGCTCCGGCGTGTTGAGCGGCTCGGCTGCCTCCACCTCACGCGCAAACAGCAGGTCCGACATCGGCAGGGCCGCGCCGATCACCTCGGCAATCGCGCTCTCGCCGCCGGAGCGGGCGAGATCATCCGGGTCCTGCCCATCCGGCAACAGGGCAAAGCGCAGCGCCTTGCCGGGGCCGATCAGCGGCAGAGCCGTGTCGATGGCCCGATAAGCCGCCTTGCGGCCGGCCTTGTCGCCGTCAAAACACAGGATCGGCTCCTCCGCCATCTGCCACAGCAGATCGCACTGTTCCGGCGTCAGCGCGGTGCCGAGCGGCGCAACCGTGTGCGGAAAACCCGCCGCGCTCATGCTGATGACGTCAACATAGCCCTCAACCGCAATGACCATGCCCTTGTCATGCGCCGCGACCCTGGCCTTGTGCTGGTTGTAAAGGCAGGCACCCTTGTGAAACAGCGGCGTTTCCGGCGAGTTCAGATATTTGGCCGGCACGTCCTTGTCCAAAGCCCGCCCGCCAAAGGCGATGACGCGGCCGCGCCGGTCGCAGATCGGAAACATGACGCGGTCGCGGAAACGGTCATAGGGCACGGCGATGTCCTCGCCATGGATCAGCATGCCCGCCTCGATCATGGTTTCGGCGCTGGCGTTCTTTGCCGCCAGCCAGTCGCGCAGGGCGTAGCGTTCATTGGGGGAGTAACCGAGGCGGAATTCCTGCTGCACGGCGGGGGTCAGGCCCCGGTCCGACAGATAGCCGCGCGCCCTGGCACCGGCCTTTTGCTGGAGCTGGGCCTCAAAAAACTGCGCGCTGAGCTCAAGCACCTCGTGCAGCCCGGCGCGCTTTTTGTCCTGTTCGTAGTTTTCCTGCGTGGCAACCGGCAGCGGCACACCCGCCTCGCCCGCCAGCCGCTCCACCGCGTCGCCGAAAGACAGGCCCTCCGTTTCCATTACAAAGCTGAAAATATCGCCGTTCTTGCCGGACGAAAAATCGAACCAGGCTGCCTTCTGGTCATTGACGAAGAAGGACGGGGTTTTCTCCGAGCCAAACGGCGACAGCCCCTTCCACTCCCGCCCCGACTTCGTCAGTTTTACGCGCGCGCGGACGACATCCGACACCGGCAGCCGGGCCTTGATCTCGTCGAGGAACTGGGGCGTGAAGCGCATGAGGGGTATATGAGCGCGGCGGGGGGCGTTAGGCAATTTCTGTGTGTTCTGAGCGCGGTGTTTCGTACAGGTGCCAACGTCTGCCTTGCGCACTAAAACTTCCGCATTGGCATACAGATTGACAATTACTTGCGCGGAACCGCTTGGTCTGGTTGCAAAAGCGGTGCGACAGCCGGGGGCGCACCAGTGTAGTGCGGCAGAGTTTCCAATTGCAAAGCAGGCAACTGAAGCCCAGTGCGCACTGCATTCGCGATCCTGTCGCCAAGCGCCCACCAGAAAAAAGTAACGACGGCTGAAAGGATAACGAAGGCCACGAAAGCGCCTGTTTTTACCCTGTCCACAGCGCGTTCAATAACTTCCAGCTTCGCGGTTTGCTTTTTCAAATCCTCAGCCTGGTTGTCTATTTTTGATCCAATCTTGCCAAGCTCAACTAAAACAAATCGAATGTCGGAAGTCGGATAAAGATCCAGCGGTGGCGGAACATTGGCAAACTGCTGCGGAGGACCGGATTCTGGTGGATGGGCTTTAGCCACGCATCCCCTCCAGCTTTGCCTTCATCCATTCCCAAACCGGTGTTGGAGCGCGACCAAAATAAGACGACGTGGCTAAAACTATCGCACTGCCCGTAACCGTTTTGCTTGGAGCTTTTGCATCGAAAATTCCGAGTTTCGCCGACACATCAACTGCGGTCCCGTCCGAAGAAACGAGCCACTGCAAATCATTTATCATATAATGATCATTTGCGTATGCTTCCCGAACGGCTTTCGCCAGCTCTGGTTGCGGATGGGGAAGGAGGATCGCAAAAATTGTCATTAGATCACGCTATCACAGAAATATCAGACAATCGTCAACATGGTGAGCCAACAGGGTTTGCAAAAGCCTAATTCCATGTTTCTCTGATTTTAACGTTGTAAGATTTGCCCCCCTACTACCCCGTCCCCGGCGGCGGGGCCATTGCTCCGGTCATGATCGCCACCGCGTCCGACATCGAAATCTTCTTCGGGTCGACCACCGCATGGCGCTTGCCCAGCCGGTGGATGTGGATGCGGTCCGCAACCTCAAATACATGCGGCATGTTATGGCTGATCAGGATGATCGGCATGCCGCGTTTTTTGACGTCGAGAATGAGCTCCAGCACCCGGCGCGATTCCTTGACGCCCAGCGCCGCTGTCGGCTCGTCCATGATAACGACGCGCGAGCCGAAGGCGGCGGCGCGCGCCACGGCGACGCCCTGGCGCTGGCCGCCCGACAGCGATTCAACTGGCTGCTCGATATTCTGGATCGTCATCAGGCCAAGTTCGCTGAGCTTGTCGCGAGCGAATTTCTGCATGCCGGAGCGATCCAGCAATCTAAAATATTTGCCGAGGAAGCCGGGCTTCAGCCGCTCGCGCCCCAGAAACATATTGTCGTAAATCGAAAGGGCCGGCGACAGCGCGAGGTTTTGGTAGACGGTCTCGATGCCGGCGGCCCGCGCGTCCTGCGGCGAGCGGAAATGCACGACCTTGCCATCAAGCCTGATCTCGCCATGGTCGGGCGTCACTGCACCGGTGATCGCCTTGATCAGGCTGGTCTTGCCGGCACCATTGTCGCCGATGACGGCGAGGATTTCGTTCGGATAAAGATCGAAATCCGCATTGTTGAGGGCGACAACGGTGCCATAGCGCTTGGACAGGCCGCGCGCGGTGAGGATGGGTTCGAGCGCGCTCACTGGGTGGCCCTCCGCAGCCATTGGTCGATTGCGACCGCGACGATGACGAGCACGCCAGTGGTGCCAGTCTGCCAGTAGTCATCGACGCGGGCGAGGGACAGCCCGGTTGAGAACACGCCGACGATCAGCGCGCCGAGCACGGATCCGGCGATCGACGCGCGTCCGCCGAACAGCGAGGTGCCGCCGATGACGGTCGCGGTAATGGAATCGAGGTTGGCCGTTTCAAACGCGATGGGGGACACTGACCCAACACGCCCGATGGCAACCCAGGCGCAGAAGCCGCAGATCAGCCCGGCAAAAGCATAGACCGAAACCAGTACGCGGCTGACCTGAATACCGGCGAGCGAAGCCGAGTCCGGGTCGTCACCCACCGCCTGCACATGCTTGCCCCACGGCGTCCGGTTCAGCATGTACCACGCCAGTACCGCCAGCGCGATCATGGCGATGCCACCATAGGTCACCTGCGCGCCGCCGAGATCAAAGGTCTGGCCAAACCAGTTAAGGAAGGGGGCCTTCTCTTCAATATCCGCAGGCCGGACGGATTCGGAATGCGAATACCACAGCTTGAGCGCGGTGAAGATACTGAGCGTGCCGAGCGTGACGATGAACGGCGGCAGGCGGACGTAGGTCACCAGCGCGCCGTTGAGGGCGCCCATCGCCGTGCCGACGGCCATCGCAATGGCTATGGCTATTCCGGTCGGAACGCCCGAATCGACCGACAGCTTGCCCATCACAATCATGCACAGTACCAGGATGGCACCCACTGAAAGATCGATGCCAGCGGTCAGGATGATCATCGTCTGCGCAATGGCGATAATGCCGATGACAGTGACCTGCTTGAGCACCAGCGACAGCGTGCTGGCATTGAGGAAATTCTGGGCAATTGCGCCGAATATCAACACGCTGACGATGAGAAGCGTTGCGGGAATGGCCGTCGGATTGCCGCGCAGAAAGCCGCGCACCCAATGCACGAAGGTTTTGTCGTCCTCCTCAAACGCTACGACCGAAGTGTCAGCCTTGTTGAGTGTCGCTTCGAAATCCGAGATTGTTTTGGTCGGAGCGGGCTGGTCGCTCATGCATTTGCCCCCGTTTTCGCGTGTCCTGCCCCTGCGCCGCGCCCTGTTGCAGGCGTCTCATGAACAAAGGGCGACCTCACAGTCGCCCTTCGCTTTATTCAAGTCAATATGAAATGGAGGCGATCAGCCCCAGCACTTCGCCATGCCTTCTTTCGAGTCGATCGAGGGCACGCCCTTGACGGGCTTGTCGGTGACAAGGTTGACGCCGGTGTTGAAGAAAGTCAGGCCTTCCGAAGCCTTCGGCTTCGAGCCGTCCTTGGCGAAAGCGGCAATCGCTTCAATGCCCTTCGAGGCCATCAGCAGCGGATACTGCTGCGAGGTTGCGCCGATGACGCCCGAAGCAACGCTCTTGATGCCGGGGCAGCCGCCGTCAACCGAAACGACCAGAACGCCCTTGTCCTTGCCGGCCTTCTTGAGGGCCTGGAACGCGCCTTCGGCAGCTGGCTCGTTGATTGTGTAAACGACGTTCATTGCCGGGTCCTTGGCGAGCAGGTTCTCGACCGACTTGACGCCGCCTTCGGGATTGGCGCCCGAGGATTCGTGGCCGATAACGCGCTTGTCCTTCTCCGAGCCCATCACCTTCAGGTCCGGCACGTCAATGCCGAAGCCCTTGAGGAAGCCGGTGTCGCGCAGCACGTCGACCGAGATGTTGTCTTTGTTGATGTCGAGCATGCCGATGCGGGCTTCAGCAGCCTTGTCGCCAAGCTGGGCCTTGGCCCATTTGCCGATCAGCAGGCCGGCTTCGAAGTTGTCGGTCGCGAAGGTCATGTCCTGCGCGTCCTTGTCGGCGAGCGGGGTGTCGAGCGAAATGACCAGTACGCCGCCGGCGCGGGCCTTCTTCAGCGCCGGGCCGACCGAGTCGTTCGACGGGGTGATCAGGATGCCCTTGGCGCCGCCGGCGAGGCAGTTTTCAATGGCGGTGATCTGCGGGGCGGCGTCGCCGTCCTTCACGCCGGCAAAGGACTGCAGCTTGATGCCGGCTTCCTTGGCCTTGGCTTCCGCACCTTCCTTCATTTTCACGAAGAAGGGGTTGGTGTTGTTCTTGGTGATGAGGCAGGCGCCGACGTCGGCGGCCTGGGCTGTGCCGGTCATAGCGAAAGCGAAAGCGGCGGCTGACGACAACAGTGCGATTTTCTTGAACATGTATCCTCCCGGGATAGGCTTCAGGTTTACGCAGGGCGGGCACGCAGGCCGCGCCTTAACAACCGCCGTCGCCCTGAGTTCCCATAAGGGTGGCGGCGGAATTGCTGGCGGCTAGAAGCACAGGTTGCATGATAGAGTCAATCGATAAATCAATCGATATGATTTATTGACAGCCCTCCCGCAACTGCTAAGCCTCCGCATAACTGTGACGTGGCATGATGGTGCGGGAGTGAAGGCGGCAATGGTCGAGCGGCGGGCATCCTTTCGGACGCAGGCGGCTCTGGACAGCGGGCCTGCCGGAGACGTGCCTGTGGGAGCCGCCGCCAGTGACCGGCGCGCTAGCTCGCCCGCCCGGCGCCCCGCCAAAACGCCGCGCCTTGCCAATGAGCGGTTGATCCTGTCGCTGCTGCGGCGGCACGGTCCGCTGTCCAAAATCGACGCCGCGCGCCAGACCGGCCTGTCCGCCCAGACGGCGGCGGCGCTGATGAACCGGCTGGCCGCCGACGGACTGATCGCGAGGCTGGACCCGACGCGCGGCAAGGTCGGCCAGCCGGCGGTGCCCTACGCCCTGGCGCCGGACGGGGCGTTTTCGCTCGGCCTTAAAATTGGCCGGCGCAGCTGCGACCTGATTCTGGTGGATTTCACCGGCGCGCCGCGCTGGCGGGCGCATGAAACGTTTGCCTATCCCATGCCCGCCGCAATCCTGGCGTTTCTCGGGCGGGCCCTGCCACAGGCGCTGGCCTCGCTCAGCGTGGGGCAGCGGCGGCGCGTCGCGGGGCTTGGCGTCGCCACGCCATTTGAATTGTGGAACTGGGGCGACCAGATCGGCGCCCCCAAAGGTGCCATGGATGCGTGGCGCGATTTTGACATACTGGCGGAGGTGAACGCGCTGTCGCCCTATGCGGTGACGCTGGGCAATGACGCCACCTCGGCCTGCGCCGCAGAGCTGTTTTTCGGTCAGGGCTGGAAGCGGCGCGATTTCGCCTATTTTTTCGTGGGCTCGTTCATCGGCGGCGGCATTGCGCTGGATGGCGTGCTGTATCCCGGGCGCGGCGGCAACGCCGGGGCTTTTGGCTCCATGCCGGTGAGTGATCCTGAAGCGGGCGCAATGCAGACCCTGATCCGCCGCGCCTCGATTTATACGCTCGAAAACCGCCTGCGTTCGGCCGGCATCGACCCGTCTTCAATCTGGAAGACGCCGGACGCATGGGATGATTTTGGCGCGCATCTCGACGGCTGGATCGAGGAGGCGTCGGGCGGGCTGGCGCTGGCGACGGTCGCGGCCATTTCGGTGATAGATTTTGAAGCCGCCGTCATCGACGGGGCCATGCCCGCGCCGGTGCGCGCCCGGCTCGCCGCGCGTGTGGCCGAGAAACTGGACGCCCTCGACAAGCGGGGCCTGTCGCAGGTGGGCGTCTTTGAAGGCACAATCGGCCCCGACGCCCGCGCCATCGGCGGCGCGGCGCTGCCCTTTCTGGCGAAGTTCGGCCATGAGCGGGCAGGGTTGTATCGCGTTACGCCCCCGCTCAATCCAGCTTGAACTTGCCGAACTGCCGGTGTTCGGCGGCGATGCGGCGGACTGTGCCGGTCACCGAGCGGTAGATGATGGTTTCAGTTTCCACCCGGTCCTTGTGGAAGCGCACGCCGCGCAGCAGCGCGCCGTCGGTGACGCCCGTGGCGGCGACCACGACGTCGCCCGACGCCAGCTCCTTCATGTCATATTTCTTCAGCGGGTCCGTGATGCCCATGCCAAAGGCGCGCACGCGTTTGGCCTCGGTGTCAAGGATCAGCCGTCCCTGCATCTGGCCGCCGACGCAGCGCAGCGCGCCTGCGCCAAGCACGCCTTCGGGCGCGCCGCCGCTGCCCAGATACAGGTCAACGCCTGTGGTTTCCGACTGCGTGGTGAAAATCACGCCGGCCACATCGCCGTCCGTGATCAGGCGGATCGACGCGCCAACCTTGCGGCAGGCCTCGATCAGGCCGAGGTGGCGCGGGCGGTCCAAAATCAGCACGGTGATCTCGCCGATCTTGACGCCTTTGGCCTTGGCCAGCGAACGGATGTTTTCCTCCGGCGACATGTCGAGATCGACAACGCCGCGCGGATAGCCGGGGCCGACGGCGATTTTGTCCATGTAGACATCGGGCGCGTTGAGCAGCGCGCCGGCCTGCGCCATCGCCATGACGGCGATAGAGCCGGGCATGTCCTTGGCGCAGAGCGTTGTGCCCTCCAGCGGGTCAACCGCGATATCGACTTTGGGGCCGGTCTTGGTGCCGACTTTCTCGCCGATGAACAGCATCGGCGCCTCATCGCGCTCGCCCTCGCCGATGACGATGGTGCCGTCAATCGGCAGGCGGTTGAGCTCGCGCCGCATGGCGTCCACCGCCGCCTGGTCGGCGGCCTTTTCGTCGCCGCGGCCGCGCCAGCGGGCAGAGGACACGGCGGCGCGCTCGGTGACGCGCACCAGCTCCAGCGTGAGAATGCGCTCGATGATGTCCTGCTGCTGGATAACGAGGTCGGTCATGGCTGGCTCTTTCTGGCATTTGTGGAAAAATGTGTCATCCCGGCCCGCGCAGCGGAGCCGGGAACCAGAGCAGCGGCTGGACTGCTGTCCGCGGCCCCTGGATCCCGGTCCGGCTGCGCCGCCCGGGATGACAGACAGCGCACTCTATCCGCTATAAACACAAAACTTCCCTTACTCACGTTCGATCCGTATCACCTGCGGCGGCTGCGCGACGTAACCATCCTTAACGATTGCTTCCAGCGCCTGCCGGATGGTCGCCTCGCTGGTGGCATAGGTGATCAGCACAACCGGGACGGGACCGCCCGCCAGATGCGCGCCCTTGACCGGCGGGCGGCGCTGCACAATGCTCTCGAGCGAAATCTGCTGCTGCGCCATGCGGGTGGCAATGGCTGCCGCCGCGCCCGGCTTGTCCACTACCGACAGGCGCACATAATAGCCGCCCTCGTGCCGCTGCATGGCAATGCGCGCCGCCGCCTCCAGCATTGCAGCGGGCCTGCCGAAGGGCGCCGGCACAGCGCCGCGCGCTATGTCGGCAATGTCCGCCACAACCGACGAGGCGGTGGCCATGCCGCCCGCGCCCGGGCCGATCAGTGTCAGCTCATGCACGGCGTCGCCGTCAATCGTCACCGCATTGGTGACGCCCATCACCTGCGCGATGGCGCTGGACTTCGGCACCATGGTGGGGTGCACGCGCTGCTCGATGCCATTGGCAGTGCGTTGCGCCACGCCCAGCAGTTTTATCCGGTAGCCCAGTTCGTCAGCGGCCTTCAGGTCTTCCAGCGTGATCGACTGGATGCCTTCGATATGGATGGCCTCGGCGTCAATCTGCGTGCCGAACGCCAGCGAGGTGAGGATGGCGAGCTTGTGCGCCGTGTCAAAGCCGCCGATGTCAAAGGTCGGGTCCGCCTCGGCATAGCCCAGCTGCTGCGCCTCCTTCAAACACACGTCAAAGGCCAGACCTTCCTCTTCCATGCGCGACAGGATGTAATTGCAGGTGCCGTTGAGAATGCCATAAACGCGCGCGATGGCATTGCCCGCCAGCCCCTCGCGCAGGGTTTTGATGACCGGAATGCCGCCCGCCACCGCCGCCTCGAAAGCCAGCGCCACGCCATGGCTTTCCGCCAGCCGGGCCAGCGCCAGGCCGTGTCTGGCCAGCAGCGCCTTGTTGGCGGTGACGACGTGCTTGCCCGCCTTGAGCGCCGCCTCGACGGCAAGGCGGGCCGGCCCCTCGTCGCCGCCGATCAGCTCGACGAAAAGGTCGATGTCCGGCGATTGCGCCAGCGCAACGGGATCGTCAAACCAGCGGCAGGCGGAGAGATCAACGCCGCGGTCCTTGCCCCTGACCCGGGACGACACGGCGGTGACGCTGACCGCGCGCCCGGTGCGGGCAAGCAGCGCGGCGGCCTGGCGTTGCAGCAGAATGGCGACGGACGCGCCAACTGTGCCAAGGCCTGCAATGCCGGTGCGGAGGGGGGAATTCATGAAAGCTGAGACCGGCAGGAAGATTTGAGGCTATGTGCCTCATTTTTGAGGGTGTAGCAAGGAAGCTTGAGCGCCGCCGGCCGGTCCGGTCAAGTTTCCATCGGCCTGCCCGGCCGGATCAACGCCGCGCCCTCCTTGACGAACAGTTTAGTCTCAAAATCGAGGCCGGGCGACAGGTCCAGGTAGGCGTGGGTTGGCCTGGCAAAACAATAGGCGCAGCCATGCCCGCAGCCCCGGTAGGGATTTATCGAGCGGTCGAAGGACAGGTCAGGCGAGTCGTTGCGGGTGATGACCTTGCGCGGGCGCTCTATCGTGACCTCGGTTTTGAAGGCCGGCAGGCTGTCAAGCGCCCCCCAGCCATCATCGG
>JANLPP010000183.1:0-9938 GCA_031367295.1 Hyphomicrobiales bacterium | reverse complement strand
CAACGGCAAGCCCCCACAGATGCGGGCGGCCAACCAGCACGGCGCGCGCCCCCAGCGCCAGCGCCTTGACCACATCCGCCCCGCGGCGGAAGCCGCCGTCTATCAGAACGGGAATGGCCCCGGCCACCGCGTCAACGATTGGCGGCAAAGCGACGATAGACGGCAGCGCGCCGTCCAGCTGGCGCCCGCCATGGTTCGACACTATCACCGCATCCGCGCCGCGCCGCGCCGCCTCGCGCGCCTCATCGGGATGCAGCAGTCCCTTGACCAGCAGCGGGCCGCGCCAGCGGGCGCGCAGCCAGTCGAAGTCTTTCCAGGTGACGGACGGGTCGAGCTGGCTGACCATCAGCGGGCCGAAAGCGCCAAGGCTGGCGCGCGGCCTGCCCTGCATGTAATTGACAAAGGTGGGGTTTGGCGCGCGGGACAGGCGCGCCATCCACATGGGGCGGGCGAGGCATTGCAGCGCGCTGGCCAGGGTGATGCGCAGCGGAAAGCTCAGGCCGTTGGCGGCATCCCGGTCACGTCCGGCGACCACCTGGTTGTCCACTGTCAGCACCAGCGCCTCATAGCCGGCGGCGGCGGCGCGGTCGGCAAACGCCTGCGTGATGGCGCGGTCCTTGTAGAGGAAAACCTGCATCCATTTGCGCCCGGCGCTGGCGGCGGCAATCTCCTCAATCGTGCAGGTCGAGGCGTGGCTGACGGTGTAGATTGTCTGGTGCTGCGCGGCGGCGCGCGCGGCGGCCAGTTCCGCGCGGGGCCACAGAAGTCCGGCGAGGCCCGTGGGGCCGATGATGACCGGGCTGGGCAGGCGCTTGCCGAACAGCTCGACGCTTTGATCGCGCACGGGCGCGCCGTTCAAAACCTTCGGCACAAACTCGATGGCCGCCAGCGCCTCCTCATTGCGCCGCATCGTCACCTCATCGCCCGCCGCGCCGTCCACCATGTCGAACACCATGCGCGGCAGTTTTTTACGCGCCGCCAGACGCAGGGCGGCGATACTGTGGCCGTGCTTTTGCAGGGCGCTGCGCATCACAGGGCAGGCCGATCAGCGTGAGGCAAAGCGTTTGACCGCCGGCCTCCGGCCGACCCCGATGCTGCAAAGTCTGTTTGCTCATATTTGCAGAGGTTTCGGCTGCACGAAGAGCCGGCCGGAGGCCGGCGGTCCAACGCTGCTTGCAAGCCGCACGGCTGCATCACATCTCCAGCCGGTAGGCGCGGATGGCTGTGTCGCGGAACAGTTTCCGCTTTTCCGCCTCGCTGCACCCCTGCGTCGCCCAGTCCAGCGCCGCCAGCCAGGCCCCATAGTTTCCGGCCAGTTCCGACACCGGCCAGTCGCCGCCATACATGACGCGGTCAAAGCCGAAGCATTCAATCACATGGTCAATGTAGGGCCGCAGCTGATCGCGCGTCCAGCTGTTGTGTTCGGCCTCCGTCGTCACGCCCGACAGCTTGCACACTACATTGGGCAGCCGCGCCATTTCCCGCAGCTGCGCCCGCCACGGGTCGAGCAGGCCCGCCTTGATGCCGGGCTTGCCGATATGGTCGAGAATGAAGGACACCTGCGGGCACAGCCGCATGAAGGCCAGCGTGTTGGTCATCTGGGTGTGGAATATGCAGACATCAAAACTCAGATTGTGGCGCGGCAGCAGTTTTACCGCCTCAATGAATTTCGGCTGCAACACAAAACCGGGGTCCGGCTGGTTCTGGATCAATCGCCGCACGCCACGCGCGACGGGCAGCGCCGCCAGCTCCGCCATGTCAGCCTCGATCGCCGCGCCGCGCTCCAGCGGCAGGGCGGCGACTGCGCCTTTCAGGCGCTTTTCCGTTCTGGCCAGCGCGTCCACCCAGCGCGCCTCGCCCATGTACTGCGGATCGTCAACATCCACCTCCGCGAACACAAACGCCTCAATCTGCGCAGGCGCGGCGCAGGCCATCAGGTCATCCGGCGAAAAATCGCGTTGCAGGGCCGGAACGCCAGCGGCCCAGGCATAGCCGAAGCGTTTGGTGTCCAAAAGGTGGACATGGGCATCAATGATGGGGAAGTCCGGCACGCGCAGCCCCCGCTCACTGGTCTGAGTAAAGCACGCGCGGCCCGGCCAGCAGCGCCGCGACAAAATCCACGTCCGTTTTGCCCGCCCGCACGGCGGCCTGCAGCGCGGCCTCGGCGGTGCGCACATCCGCCAGTCTGGCAATCACCGCCTCGGCCGAAGCGCGCGGCACGATGACCACACCGTCGCGGTCGCCAATGACAATATCGCCGGTTTCAATGCGCGCGCCGCCGCAGATAATGGGCAGGCCGACCGAGCCCGGCCCGTTGCGGTTCGGGGAGTTGGGTGTCACGCCCATCGCGAAACAGGGGAAGGCCAGCGCCTCGATGTCGCCGGTGTCGCGCACCAGGCCATCGGTGACAAATCCGGCAACGCCACGGTTCCTCGCAATGCCCAGCGTCAGGTCACCAGCGACCGCCGCGCCGGTATAGCCATCCGTACCGGCCACAATTACCTCGCCGGGCTGGCATTGCGCCACAGCGGCACACAGGGCGAGGTTGTCGTCCGGGCCGTTGGCGCAGGTCAGGGCAAAGCCAAGCATGGCCTGCGGGCCGCCGGGCAGCGGCTTGATGCGCCAGTCCAGTGCGCCGCGCCCGCCCATCGCGTCGACCACAAAGCTCGTCGGCGTGCCCCGCAGCCGGTCCAGCAGGCTGGCGTCGTGGGGTGCCCTGCGGCGGCTGATGGCAAGCAGCGGCGGTTCGTCGATCATGAATTTCCCCTTTTTTGTCCAGCTAAACCGTCTTGTGGAATCCGGGGTAGCATGCTTGTATGCCGCTGCACAGGACCGATCTACCACGAACTGCGGCCCTGGAAAACAGTTCAAAAGACCATCACCACGTCCTTAGGGAGGGCATCCTATGACCAAGTTCTGGCGTCTTGCCGCTGTATCAACAGCGGCTCTTTTTGTGTCGGGTTACGCAATGGCCGGCCCGGCAGTCGTCAATGGCCCCCCGGCCAACCCGGAATGTTTCAAGCCCTGGAATGACAAGACCAAGTTCTTCCAGTGGAAGAAAAAAGACGGTCCCTACCGCATCGCCATCGTCAACGGCTTTGTCGGCAACACCTGGCGCATTCAGATGATCAAAACCGCCAAGGCTTTCGCCGAACAGGCGGGCATCAAGGAAAATATCAAGGAAATGAAGGTCGTCTCGACCGGCACCGACGTCGCCGCCCAGCTCGGCGCGATGGAGGACTTTATCAATCAGGGTTACGACGCGATTGTCACCATCGCCGTGTCGCCGGACGGCTTTGACCGCGTGATAAAGCTCGCCGACAAGAGCAATGTCGTCGTTGTGCCGTTCGACAACGTGCTCGACACGGACAAGGTGATGATGGTCAATGAAGACCAGACCAAGATGGGCGAGATGAGCGCCAACTTCCTGATCAAGGAAATGGGCAAGAAGGACGGCAAGATTCTTGAGGTGCGCGGCCTGCCCGGCAACTCGGTGGACCGTGACCGGCATGTCGGCTTCCGCGCTGTGATGGAAGCCGCGGGCAACAAGTTTGAAATCGTCGAGGTTGTCGGCAACTGGGATGACGGCACCGCTCAGAAAGTGACCGCCGACGCGCTGGCCGTGCATGGCAAGTTTGATGGTGTGTTCACCCAGGGCGGCTCGACCGGCACGGTGCGCGCCATGATTGACGCCAAGCACGCGCTGGTGCCGATGGCAGGCGAGGGCGAGAACGGCTTCCGCAAGCAGATCGCCGCCAACAAGGGCTTCAAGGGCCTGTCTTATGGCCAGTCGCCCGGCCTTGTCGCGATCTCGATGAAGGCGGCGATTTCAGCGCTGCAGGGCAATGTGATGCCGCAGCTGATCTCGATCCCCATCCCGGTGGAAGATTACACCTCGCTCAAGGATGGCGTGAATTTCTGGTCGAACCTGACCGACAACTTCTTCACGCCAAACTCCTTCCCGCCCTGCGGCGTGAATATCAACGCCGTGGACATTATGGCGAAGGACGAGAAGAACTCGCAGTAGGCCGGGTAGTCCCGGGTGACCGTTTCTGGAAATCCAGAAACGGCCACTGCAAATAACTGTGATCGAACAGATACGGTTGTCTTGGCCGGGCTTGTCCCGGCCATCTACGCCGCGCCACCGTTACTTTGATTGTCAGGACTGCAAAGCCATACCGCGTGGTTGGCCGGGACAAGCCCGGCCAAGACGAAGGGAGTGCTGTGAATTGAACTCCGGAATTCCCCTTGAACTCACCCTCTAACTCCCCTCCCTTCCTCGCCATGACCGGCGTTTCCAAACGTTACGGCGGCGTGCATGCGCTGGAAAATGTCGATTTTGCCTGCCGCGCCGGATCCATCCACGCTGTGCTTGGCGAAAATGGCGCAGGCAAATCGACCCTTATCAAGATTGCATCGGGCGTCGTGCAGCGCGACACGGGCAGCATGGCGCTGGCGGGCGAAGAGGTGCATTTTGACCGGCCCTCGCAGGCCAATGCCAAGGGTGTCGTCTGCATCTTTCAGGAATTGTCGCTGATGCCGGATTTGACCGTCGCCGACAATATCGCCATTTCCGATCCGCCGCGCTGGCTGCAAATGGGGCGCTTCGGGCTGATTGACCGCAAGGCGCAGCGCGCGCGCGCCGAGGCGGTGCTGGCGCGTATCGGCTGCGAGGATATTGACCCGCGCGCGATGGTGCGCGAGTTGCCGCTGTCGCGCCGCCAGATGGTGGAGATTGGCAAGGCGCTGTCGAAAGATCCGCGGTTGCTGATTCTCGACGAGGCGACATCGGCGCTGACGCAGGCGGATGTCGGAAAAGTCTACGCCATGCTGGCCAAGCTGAAGGCAGAGGGCCTTGCCATTCTCTATATTTCGCACCGCATGCATGAGATTGAGGCGCTGGCCGACACGGCGTCGGTGTTCCGCAACGGCCGGCATATCGAGACATTTGCCATGGGCGCCAAATCCAAGGCCGAGATTGTGCAGCTGATGATTGGCCGCGAGATTTCCAGCCACTTTCCGCCAAAAGTTTTACGCGTCAAAGCCGCGCCCGTTCTGGAAGTCAAAGACCTGTCGTGGGAGGCGCGGCTGAATGGCGTCTCCCTGTCTGTCGGCAAAGGCGAAATTGTCGGTCTCGGCGGGCTTGACGGGCAGGGCCAGAAGGAATTGCTGCTGGCCTTGTTCGGCGTGCTGCGCGGTGTCAAGGGCGAGATTCTGGTTGACGGCAAACCGGCAAGACTCGGCTCGCCCGCCGCCGCCAAGCATCCGAAAATGGGCATCGCGCTGATCCCGGAGGACCGCAAGACGGAAGGGCTGATGCTGCCGATGTCGATCGGCCACAACCTCGCCATCGCCTCGCTCAACACGCTGCGGCGCGGGCCTTTTGTTGACAAGGCCAAAGAGGACAAGGTGATCGAGCAGGCGATTGACCGGCTCAAAATCAAGATCGGCGCCTCGACCGATGCTGTCTCGACCCTGTCGGGCGGCAACCAGCAAAAGGTCGTCATCGCCAAATGGCTGATGACCAATCCGCGCATTATTCTGCTCAACGACCCGACCCGCGGCATTGACGTGGGCACGAAACAGGAAATCTATCGCCTGCTGCGCCAGCTGGCGGAGGCTGGCGCGGCAATCCTGTTTTACTCGACGGACTATGAGGAGCTGATCGGCTGCTGCAACCGCGTCAGCGTGATGGTGGGCGGGCGCGTCAGCCGCGAGCTTGAGGGCGCAGAAATAACGGAGATGAATATCGTGGCGAGCGCCTTTGCGATGGAGGCCGCGCCCCAGCACGCCGGCCATGGAGCGGGCGCATGAGCGCGCGCTACCCGTCCCCGTCCTTGCGAGCGCAGCGACGCAACCCGGAGGCCACACGCGCGGCTCTGGATTGCTTCGCCGCGCTCGCAAAGACGCATGGGCGCGGCGCATACCAACACTCCTGGCGGCCCGCATGACATCGCAATCCACACGCCCCCGCCCGTCCGATCTGGCGATGGCGATCCGGCAGAACGCCAGCCTCGTTGCCGCCATCGCGCTGTTTCTGGCACTGTTTCTGGTCTACAACTGGTTTCACCCCAAAGGTTTCAGCCCGCAGGTGCTGCTGCAGAATGGCAACGAGGCGTTCTCGCTGTCGCTTGTCGCCATGGCCCAGACCATTCCAGTGCTGCTGGGCGGGCTTGACCTGTCGGTGGGCGCAGTGATGACGCTGATCAACTGCCTTGCCAGCCATCTGCTGCATGGCGGGCCGCTGCAGATCATGGGCGGTATCGCCGTCTGCCTTGGCGCGGGCGCGGCAGCGGGTTTTCTCAATGGCTGCGTTGTCGTCTATGGCCGCATCCAGCCGATTATTGCGACGCTGGCCACCGGCGCGATCTATGTCGGCCTCGCCCTGTTCCTGCGCCCCAAGCCGGGTGGCGAGGTGGACGAGAATTTTTCCTGGGCAATGACCAATGGCCTGTCGGACTTTGCCGAGACCTTTGGTCTGGGCACTGGTGGCATATGGGATTACATCGGCTGGATCCCGGTGTCGCTGCTGCTGTTGCTGCTGGTGGTTTTCCTGGTCTGGGTGCCGTTTTCCCGCTCCGTCACCGGGCGCACGGTCTATGCCATCGGCTCGGCGGAGGGCGCGGCCTACATGTCGGGCCTTGCCATCGACAGGGCCAAGATCAGCGCCTTCACGCTGGCGGGCCTGCTTGCCGGAATCGCCGGGCTGTTCCTCGCCATCCAGACCTCGTCCGGCAATGCCGACATTCCGCAGGCCGGCTCCTACACGCTGAACTCCATTGCGGCAGTCGTCATCGGCGGCGTGTCGCTGCTGGGCGGCGCTGGCTCTGCCATTGGCGCGATTTTCGGGGCCTTTGTGCTGCGTGTGATTTCCTTCAACTTCCGCATCTTTGACGTTGACCCGCTGTTGCAGCCCCTGTTCGAAGGCATCATCCTGCTGGGTGCCGTGTCACTCGGTGCCATTCGCGTGCTGCGGGTAAAAAACACTCTCGAACTTTTCCGGTAGACCGCCATGACGATGCTGGAAACGCCGAGCCGCCCGCGCTTCGCCCTCGCCGACGACACCAGGCCGATCATTGTGGCGAGCGCTTTTGTGCTGGTGATCCTGGCTGTCGGCACCGCCTACACGCTGGCGACGCAGGGCACCATGACGCTGCTGTCGCCGACCTACCTGCTGCAGCAGCTGCAGGTCGGTGCGTTTCTGGGCATTGTGGCGGGCGGCATGATGGTGGTCATTCTGCTCGGCCACATTGACCTGTCGGTGCCATGGACGCTGACGGCGGCGGCGATGATGGCGACTGCCTTTGGCGGGGCCAAGGCCATCCCCATCGGCCTCGGCATCGGCCTGCTGGTGGGCATTATCAACGGCATTGGCGTCGCCTATCTGCGCATTCCTTCCATGATCTTCACGCTCGGTGTCAATGCCGTCATGCGCGGGCTGATGGTGGCGCACACCGGCGGCTTTGCGCCGCAGACCGCCGCGACGCCGCTGATGAATGACCTTGCCGTTGGCCACCTGTTCGGCATCCCCAGCGCGCTGTTCGTCTGGGCCGGCTTCTCGCTGGTTATCGTGGTGCTGCTGACCCGCACCGCTTTTGGCCGCTACGTCTACGCCATCGGCAACAAGGAGGCGGCGGCCTATCTTGCTGGCGTCAACACCCGCGCCGTTATTGTCGGCTCGTTTGCCTTGTGCGGCCTGTGCGCGGGGGCGGCGGGCGTGCTGCTGGCGGGCTATTCCACCAAGGCCTACCAGGGCATGGGTGACGCTTACGTTCTGCCCGCCATCGCGGCAGTGGTGATCGGCGGCACCCATATCCTGGGCGGGCGGGGGCGCTATCTGGGCACGCTGGTTGGCGTCATCCTGATCGTGCTGCTGAACTCGGTGCTGTCGATCATGCAGATGCCCGAGGCCGGCCGCCAGATTATCTACGGATCAGTGATCATCGGCATGCTGCTGGTTTACGGGCGCGGCTCAAAGGTGACGAGCTGAGGCATGAACGGATGGAATTGGATGGACAAACGGATGCATTGAGCGCGGGCTAGCTCAATGGTGCCTGCGGAAGACCCGCTGCCCCGTCCGGCCAGCCCAGCGCCCGTATCGTCCGCAGGCTCAAAACTCACTCCGGCAGCTGCCGCATGAAAGCGGCAAACTCGTCATCGGCGATCGGGATCATATGCGCCCTGGCCGGATAGGCGCCGGTCTCGACATCGGCCCGGAACTCCTTGAAGGCGGCAATGCGCTCGGCCTGCAACCGGTCATATTCGGCGCGGAAATTGCGATAGACCTTGGCATGGCGCGGGCGGTGGCCACGCGTGCAGCCCAGCACATCCTCGGCGAACAGATATTGCGCGTCGCCGCCCGGCCCCGCGCCCATCGACAGCATGATCAGCGTCGTGCGCTTCGAGATTTCTGCCGCGACACGGTCGGGCACAACCTCAAGTTCGGCACCGATGGCACCCGCCGCCTCGAGCTGCTTGACATGATGGTAGATCTGCATGGCGCTTGCCGCGCTTTTGCCCACTGCCTTGAAGCCCCCGGTCCAGGT
Source organism: Hyphomicrobiales bacterium (assembly GCA_031367295.1). GTDB lineage: Bacteria > Pseudomonadota > Alphaproteobacteria > Rhizobiales > Beijerinckiaceae > JANLPP01. The sequence continues at coordinate 1,392 of JANLPP010000183.1, read as the reverse complement.
GGCTTTCGATGGGATGAGGCCAACATGGCCAATGACCGGAATGCCCTCAGCCGCAAGCCGGGTGATCGTGTCGTTGCTGGCCGCGCAGTAGCAGGCGTCACCACCCCGCACCATGGCCTTGTGCGCGGCGCGGATGTAATCCTCATAGGTGCAGAGTTCGCCGTAGAGCAGGCCCACCTGCACAAAACAGTCGCCTGCCGCCTCGCGCATGGCGGGCGTCCAGACCGGATCGATGATCGAAAGGATGTCGATGCCAGCCGCGCTCGCTGCCGCAGCCTCATCCAGCGTGTCAACAAACAGCATGGTCAGCTGGCGTTTGCCCTTGAGCGCGCGCAGGTCGGCGACGGTCTTGCGCTGGTGAATCATGGTTTGTCCTTTGGGTCAGCTGGCAGCCCGGGGCCGCATGGCACCGCAGCTGATACCCGCGTTGGGAAGCATTGGCATGAGGGCCGATCAGTTTCCACTGGCCGCAGCGCGCGCTTTGATAAAGCTCGCCACTGCCGCGCCAATCGCCCGGTGATTCGCCGCGTCAAAATGGATGCCGTCAAGGAGCGAAACGCTGGCAACCGTGCCAAGGTCCAGAAATCCCGCGCCCTGCCGTGCCGCCTGCTCCTTGCAGAGGGGCGCGAGCGCCAGGGATTTTGCCTCGCCGCCTGCAAACATCAGCGCCGTCCAGCCCGTCGTGCGTATCGGCGGCGCAGCAAGGATGAGCACATCGGCTGGCTTGCCCGACGCGCCAGTGACAGATTTGACGTCGGCGGCGAGCGCACCCATGCCCATGGCAATGTCAAACGGCGTCAGTCCAAAACGCGCCTTGAGGTCATTGACGCCGAGCATCAGCACCACAATATCCAGCGGCCAGTGGCTTTCAAGGCAGGCGGCAAGATAGCGCCGCCCGTTCTTGTGCGCTCCCTCGATCGGGTCATCAAACACTGTGGTGCGGCCCGGCAGACCCTCCTCAATGATATGGTAGCCCGGCCCGAGGGCCGCTTGCACCACGCCCGGCCAGCGCTCGCCCGCACTCCAGCGGCTCCGGTCATCAATCGACGCCATGGGCTGCGTGCCATGGGTGTTTGAATCGCCGAAACACAGAATATTGATCATTGCCGGTCCTTGTCATGCCAGATTCAAGACAGACCATAGTTCTGCATAAAAAAGAAGGGTTGCCAATTGCCGGCCCGGCATTCGGGCGCGATTGCGCTGCCATGCTATCCTGCTATCCTGCCAGAGTGCCAGGCTATGCATGCCATTCGGGCCAGCCGGTTGCAGCGATGGAGACCAGCGTGGGTTCATATCTGTTTCGCAATATCACCGTCTGGGACGGGATCAACGACGCCGCCTATGCGGGCGAGGTGCTGGTGGTCAACAACCGCATCAAGACCGTGGCGCGCG
>JANLPP010000116.1:0-2232 GCA_031367295.1 Hyphomicrobiales bacterium | reverse complement strand
CTACCGCTGGGATGATCCCGGCGTGACAGCCCCGGCGGGACCGATTGTGCGCAAGTACTGAGGTTTCTGGCAGCTTGCCGGTTCGCATTTTGGCAGCCGCATCCGATGGATGCGGCTGTTGTCGTATTGATCGGTGACAGTTTACTAAATCCGCTTTGCCTCCTGCCGCGTTTGCCCGGTCTTGCGTCGCGCCCGGTCAGCGCGGCGGTCGGGCGGCGGCTCGGTTTCGATCATCTGCGCAAACTGCCCGGCGCAGCGCTCCAGCGCTGGCGCGGCGTTGAGATGGCGGCCGGTTTTGCCGACCAGCAGCGCCCGCGTGCTCGCCAAAGGCCAGTCCTGCGCCCGCTCTGTCATACCAAAGGCAGCGAGGACTGACACGAAGCGCGGACTTTCCGTCTTTGCGAGCAAAGACGGCGTGGTGCGAAAACAGGTCAGAGCCAGCTGCCTTTGGTATCAACCCGGCGCGCACCGGGTTCAGCGCCACGTAGCGGACGGCGGCGATCAGATGGTCCTCGTCCATCACAACTGAACCAAAACGCGCCTGAAACAGATGCCCGGTCACCCGCAGCCGCGTGGATGACGCTGCAATAGCGCCCCTGCGTCTCGCCCGTCGCGAGGCCAGGGCCCTCCGGCGTCGATGGCGTCAGGATCAGTGCACGTGGTTGGGCATCAGGCAACAGGACCAGACCTCGACGCCGGCCTTGCGGCAGCGCGCCGACAGCAGGTCGCGGTAGAGCGCGTAGTCCTCGTCACCAAAAAACACCGCCTGCCGCCGGTTGCCTCGCTGGATGACAAGGCGGGCGATGCGGGCCAGCGCGCAGGGTGGCATTTGATGGGGATTTAGTAAAGTGTCGCCGTAATGCTTTTCGCAACCAAGCGCGCACGGCTTCAGGCATGGCCAATAAAGGGCCGTTGGCGCACATATTGGTCGCTGTTGATCTGCTCAACAACGAAGGCCGCCACCTCGTCGCGGGCAATCTTCCGCAAAACCGTTTCTGGTTTGATTTTCGTGTAAATCTCAAGCGGGCGTGCTGTGCCGCTTTCAGAGAAGGGGGCTGGCCGCACAATAGTCCAGTCAAGATCAGAGGCCGCAATCATCGCTTCTTGACGGTCCTTGTCAGCGTAGATTTTTTGCGTGAACAGCGGAAAGACGATCCAGTCATAAACAAACCCTCCATGGCCGCGCGTGTCACCGGCACCGACGCCGGTTATCGCGATGAGGCGGCGAACTCCATGCTTCCTCATCGCCGGAAGAAGCGCTGCGGTCACCTCCGAAAACAGCGTCGTTGCGCCGGGCTTGTTGATACCCAGCGCAAATATCACCGCCTGCGCCCCGGTTACGAAAGTGTCGAGACTGGCCGCGTCTTTTGGGTCAAACATCTGGACGTGAACGCCGCTGCCCATGTCCATGTCGCCCATCTTTAATGTATTTCTGGTCTGGCAAACAACTTCAAAACCGAGTTTTGATGCAAGCGCAACGATGCGCTTACCAATGTTGCCACTGGCGCCGAGCACGGCAATTTTGCCTCTTTGTTGCTGTGATTGCATGTGTCCTCGCTTTAGCGGGCAATCGTTACCTTTAAAGATTGAGGTTACGGCGTCGGTTACCAGCAGGCTGCGCCAAAATATGTTGCTTCCTGAACTCACTTGCATAACTGTTTGCGCGCGTGAAAGTTCCATCGCCGGAATGTTTGGCGCTCCCGGCAATCCGTTAGACACGCCGGTGTCTGTTCGATGATTGGACACGGACACGGGGACACTTTACTAAATGCACTATTTAATGTCCCTTTCAGGCGCGCGTGGCGCGTGGCAAATTTTGCATATGGGAAAGCGCCGCCCCCAATGTCGGAGCCACGCTCCAATTCCGCTTGACTCTCTCCCCAAACTCCGGAATCAATAAGAACAAATATAGAACTTAACCGGAATGGATTGCATCCGATGTCGCAGGGCGGCAGGGCGGGAGACGCGGCGTATTTGGCGCGTGATGGCTCGCGGCAGAAGCGCGTCAGCGTGAGCTACTCGCCTCCCCCTTGTGGGGGAGGGGATGCTAACGACGCCGATTCAGTCTCAAGCCATCATGCTCTAATAGGCCTGCGCGCCGCCATCGCCCGCATCGAGGCGGGCGGGGCGGCTTTGGGCGCGGGGCCGCGCGGGCGCGTGGCGCTGGGCGCGCACGCCACGCAGCTTGACGCGGTGCTGGGCGGCGGCCTCGCACGCGGGGCGCTGCATGAG
>JANLPP010000063.1:0-8188 GCA_031367295.1 Hyphomicrobiales bacterium | reverse complement strand
CGACCGGCGTGTTTGGCTTGACGATTACCGGCGCTGGCGGCTGCTCGACTGGCGCAGGCGGCTTGACGACAACCGGCGCTGGCGGCTGCTCGACCGGCGGGTTTGGCTTGGCGATTACGGGCGCTGTCGGCTGCACGACTGGCGCTGGCGGCTTGACGATTACCGGCGCGGGCGGCTGCACGACTGGCGCTGGCGGCTTGACGATAGCTGGCGCGGGCGGCTGCACGACTGGCGCAGGCGGCTTGACGACAACCGGCGCGGGCGGCTGCACGACCGGCGCAGGCGGCTTGACGATAACCGGCGCGGGCGGCTGCACGACCGGCGCAGGCGGCTTGACGACAACCGGCGCGGGCGGCTGGCTCACAGGCGCGGGCGGTTTTTTGCGCTTCAGTTCTTCCTCGGCCTGGGCTGGCGTCAGCTGGGCCGCCTGCGCCATCAGCATGTTTGGGGGCAGGGCCAGCGCTGCGGCAAAACCGGGCTGGGACAACACCAGTGCGGGCAGCACCGCGCCGATGACGAATAGATCAACTGTTTTCTTCATGAGTGATTTTCCACAATCAGGGGCGTCAGGCTTTCGCATTCAGGCCATCGCAAAAAACGCCGTTGCATGCAGGTTGGTGTGCAGCCTGTCGCCAACGCAAGGCGACATCGCAAGCTGGCGACTGTCTGCGGGCCAATTGTGGCCCTATTAAACCCTAAATGTGTGTGGCCTTGGGCACTTGCAAGGGGTGCATCGCTGAAGTCCGCAACAAATGCCGGGCAGCGGCCGAGAAACAGTTGAAGCGGTAACGATGTCTTGCTGCCAACTGCCGGTCAGCGCTCCCATGCAGGCGGGCTCACGGCGCTTCCTGTATCGCGACACGCCTGCCGCCCGCGTCAAACACGTGGACGTTGGCGCGCTGCGCGCCAAGCCGCACAATGTCACCCGGCAGTGGCGTCCCGCGCCCGCGATGTTCGGCAATCAGCGCTGCGCCTTGCGCCCGCGCCGTATGCAGGTAGGAGATTTCGCCCAGCCGCTCAACATGATCGATGGTGGCGGTGACGGCAAAATCGGCGGGCTGGCCAGCCTGCGCCAGCACGGCCAGATGCTCGGGCCGCACACCGAGGGTCACCGCCGCGCCGGGCGCGAGCGCACTGGCTTCGCAGGCCGTGGCAAAGACCGCGCCGCCCTCCAGCGCAAATGTCACCGCAGCCGCGCCCTGTGCCTGCACCTGCCCCGCAAACAGGTTGATCGCGGGTGAGCCGATAAAACCCGCCACGAAAAGGTTGGCGGGCCGGTAATACAGGTCCAGCGGCGCGCCGCTCTGCTCGATGCGGCCCTTGTTCATCACCACCAGGCGGTCGGCCAGCGTCATCGCCTCGGTCTGGTCATGGGTCACGTAAATCATCGTCGTGCGCAGCTGGCGGTGCAGCCGGGCAATCTCGACGCGCGTTGACACGCGCAGCGCCGCGTCCAGATTGGACAGCGGCTCGTCAAACAAAAACACTTCCGGCTCGCGCACGATGGCGCGGCCAATGGCGACGCGCTGGCGCTGCCCGCCGGAAAGATCGCGCGGCTTTCTCTCCAGCAGCGCTTCCAGCTGCAGCATGCGCGCCGCCTCGCTGACGCGGCGCTGCATCTCGGCCCGCGCCATGCCGGAAAACTTCAGGCCGAAGGTCATGTTGTCGCGCACGTTTTTGTGCGGATAGAGCGCGTAGGACTGGAACACCATGGCGATCTTGCGGGCGGCGGGCGGCAGGGCGCTGACGTTGCGCGCGCCGATGTGAATGTAACCGGAACTGGCCACGTCCAGACCGGCAATCAGCCGCAGCAGCGTGCTCTTGCCGCAGCCGGACGGGCCGACCAGCACCACGAACTCGCCATCCTGCGTCTCCAGGCTGATGTCCCTGAGAATTTCGGCTGCGCCATAAGACTTGCAGAGGCTGTCAATGCGGACCTGTGCCATGGAGCGCGCCGCCTATTTCACTGCGCCCGCTGTCAGGCCCCGGATGAGCTGACGCGAGAAGATGAGGTAGACAAGCAGCACCGGCAGAATCGCCAGCGACAGCGCCGCCAGCACGGCGTTCCAGTCAGTGACATACTGCCCGATGAACTGCTGGATGCCCAGCGTGATGGTTTGCGCGCCGCCGCCCGGCGCAAGAATGAGCGGAAACCACAGGTCATTCCAGATCGGCACAATTGTAAATACCGCCACTGTTGCGACAGCCGGGCGGATGAGCGGCAGGATGACGGAAAAAAAGATCGAGATTTCCGGCACGCCATCGCAGCGCGCCGCGTCGCGCAGGTCACGCGGAATCTGCGCGATAAATTCGGAAAGGATGAAAATCGCCATCGGCAGGCCCTGAGCGGTGTAGACGAGGATCAGCGCCAGCGTGGTGTTGACCAGTTTGAAGCTGACCATCAGATGCAGGATCGAGATGGAGCCCAGCCGGATCGGCGCCATGATGCCGATGGACAGGAAAAGCCCGAGCAAGGTCGAGCCGCGAAAGCGGTATTCGGTCAGCGCATAGGCCGCCATCGCGCCAAACAGAACGACAAAAAACATCGCGGCCAGCGTGACCCAGACCGAGTTGAAAAAATACAGGCCGATGTGGCTCGCGCCCAGCACCTTGGCGTAGCCGACGGTGGAGAAAGTTTCGAAACCTGGCAGCTCAAGCGGCGCGCCGAATATTGCCTTGCGCGCCTTGAACGAGTTCATCAGCACCAGCAGGACCGGCAGCGTGGCGATGAGGCTGTAGCCGATCAGGACGGCATGCACAAAGGCGGCGGAGGCGGGCTTGCGCATCAAGGCGGCACCGCTGGGCAGGATGAGGCTGTGGCGTTTCTGGATGCCGGATATTCGATTGCCGGACCTCGCTGCCGTAGCCAAGCGTGCGCGCAGGCAAAACCAGCCGACGAAAAAAACTGCTGGAATCGCATTTCAGAACTACTGACATCAAAACGCATGGCGCTGCATCCGTCTCTGGATAAACACCAGATACAGGCACACGCCGCCCAGAATGACCAGAAACATCATTGTCGCAACCGTCGCTCCCATCGTCGTGTTGCCGGGCGCGAGCTGGTTGCCGAAGAAAGTGCGGTAGAAAAATGTGCCCAGAATATCGGTGGCATAGTTCGGCCCCGCCAATGCGCCCTTCATCGAATAGACCAGATCAAACGCGTTGAAATTGGCGACAAAGGTCAGGATCGAGACAAGGCCGATGGTGGGCGCGATCAGCGGCAGCCGCACATGCCAGAAAATCCGCCACTGGCTCAGACCGTCGGTGCGCGCGGCGTCTACCAGATCGTCGGGAATATTCAGCAGCGCCGCATAAATCAGCATCAGCGGAATGCCGATGAACTGCCACACCGATATCAGCGAGACGGTGATCAGCGCGCTGCCCTCCAGCCCCAGCCAGGGTGCGAACCAGCTGCCAAGGCCCACGCTTTTGAGCAAGCCTTCACTGACGCCCCACAGCGGCGAGAGAATGAGATTCCAGATGAAGCCGATGATGACGACAGACAGAATCGTCGGCATGAAAATCAGCGTCCGGTAGGTGGCGGAAAAGCGCAGGCCGGGCAGGCTGAGCAGGGCTGCAAGACCAATGCCGACGGGGTTCTGCACCAGCATGTGAATGACGAAGAAAACGAGGTTGTTGAGAAGCGCGTTCCAGAACGGCTTTGACCAGCCGTCGTCGGCCAGCAGGGTGACGAAATTGGCGAGGCCGTTGAAATGATAGCCGCCTGCCTCGTCGCGCGTCATCAAGGACAGCTGCATTGTGGCGACAAGCGGGTAGATCGAGAACAGCGCATAGATGACAACCGCCGGCCCCAGAAAAAACAGCATCAGCCCGGCAAAGCGGGCGCGCGGAATGGTGGTGGCGCTGGAGGCGTCGGGCATGCGGGCGAGGGCTGGCGATAATCGTGCAGGATTTGCGCGTCCCCTCTCCCGTTTACGGGAGAGGGCAAGGGTGAGGGCGGTCGGGCCGTGTAATCTCTGATAGAAGCAAATGCCCAACCGCCCTCATCCGGCCTTCGGCCACCTTCTCCCGCCATGCGGGAGAAGGGATCACTTCTTGGCAGGCTCATACCATTTCGCCAGCCCGTCCTGCAGCTGCCTGGTTGCCGCCTCCGGCGTCATCTTGCCGTTGAGCACCTGAGCCGAGACGTTCCACAGTTCGGTCTCGAGGTTCGGCGTGCCGCGCGACAGGATTTGATACGAATTGCGAATCGTCGATTTGCACTCGCCCCGCCACGACACAAAGGTCTGCGCCACATCGTCTTTCAGTGTAACTTTGGCGTTCGACAGCGGAAAAAATCCCGGCAGGTTGTTGGCAAACAGCTCGGCAAATTCCGGCGTTGTCATCCATTCGACGAAGGTGCGCGCATCTTCCTTGTTGGCGGCGGCGGCATTGATGCCAAGGCCGATGTCCGTGTGGTCGGAGATGTAGCAATTGGCGGCACCTGCCGGAGGCGGCGCCTTGAACGCGCCCAGCGCAAACGTGCCCTGCGTACGGAAAGTGGTGATGTCCCACGAGCCTGCCGCATAGATGGCGGCCTTGCCAAGCGAGAACAGGTTCTGGCTGTCAGGATAGGTTTGCGCCTGATAGCCCGAACCCAGATAGGGGCCCCACTTCGCCAGCTCCGCAAAGGTTTTGACATAAGCCGCGTCGGTCAGCTTGCCGGTGCCCTTGATCAGCGCAAGGCGGCCCTCCTCGCCGTTCCAGAAATTCGGCCCGATGTTCTGAAAGCCCATGGTCGCGGCCTCCCACTGGTCAGCAGTGCCCAGCACCAGCGGCACGTAGGTTCCATCCTTCTTGATGGCGTCCAGCACCTTGTAGAAGTCTTCGAGTGTCTTTGGCTCGGCGACGCCGACTTTCTTGAAGGCATCCTTGTTGTACATGAAGCCGTGGATCACCGCGCCCATCGGCAGGCAGAAGGTGGTCGCGCCATCATCCGTGGTCCAGGCGGCTTTCGCCACATCGGAGAAATTGGCAAGGCCCTTGATGTCGCCAAGTCCCGCGAGTCGGCCCTTCTTGAACAACTCCAGCGAGGCGTCAAACGGGCGGCAGGTGATGAGGTCGCCAGCGGTGCCGCCCTCCAGCCGTGCGTTTAGCGCGGCGTTGTATTCCTTGGGCGCGGTGGGTGCGAACTCCACCTTGATGTTGGGGAATTTGGCATTGAAGGCCGGGATGATCTTGCCATTCCAGACATCGGCGTCGTCATTGCGCCAGCTTTCAATCTTGAGGTTGCCGGCAATAGCCTGGGCAGCGCCCGCCAGCAGCGCGGCGGCGGCGGCAAAACTGAGGAATACGGATCTGGATTTTGACATGGACACCACTCCCTGAAGTCCGGCCAGTGCCGGGCATCCGGCCTTCCCGGATGCTCCCCTTTGTGGGGATTGCAGAAATGCTAGCCTAGCGCCCGCCAATACGCCAGAGGGCTTATTTGGCCAGCGCTGCCGTAAGCCGGCTGGCGAGCGCCGCCAGCTCCGCCCCGGTCTGCGCATGAATCTCGTCCTCGTCATTCAGCGCATCGACTCAGGCGTGGCGCATTTGCCAGACCCCGCCATAAAATGCGCCGCCGCCTCGCCGGAGATTGATTGGCGAGGCAATTTCGTCCAAGACTGGCGTTCGGCAGGGTTTTGGTCTGGACGTGCATATTGGGCAAAACAGGCGACAGCGCAATCCGGCAGCCCTCTTGCGACCGGCTGTTCGCGGGTTTGCGGCGGTCATCCCGCTTGACGGCCCTTGCCGCGGCGCTTGGTTTTGCCGGGGCGCTTGGCCTTGCTGCCTGCGGTGGCGGTGCGCCCTCGGCCACATTTGACCTCTCCGCGCTGCCCCCCGGCGGCACGCTGCGCGGTTCGGCCCGCCAGCTTGTGGTGGCCGAGCCGGTGGCCGGGCAGGCGCTCGACTCGGACCGCATTGTCATCCGCCCCGCTGAGGGCGAGATTGCCTATCTGTCCGGCGCGCAATGGGCCGACCGGCTGCCGCGCCTTGTCCAGACCCGGTTGATCCAGAGTTTTGAAAATACCCGGACGGTAAAACTGGTGGGCCGCCCCGGCGACCGGCTGGCGGCGGACCGCACGCTGGAGACCGAAATCCGGGCGTTTGAGATCAACGTCAAAAGCGGTGAGGCGGTGGTCGAGATCACCGCAAAACTGCTCGATGACCGCTCCGGGCGGCTTGTGGCAACGCAGGTGTTTGGCCTGCGTGCGCCCTCTGGCGGCACTGGCGGGCGTGCCGCCACCGCTGCGCTGGACGGCGTGCTGGCTCAGGTTATGCGCGCCATAGCGGTGTGGACAGCGGCGCGGCTGTAGAGCCTTGGACCGCCGGCCTCCGGCCGGCTTTTCCGATTGCCGGCAGGAGGTCGGCGGCCCAGGGCGCATAGCAGCCAATCGCACGCGCTCATCGGTTCTATCTTTGCAATTCCGGTCCTATGCGGCAAAGGCTGGCTTAATGCGTCCCGACCGCCCCGGAGCCTGCCATGGACCACAAACTCGCCCTTCTCGCCGAGCTTGAGAAAAAAATCCTCTGGCTCTCCAGCTGGACCATCCACAACGCCAATCATTTGCGCGCGTCCGATGATGGCCTGAAGGTCGGCGGCCACCAGGCCTCCTCCGCCTCGCTCGCCACCATCATGACGGCGCTGTATCTGGCCGTGCTGCGCCCTCAAGACCGTGTGGCTGTCAAACCGCACGCCTCGCCGGTGTTCCACGCGATACAATACCTGCTCGGCAACCAGAGCCTCGAAAAGCTCCAGAACTTCCGCGGGTTCAAGGGCGCGCAGTCTTATCCCTCACGCACCAAGGACACCGACGACGTCGATTTCTCCACCGGCTCGGTCGGCCTCGGCGTGGCGCAAACTTTGTTTTCCGCGCTGGTGCAGGATTACGTGAAGGCCAAGGGCTGGGCCAAACAGTGGCCAGAGGGCCGCATGGTGGCGCTGATCGGCGACGCCGAAATGGACGAAGGCAACATTTTTGAGGCGCTGCTGGAAGGCTGGAAGCAGGGCGTGCGCAATTGCTGGTGGGTGGTGGACTACAACCGCCAGTCGCTTGACGCGGTTATCCGCGAGGGCTTGTGGGAGCGCTTCGAAACTGTGTTCAAAAATTTCGGCTGGGATGTGGTGGTGCTGAAGCACGGCACATTGCAAGAGGCCGCCTTCAGGGAACCGGGCGGCGAACGGCTGCGGCATTTTATTGACACCTGCCCCAACCAGGATTTCGCCGCGCTGTGCTTTCAGGGCGGCGCGGCCTGGCGCAAGCGGCTGCATGACACAATTGGCGATCAGGGCATTGTCACCGCATTGATCGACTCGCGTGACGACGCCGCGCTTGCCGCGCTGATGACCAACCTTGCGGGCCACGATCTGCCGGTGCTGCTGCGCGCCTTTGAGGCGGCGGGAAAACACGACCGCCCGACCTGCTTCATCGCCTACACCATCAAGGGTCACGGCCTGCCGCTGGCCGGCCACAAGGACAATCACGCCGGGCTGATGAACCCGACGCAGATGGGCAAGTTTCAGGCGTCCATGAATGTGCGCGCCGGGCATGAGTGGGATTTTTTTGAAGGACTCGCCGCGCCCGCCGGTGCGCTGGCTGCGTTCCTCACAGCCGTGCCCTTCAACGCCAAAGGCCGCCGCCGCTTTGCCGCGCCCAAAATCGTGACCCCGGAGGCGCTGCCCTTCCGCGCCGCGCCGTCCATGTCCACGCAGGCGGGCTTTGGCCTGATCCTCAACGACTTCGCCGCGACATCGCATCCGCTCGCCGACCGCATTGTCACCACTTCGCCCGATGTCACGGTCTCGACCAATCTCGGTGCCTGGGTCAACCGTCGTGGACTATTCGCCAAGCTGGAAAATGCCGACCTGTTTAGGCAGGAGAAAATACCCTCGACCTTCAACTGGCACTATTCACCGAAGGGCCAGCACATCGAGCTCGGCATTGCCGAGATGAACCTGTTTATCCTGTTGTCGGCGCTCGGCCTGTCGCATGCGATCAACGGCGCGCGGCTGCTGCCGGTCGGCACGCTGTACGACCCCTTCATCCAGCGCGGCCTCGATGCGCTGAACTATGCCTGTTACCAGGATGCGCGCTTCATGGTGGCGGCGACACCATCGGGCATCACGCTGGCGCCCGAAGGTGGTGCACACCAGTCGATCGCAACGCCGCTGATCGGCATGGCGCAGGATGGCCTGGCCTCGTTC
>JANLPP010000006.1:0-2218 GCA_031367295.1 Hyphomicrobiales bacterium | reverse complement strand
GATTGGCGTCAACCCCGGCCTTGCCGGACAGACGTTGCTCGGCCAGCCGGTTTATGCGCGGCTGGCCGATATTCCTGAGCCGGTGGACATGATCGACATTTTCCGCAATTCGGAGGCGGCAGGTCTGGTTGTGGACGAGGCGCTGGCCATCAGCCCGCTTCCGAAGGTGATCTGGATGCAGCTGACGGTGCGCAATGATGCTGCATGTGCGAAGGCCGAGGCCCTGGGCGTGCAGGTGGTGATGAATCGCTGCCCAAAGATCGAATTTGGCAGATTGTCTGGTGAAATCGGCTGGACCGGCGTCAATTCGCGCATTTTATCGTCAAAAAAGCCCCAGCTCGCCAAGGGATTCCAGAAACTTACTCTTGGCTGACGTGGCTGCCCGGTTGTTTATGCCCCGCTGCGCTGCATTTCTGACGCATGCAATTTTTGCAAAATGAATCTGCTAAAATATGGCCAAAATTGGATTTCGTTCATATGAATACGAACTTATTATCGCTTAATTCGATGAAATTCCGCCATGTATTAACAGAATGTGACACAAAAATCCCTTAGTCATGCATTTTTTGCATATCACTCCCAACCATTCAACGCTTCCGTTGTGCATCGCAGCATTCTATCTTCCGGACATCAAATCAGCGCCGCCCGAAACGAAAGATGAAGCCGGGCCGCTGAGAAAGGATGATACCATGACGCTCTCCCACCTTGCCGCCAAAATCACTGCCTGGCTCCGCTACCGCGCCTCAATGCGCGAACTGTCGAGCCTGAGCGATTTGGGTCTGAAAGATCTCGGCATCAGCCGCTCTGACATTGAGTTCATCTCGCGCCAGACCGTCCGGACCTGACCTCCACCAATTCAACCCGCCATGCGCCCGCCGTCGCCAGAAGGCACCGGGCTGCCTTGAAAGGATTTTACCATGCTGCTCTCACTCCTCGCCGCCCGCATCTCTGCCTGGCGCCGCTACCGCTCTTCTGTACGCGAGCTTTCCTGTCTCAGCGACCGCGACCTGAATGATCTTGGCATCAGCCGCGCCGATATTGAAACCGTGGCGCGCCAGAGCGCCCGCGCCTGATCGCTTGCTGACAGACAATAGTGCGCAGTGCTCGACGAATGAGCCCGCGCCACAGAAAGGATTTCCCATGTTTCTCGCCCTCATCGTCGCAAAAGTCACCGCCTGGCGGCGCTACCGCGACTCGCTGCGCGAGTTGTCCCGTCTCAGCGACCGCGACCTGAATGACCTTGGCATTTCGCGCTCCGACATCGAATGTGTCGCCCGTCAGAGCGCCCGGACCTGAATGCCCAAAGAATAATGCGGCGCCGGGTTTTTTCCCTCCCGTAAAACCTGATGCTGCATTTGAAGCGCCCGCCGGAACCTCCCCCGGCGGGCGTTTTCGTCTGCCAGGCATTTCTGTTTGCCGGTGGGCGCGCCGCGCCCTAAAAGGCGGCATGTCAAATCCCGTCCATATCATAGGCGGCGGCCTCGCCGGTTCGGAAGCCGCCTGGCAGGCCGCGCAGGCCGGCGTGCCTGTAATCCTGCACGAAATGCGCCCGGTGCGCGGCACCGAGGCGCACAAGACGGATAGCCTCGCCGAACTGGTGTGCTCCAATTCTTTCCGGTCGGACGAGCCGACCACCAATGCCGTCGGCCTTATCCACCGCGAGATGCGGCGCATGTCCTCGCTCATTTTGCGCTGCGCCGACGCGCATCAGGTGCCGGCCGGCGGCGCGCTGGCAGTGGACCGCGACGGTTTTGCCGCGGCGGTGACCGCAGCAATCGCGGCGCACCCGCTTGTCACCCTTGCGCGCGAGGAAATCACCGGCCTGCCACCGGGCGACTGGGACAGCGTCATCATCTCTACCGGCCCGTTGACCTCGCCCGGCCTCGCGCAGGCCATCCAGAGCCTGACCGGCGAAAAGGAACTGGCGTTTTTTGATGCCATCGCGCCCATCGTGCACCGCGAGTCGGTGGACATGTCGAAAGCCTGGTTCCAGTCACGCTACGACAAGGCCGGGCCGGGCGGCAATGGTGCCGACTATATCAACTGTCCGCTTGACCGTGCCACCTATGAGGCGTTTGTCGATGCGCTGGTAGCGGGCGACACGATGGATTTTAAACAATGGGAGGGCACCCCCTATTTTGACGGCTGCCTGCCCATTGAGGTGATGGCGCAGCGCGGCCGCGAAACCCTGCGCTGGGGACCGATGAAGCCGGTTGGC
>JANLPP010000504.1:0-1747 GCA_031367295.1 Hyphomicrobiales bacterium | reverse complement strand
ATGGCGTGGGCCAGATGAAAATGAAATATCTGGAGGAGGAGCACAGCCCCGCGACGCTCGACGTGATGCGCCTGATCAAGCGCAGCCTCGACCCGCAGAACATCATGAACCCGGGGAAGATTGTGCGGGTTTGAGGAGTGGGAGACACGCTGCCGGAACTATGATATTTCCAAATATGAAGGCGTTGTTGCTATGAACAAACAATCCTTGCAGTTCGAATATATGTCCCTCGATGATTTCGAGGAAATGCTGGCTGACAAGCCCGCCGATGAACGCTGGGAGCTGATCGGCGGGCGTGTAGTGCGCTTGATGGTGGGGGCGCGGCTGGAACATAATTATCTGGTCCAGAATATCGCCTTCGCACTGCGTGAGCGGCTGCGCGCAAAGGGTTCGCCCTGCCGTACCACCACTGAAACCTTCCGCCTTCGCGCCGCGCCGCAGGAAAGTTCGCTGTTGCCGGACGTGATGGTGCATTGCAACCTGTTTGACCGGGGCGCGACCTCGATCAGTAACCCGAACGTGTTAGTGGAAATTGTGTCCCCCGGCAGCGAGGGGCGGGACCGGGTGGAGAAGTGGCAAATTTACAAGAAATTGCCCAGCCTTCAGCATTATCTAATTGTCAGCCGCGACGCGCCACTGGTAGAAATATACGACCGGGTCGGCATAGCCTGGCCGGAGACGCGACGCATTGAGGGGCTGGAAGCTGTTGTTTCCCTGCCAGCGCTGGACCTCACCATTCCGATGGCCGAAATTTACCGTGATGTGATCTGGGCCGAACAAGCGTCATCATGACGCCAGTTCCCGCAACCCGCGCCGGATCAGCGCCCCGGTCTCTGCGGCTTCCCCCAATGCCTTGACGCTGGCGGCAATCGCCGCCGCCGCCTGCGGGCGGGCGTAGCCGAGATTGACCAGCGCCGAGATGGCGTCCTGCACCGGTTTTGGCGCGCTCCTGACGCTGTCGCCATCCGCGAGTTTTGCCACATTGGGATCAACCGCGCCAAAGGCCGGGGCCTTGTCCTTGAGTTCGGCGACGATCCGCGCCGCCAGCTTTGGCCCGACGCCCGGCGCGCGCGCCACCATCGCCTTGTCCTGCAAAGCGATGGCGCTGGCGAGGTCGCCGGGCGCGAGCACGCCCAGAATGGCAAGCGCCACTTTCGCGCCGACGCCCTGCACCGATTGCAGCAGGCGGAACCAGTCGCGTTCGCTGTCCGAGATAAAACCGAACAGGCGGATGGCGTCCTCGCGCACCTGTGTCTCGATGGCGAGGCTGGCCGCTTCGCCAGCGCGCGGCAGGTTTTGCAGCGTGCGGGAAGAGCACTGCACCACATAGCCGACGCCGTTGACGTCAAGGATGATGTGGTCATCGTGATACGAGTCGATGAGGCCGCGCAGCTTGCCGATCATTGCGCGCGCCTTGCACGCGCGCCACTCTCTCCCAAAGGGAGAGGGTCGGCGCGCAGCGCCGGGGTGAGGGGTTTGAATGCTGGGAAGTTTGCTTGGGCGGCGCGGCGCTCACCGGATGGATCGTAACCCCTCATCCGGCGCTTCGCGCCACCTTCTCCCACAGGGAGAAGGAGGGTCACGACAGGGGTTACCGCGGCCGGCATCACCCCGTCACCTTGCCAAAATCCGCGACGCTTTGCATCACCGCGCGCAGCTCGTTGAGCAGGCACAGCCGGTTGCGCCGCCGCGCCGCGTTATCGTCATTGACGGTGACCTTGTCGAAAAACGCGTCCACCGGCGCGCG
>JANLPP010000477.1:0-3275 GCA_031367295.1 Hyphomicrobiales bacterium | reverse complement strand
GGCGCGCCTGGGACTGCGAACTTTCGACCATTGACAGCGCGCTGCTGCTGGCGGGCGTTCTTGCGGCCGGCGCCTACTTTGACGCCGCCACCGCGCCGGAGTTGGAAATCCGCAGTCTCGCCGATGCGCTCTACCGCCGCTGCGACTGGGCCTGGGCGCAGAATGGCAAGGCCACGGTTACGCATGGCTGGCGGCCGGAGAGCGGCTTCATCACCTATCGGTGGGAAGGCTATGACGAAGCCCTGCTGCTCTACGTTCTGGGGTTGGGATCCCCCACACATCCCCTGCCGCCGCAAAGTTACGACGCGTGGCTGTCCACCTACAAGTGGGAACACAGCTACGGGTATGACTATCTCTATGCCGGGCCGCTGTTCACGCATCAGCTGTCTCACGTCTGGATCGATTTTCGCGGAATCCAGGACGCTTTCATGCGGGAGAAAGGCATCGATTATTTCGAGAACAGCCGACGCGCCACATATGTGCAGCAGCGGTATGCCATCGAAAATCCGCGCAATTTCGCGGGCTATGCCGAGCATTGCTGGGGGATCACGGCGAGCGAAGGCCCCGGCCCTGAAACGATGCAGCTGCGCGGTATCGAACGCAGCTTTTTCGACTACGTCGGGAGAGGCGTTCCCGAAGGGCCCGACGACGGCACGCTGGCGCCCTGGGCGGTGGTCGCCTCCTTGCCATTCGCGCCTGAGATCGTTCTGCCCGCGATCAGCTATTGCATTCATCAGGCCAGGCTGAAAGACGCAAACGCCTATGGCTTCAAGGCTGCGTATAATCCCACGCACCCGGGGCAGCCCGGCAATGCTTTTGGCTGGTGGGTTTCGCCTTGGCACTTCGGCCTAAATGAGGGTCCGGTCGTGCTGATGATCGAAAACTACCGCAGCGGAATGTTATGGCGGCTGATGCGCGGCTGTTCTTATATCCAGTCGGGGCTGCGGCGGGCGGGCTTTGCCGGAGGCTGGCTGGATTAATGCCGCTTGCCGCCGTCCTGATAGGCAAAGCGTGTCATCATGCCCGCCGCCATGTGGTAGAGGTGGTGGCAATGAAAGGCCCAGCGGCCGGGGTTATTGGCCTCGAACGCAATAGTGACCGAACGCTGCGGCGGGATAAGCACCGTGTCGCGCATGGCACCTGAAATGCGCCGTCCGTCAATCGCCACGACCTGAAAGTGATGGCCATGCAGGTGCATCGGATGCGCCATCATGCTGGTGTTGCGCATGGTCACCTCGACGCGGTCGCCGGGGCTTATGTTGATCGGGTCGGGCGTATCGAGGCTCCAGCTGTAGGTCTCCATCGAACCGGCGAGCGCCATGTTGAAGGTTTTGTCGACCGGACGCGCTTTCAGCGGCGTCACCGCCTTGAGGCTGGCTTCGAGCGCCATGTCCAGCACTGGCGTTTCAACAGCCGATTGGCCGGGCAGTTTTGCGATAACCGCGCCCGGAGGCCGCAGGATGATGCCGGTCCTCTCCCGCGCGCCTTCCCGCAGCGCCAGCACCGGAAACGCCCGGGCCTCGCGCGGCAGCTGCAGCCGGACATCGAGGCGCTGGCCCTGGGCAATGGGAAAGCGCCGCCCCTTGACCGGCGTGATATCCTGGCCGTCAACAGCGATCAGTGTGCCTTCGATATCGCCGAAGTCCATGGTGAAGGCAGTCGCTGTCGCGCCGTTGATCACCCGTATCCGCACCCGCGCGCCAAGCTCGACCGCAACAATCTCCGGATCGTCGAGCGTGCGGTCATTGGCGAGATAGGCGTCATAGTCGATGTCGTTGATATCCATCGACTGCATGGCGTGTGTTTGCGCCCCACCCGCCGCCGGTTCCATGCCGGCGTGGCCGGGCGTCATAGCTTCGCCCGCCATGGCGGCCTTGCCCGCAACGGGACTGCCCTTGCCCTTCTTCAGTTTCTCCAAAAGCTCTTCGGGGGACGAGAAGGAAAAATCATGCAGGAGGATGACGACTTCCTGTTCATCGCTGCGGGCGTCATCCGCGCTTCGCACAATCAGCGGCGCCGCCAGAAGGGTCTGTTCCTGCAGGGTGTGGGCATGCATCCAATGGGTTCCTGCCGCGCCGACCGGGAAATTGAAGCGGCGGTCTGACTTCGCCGCCATGAGCGGCAGGGACGCATCCGCAACGCCATCGCTGTACCAAGGCGGCGTGAGGCCATGCCAATGCACGATTGTCGGCTCATCGGTCTCGTTGCGCAGATCGACGTGGAAGGCCTGGCCTGCAAGCAGCGTCAAGCCTCTGCTTCCATTGGGCTGCTGCAATCCAAATACGCTTGCGGTCCGCCCGTTGACCTCAATGGTGCGGCGGACAATCTTCAGAACGGCGGGGTCGGCGGCAGCCTTGTCCGCAGCGCCGGTCTGCGTCTGTGGCCATGCAGCGCGGGAGGTGCCGAGCGTCAAGGCGGACGCGCCCAGAAGTGTGCCTTGCAAAAACGCGCGCCGTTGCATTGATGGTTTCCTTTGATACGCGTCGCACTACCCGGATGGGCAATCGTGGAATGGCGATTGGCGGCAAGTGTTGCAGTAACCCGCGAACAGCCAAATGGTTCCGGGCGGTTGGCGGCATCATCCGCCAAAACCGCGCGTGGGGAGATTCCGAGCCTTCCGTTTCCGCTGCGCGTGAACTATTCTTTCCTGCGGAAAGGCTGCGAGCCGGGCTGATGGCCCAATAGCCGGACACACTTCTGACTCTCATCGGGCGTCTGCATCCCGGCAACCCAGCCTTCGACTATCGCCGCTTGTTTGGAGGACAGGATGAAACGTGCAGTGTTCGCGTCCGCATCGCTCGCGCTGGGCGGCGTGATATTGATGGGCATGGGTCTCTACTTTGGCTTTCTGCGTCCGCCGCTGCTGCCAGAGGACACGCGCTTCATTGGCGCGTCGCTGGAGCAAATTCAAACTGCGGTTCCCGGGCTGCAACTTTGGCTCTCTCGGGTTTTTGGCGTGCTCGGGGGCTTCATGGCCGCGACGGGCATGCTGACCGTCTATGTGGCTGCAACCGAATTCAGGGCGGAAAAGCCCGGAGCGAGAGCCGTTGTTTTGATCTCGGGGCTGACGTCGATCGGCTGGATGGCGGCCACAAATTTTCTGATCAACTCTGATTTCAAGTGGCTGCTCCTTGTGTTTGCGCTGCCTTGGGTGGCTGCATTGGCGCTGGCGTGGTCCAGCCCGAGCGGGCCATCCAGACGAGTGTGATCAGAGCTTTACAAGAATCGTCAGCCCGCCGGAACTTATTGGGCCAGCGCACGTTGTCATAGCAATA
>JANLPP010000448.1:0-3232 GCA_031367295.1 Hyphomicrobiales bacterium | reverse complement strand
CGCGTCGAGCCTTCATCGAGGAGACTTGGGCAGAGTTATGAAACCGTCACTCGCTCTTGAAGCAAACAAAGAAGCTGTTCGGGCGCTTGTCACGAAACACCGGGCGGCTAATCCGCGCGTGTTCGGATCGGTGGTGCGCGGGGAGGATGGCGAAGGGAGCGATCTGGACATTCTCATTGATCCTTTGCCCGAAGCAACTTATCTCGACCAATGGGATTTGCAGGACGAGCTGGAGAAGCTGCTTGGCGTGAAGGTGGACCTTGTGACAGAGGAAAGACTGCGGCCGCGCATTCGAGCTCATGCTTTGGCGGAGGCTGAGCCGCTATGAATGCGGATCAACGCTGCATAGATCCGCTTGAGGTTATGCTTGAGAACGCCGGGCAAGGTGTCTCGTATGTGGACGGCATGAATTTTGCCGCGTTTTGTGACGATGCCAAAACCCAGCATGCTTTGTCGATGACGCTGATTATAGTCGGTGAAATGGCCTCCAGAATCATGCGGCGCAATCCGCAATTCGTGGACCTCCATCCGGAAATGCCCAGGCAGCAGATGACTGGCATGAGAAATCGTATTGCGCATGATTACGACAGCATCGATATCAAGATAGTCTGGGAAATTGCGCAGGAGTCCTTACCAGCGCTGGTTCGAGAAAATCCTCTAATATTAAAGCCCCTGCTCGAAAAATACGATCCGCCAAATCTGACACCAACCCCTGACTCCTGAAACCGATGTCCAAACCCGATTTTTACGAAACCCTTGGCGTCGGCAAAAGTGCCTCTGACGCCGACATGAAAGCCGCGTTCCGCAAGGCGGCGATGCAGCATCATCCTGACCGCAATCCGGGCGACAAGGCGTCGGAACACAAGTTCAAGGACATCAACGAGGCCTACCAGATACTCACCGACACGCAGAAGCGCGCCGCCTATGACCGCTTCGGCCACGCCGCCTTCGAGCAGGGCGGCGCTGCGGGTGGTGGCGACGGCTTCGGCTCTTCCATGTCCGACATTTTCGAGGACCTGTTCGGCGGCATGATGGGTGGCAACCGCACGCGCTCGCGCGACGGGCGCGAGCGCGGCTCGGACTTGCGCTACAATATGGAAATCGATTTTGAGGAGGCCTTTGCCGGCAAAGCGGCGACGGTCAAAATTCCAACGACGGTCGCCTGCGAAGGCTGCGGCGGCAGCGGCGCGAAGGCCGGCTCAAAGCCCAAGACATGTACCACCTGTGCGGGCCATGGCCGGGTGCGGGCGCAGCAGGGATTCTTCGCCATTGAACGGGTTTGCGCCTCCTGCCAGGGCCGTGGCCAGGTCATCGACAACCCCTGCAAGTCCTGCCTTGGCGCGGGCCGCGTCACGCGGGACCGCACGCTGTCGGTCAATGTGCCGCCCGGCGTTGAGGATGGCACGCGCATCCGGCTGGCAGGCGAGGGCGAGGCGGGGGTGCGCGGCGGACCGGCTGGTGACCTTTATATTTTTCTCAGCCTGAAACCGCATCCGTTTTTCCAGCGCGACGGGGCCGACCTTTATTGCCGCGTGCCGATCTCGATGGTGCAGGCGGCGCTCGGTGGCGAGTTCAATGTGCATACGCTCGGCGGCGGCGAGGCAAAGGTCAAGGTGCCGGAAGGCTCGCAGTCGGGCCGCCAGTTCAAGCTGAATGGCAAGGGCATGCCGGTGCTGCGCTCGCGTGAGCATGGCGACCTTTATGTGCAGGCCAATGTCGAGACACCGCAGAACCTGACGCGCCGGCAGCGTGAGCTGCTGGTGGAGTTCGAAAAAGAATCGTCCATCAAGACACATCCGGAGTCAGCAGGGTTCTTTGCCAAGATGAAAGATTTTCTGGGCGGGTGAGCAGCTGCGGATGTGCGCTGGCGCACAGTTGCGCACAATGCAGTACGCAAATGATGATCGACTGGCCTCAAGCAAACCGAACCCAAGGAACAGCCCGTGCAGGTTCAGCCGCCCACCCCCAATATTCGCGGGTTTCGCAAAATCGGGGCGCGGATTGACCGGGCTATCGGCGACGAGGCGCGGTTCATCCGCAACTGGATTCGCCAGCCGCTCGTCACCGGTGCTGTCGCGCCGTCGGGCCGCTATCTTGCGCGCGCCATGGCGCGCTTTGTTGATCCGCAGGCCGATGGCCCGGTGATTGAGCTGGGGCCGGGCACCGGCCCGGTGACTGAAGCGCTGATTGCCCATGGCGTCGCGCCGCAGCGGCTGGTGCTGGTCGAATATGACGAGGCTTTCTGCCGCCTGCTGCAGCGCCGCTTTCCGCTGGCGCGGGTGATCCAGGGCGACGCCTATGATTTGCCCAGGACGCTGCATGGCGTCTTGAACCGGCCTGCGAGCGCCATCGTCTCGTCCCTGCCGCTGCTGACCAAGCCCGAAGGCCTGCGCGCCAGCCTGCTGGAGCAGGCGTTTGACCTTGCACAAAGCGACGCGCCGTTCATCCAGTTCACCTATGGCGCAACCCCGCCCATTCCGCGCAAGTTCAGCAGCGCGGCGTTCGCTTTCAGCGCTGAGGCGACGCCGCAGATCTGGCTTAACTTGCCGCCTGCCCGGGTCTGGGTGTACCGGCGCGGTGCGGCGGACGCGCCGACCCGGCATCGCACGCGCGCCGATGAGCTGATGCGGGCGTTGCGGGTGCGTGGCGCAAAGGCGCAGCGGGATTTTAAGCGGGCGGCGGGCAAACTTGGGAACCGCAAGGGGTAGCACTGGACAGTAAGGTCCTTCAACGGAACTGTTCCTCTCAAGGTTTCCAGTCTTTCAGTTCCTCGTCCAGATGTTTATGGCCAGACGGAACTTCCACTTTGGCAATCAGCGCCATTTCCGCATCGGTGAAATCTTCAAGCCGCACAACCCGCCGGTCGCGGCGCTTGAGGCGATCGTATTCGCCTGCGGACAGCGCGGCGAGGCGGTCAAGGTTGTTTTTCATTTTTCCCCTCACCCGTCACGCCCGCACAACCGCCCGCGCAAACTGGCCTGCCAGCGCAAAGGCCCGCCGCGCTTCCGCCAGTTCGGCGGACATCTGCATGAAGCCGTGGTGCACGCCTTCATGGATTTCCAGCATGTGGCGCACGCCCAGCGCCTCCAGGCGCGCCGCGAGGTCCAGCGTGTCGCAGAGCAATGGATCGAGACCGGCGGCGTTGAGGAACAGTGGCGGCAGTTGCGCCAGCGCGCCGTCGCCCGCAAGGCCGGGGCAGACGAAGGGCTCGTCACGCCGGTCGCGCGGCGCG
>JANLPP010000447.1:0-7183 GCA_031367295.1 Hyphomicrobiales bacterium | reverse complement strand
CAGGTTTTCCGGCAGCGGCGGCAAGTCGCGCTTGCCCGCGACAAGCTTGAGGTTACCGCCACCAGCATTGTCAGCGGCGCGCCAGACCACGCCGGTCACCTCGCGCGTGCCCAGCGGCACAGTGACAAAATCACCAGGGGTGAGCGTGAGCGAGGCCGGGACGCGGTAGGAATAGGCGATGTCCACGGCGACGGGAATGAGGACGTCGACGGTTGCGGTGGTCATCTCACACCGCCTTGGAGCGCCGACCTCTGGCCGACCTTGCGCCAAGCCAGAGAGCCGGGCGGAGGCCGACGGTCCAACAGCCTTTCGCTACCCACGCCGCCCGCCCGCCGCCTTGGCCGTCTCCAGCCGCACCGGCGCGCGCCGTGGTGGCGGTGCCTTCATCGGCTCGGGCACATAGTCCTCGCTGAACAGCTCGGCCAGCTTGTCGGTCATCGCGCCGCCGAGTTCCTCCGCATCAACAATCGTCACCGCGCGCTTGTAATAGCGCGTCACGTCATGGCCGATGCCAATGGCGATCAGCTCCACCGGCGAGCGGGTCTCGATCTCGTCAATCACCCAGCGCAGGTGGCGCTCCAGATAATTGCCCGGGTTGACCGACAGCGTCGAGTCATCCACTGGCGCGCCGTCAGAAATCATCATCAGAATCCGCCGCTGCTCCGAGCGTCCCAGCAGGCGCTTGTGAGCCCAGTCCAGCGCCTCGCCGTCGATGTTCTCCTTCCGCAATCCCTCGCGCATCATCAGCCCGAGGTTCTTGCGCGCCCGCCGCCATGGCGCGTCCGCCGATTTGTAGACGATGTGGCGCAGATCGTTCAGCCGCCCCGGCGCTGCCGGCTTGCCAGCCTGCAACCATGCCTCGCGCGCCTGCCCGCCTTTCCAGGCCCGCGTCGTAAAACCGAGAATCTCGACCTTGACGCCGCAGCGCTCCAGCGTGCGTGCCAGAATATCGGCGCAAGTCGCCGCGACAGTTATCGGCCTGCCGCGCATGGAACCGGAATTGTCGAGCAGCAGCGTCACCACCGTGTCGCGGAAATCCATGTCCTTCTCGCGCTTGAACGACAGCGCCTGCTGCGGATCAATGATGACACGCACCAGCCGCGCGGGATCAAGAATGCCCTCCTCAAGGTCAAATTCCCATGAGCGATTCTGCTGCGCCATCAGGCGGCGCTGCAGGCGGTTGGCGAGGCGGGCGACGACGCTTGACAGGTTCTGCAGCTGCTTGTCGAGATAGGCGCGCAGCCGCTCCAGCTCTTCGGGCTCGCACAGGTCCTCGGCGTGGATCACCTCGTCAAATTTGACGGAAAACGCCTTGTAATCCGGCCCGGTCCGCTCATTTGCATAACTGGGCGGGCGGCGGCTTTCGGCGGCCTCATCGGCCTCGCCCGCGTCGGCGTCCTCGGGAAACTCGCCGGAGGGGGCCTCGTCCGCCTCGGACGTGCCGTCCCTGGCCTCGTCACTCGCGTCTTCAGAGGCCTCCATCTGCGAGGTCTCGCCATCCTCGCTGTCCTGCTGCTCGCCGTTCTGGTTTTCCTGCTCTTGCTTGTCGCCGTCGGCGCTCTCGTCGTCCTTGTCATCGTCGCGGTCCATCGACGTCTCGTCGCCCATCTCAAGCGAGGTCAGCAGCCTGTGCACCGCTTTGGAAAAATTGCGCTGGTCTTCTATCGAGCCGCCCAGCTGGTCCAGCTCCGCTCCGGCGCGCTCCTCCACCCATGGCCGCCACAGGTCGACGATCTTGCGCGCGGCCTGCGGCGGGGCAAGCCCGGTCAGGCGCTCGCGCACCATCATGGCCACAGCCTCTTCCAGCGGCGCGTCCTCGCGCTGGCTGGCATTGGCGAAAGTGCTGCGGGCAAAATGCTCGTCCAGCATGGCCGACAGATTCGAAGCGACCCCCAGCATGCGGCGCGAGCCGATGGCCTCGACGCGCGCCTGCTCCACCGCGTCATAGACCGCCTTGGCCTGCTGGCTCTGCGGCGCAAAGCGGCGGTGCACCCCCTCGTCATGGCAGGCGAGCTTCAATGCCATCGAGTCGGAATGGCCGCGCACAATGGCCGCTTCCCGCGCGGAAAGTTTGCGCGGTGGCTCGGGCAAGCGGGCTTTGGCGCTCTCGCCACTGCCGATCAGCGCGGGCTTTTCCGCCGCAAACGTCACCTCAAGCTGCGGATTGCGCGACAGGGCACGCATGCAGGACGCGACGGCCCGCTTGAACGGCTCCTGCGGCGCTTCCTTTGGCGAAGCGGGCTTGCGGTTGGTGGGCATCAGCATCAAAAAACGTCCGGTGAGCTGTTCACAAAATATCGAGAATGACTTTTAGCGGTTTTACCGGCGTTTGCAAAAGCCGCTCAATCCTGTTTGGTGCCCTGCCCCCGGCGCAACGTCACGCATCGCGCATGGCCGGACAAATCCTCATCGACCGCAACTGTCACGAAGCTCTGCGCCGCAAATATGCCGCTGATGCCGGCTGCCTGCCCGGCGCCCGCCTCAAGACAAATGGCACCATTGGGCACCAGCGCCTGCCCCGCACAGCGCGCCAATGCATGGTAGGCGTCAAAGCCATCCGCGCCACCGTCGAGCGCCAGATGCGGATCATGCAGGCGCACGTCATCGTCAAGCCGGGCAATGTCAGCCGAGGTTATATAGGGCGGGTTTGACACAATCAGGTCAAAGCCAGCTGCGGCCGCGCCCGTCCAGTTGCCGGCAATGACCATTCCCCGTTCACCCAGCCCCAGCTTGCGCAGGTTGGCGGCGGCGACCTCTGCTGCGTCTGGCGACACATCGACGCCCAGGCCGCAGGCGTTGGGAAAAACCGTCAGCAGCGCGCACAGCAGCGCCCCCGATCCGGTGCCAAGGTCGAGCAGCCTCAGCGGTTCATGCCGCCGCCCGGCCATTGCCCGCAAACCGGCCTCCACGACAGTCTCGCTGTCGGGCCTCGGGTCAAGCACGGCACTCGTAATCGCAAAGGTGAGGCCCCAGAATTCCCGCTGCCCCAGAATGCGCGACACCGGCTCATGCGCCAGCCGCCGCTGCGCCAGTGCCGCAAGGCGCGCCTGCGCCGCCTCGCCCAGCGGCAGATCCGGGTCGGCGATGAGCTGAACCCGCGAAAGCTCCGCCGCCGCCAGCACGAGAATCCGCGCGTCCTCATCGGCCGAGGCAATGCCTGCCCGCGCGAACGCGGCAGACAGGCCACGCAGCGCCCGCTGGCGGGAAAGTCCGGGTGGCAGGGCGATGGAGCCGGACATCAGCGCGGTGCCGCTGTCTGGCAGTTTGGGGAATGTGGCAAAGCTGTCCTCACGCGTCTGTCACCGGCTTGTGAGTAGCTTTGCGGGCGCTGGCAAGGCAGATTCTGTTTTTACAACTGCAGGGCCCTGTCATGCTGTCATCCTATGCCGCGCTGCGCCGCGCCCTCATCCTGTCCGCCACCGCCGCAGCGGCGCTGCTCGCGCTGCCCGCGCAAGGCAATGCCGACGGGCTGCGCGCGGTCGTTGAGCTGTTTACCAGCCAGGGCTGCTCTTCCTGCCCGCCCGCCGACAGGCTGGCGGGGGAAATGGCCAAGGATGCGCGCACCCTCGTGCTGACTTTCAATGTCGACTACTGGGATTATATCGGCTGGAAGGACACGCTGGCCAGCCCGGCATTCACTACCCGCCAGAAGGCCTATGCCAGCGCGCGCGGCGATGGACACGTGTATACGCCGCAGGCGGTGCTCGGCGGTTTCAGCCACGGCGTTGGCAGTGACGAGGCCGAGATTGAGGCGGGCATCAAGGCCGCCGCCACACACGGCGCCCTGTCGGTGCCGGTGAAACTGACAGCGCAGGGCGGCGGCGTGAAGGTGGATGTGGGTGACGGAGCCGCCTCCGCCAGCGCCAGCCTTTGGCTGCTGCGCCTGACACGGCAGAAGGCCGTCAGTATTGGCCGTGGCGAGAACTCCGGAAAGTCAGTCACCTACACGAATGTCGTGCGCTCCATGGTCAAGCTTGGCGACTGGTCGGGCAAGGCCGCGTCATTCGATGTGCCAGCGGCGCAGACCCAGAGCGCCGACAGCGACAGTTTTGCTGTCATCCTGCAAAGTGGTCCTGCAGGCCGTCCCGGCGTCATCCTCGGTGCGGCCAAGGGCTGAGTTCCACTGTTGCCATGAAATCTGGCCGCCCGCCGCTAGGTCGGCAGGCGCGCCATCGCGTGGCATAATCGCAATCTATTCTTCGCTGCCGGGATTTTCCGGCGCTACGGCCGTCGGGGTCGGCACCGGCTGCTCGTCAAATCCGGCGCGGGGCCGGCGACGGCGAATGACGCGCTCGGCGGGGGCGGCGGTCTCGGCACTGTCTGCCACGTAGGCCTCGGCGGCGACCTGTTCCGGCGCCTCAAACAAGGGCTCAACCGGCGCAATCACCCGCGTCGGCGCGGTGATGAAGGATGGCAGAATAGCCGCCTCCTGCGGGGTCTCGGGCGCGAAGGACCGCTGCTCACGCTCGCCATTCATCTCGCGCCGGGGGCGGAAATCGCGGGGCTGGCGGTTGTCGCGGTCCTGCCTCGTGTCGCGGTCCTGCCTCGTGTCGCGTTCCTGCCTCGTGTCGCGTTCCTGCCGGTTGTCGCGATCCGGGCGGTTGTCGCGGTCCGGGCGGTTGGTGTTCTGCGGTCGGTCCTGGCGATAGTCCCGGTCCTGCCGGGTATCGCGCGCCTGTACCGGCTGCGTCCGGTCCTGCCCCTGCTGCTGCGTTCGGTCCTGCCCCCGGTCTTGCCCCCGGTCTTGCCCATAGCGATTCGGCTGAAAACGGTCCTGCCGCACCGGGCGCTCGTAGCGCGGGCGCTCCTCCTCCTGGCGCTCGCGCGGGCGTTCCTGCGTGCCACGATCTTCATAGGCGCGCTCGGGCGCCGCTTCCACAGCGGGGCGCTCGGCATTCTGCCGGTCTTGCGCCTGCCGCTCCTGGTTCTGCCGCTCCTGGTTCTGGCGCTCCTGCTGCTGCCGCTCGGCCTGACTGGGCTGACGGCTTTGGTAGGGGTTGGGCTGGGCGGCAAAATGCGGCTGCGGCGCGACGGCCACCTGCGGCTGGACGCGCTCCAGCGGCGAAGCAAAGCGGTCCGGCAACCCGCCGACTAGATCATCGTCGTCAGCATCGTCCACCGCCTGCTCGCCTTCGGGGCGCACGTAGCCTTCCTGCGCCTGCAGCTGCTGCAACTGGGCCGTGGCGATTATGCGGAAGTAGTGCTCGGCATGCTGCAGATAGCTTTCGGCCATGACCGGATCGCCAGAGGTCTGGGCATCGCGCGCCAGCTGCAGATATTTTTCGCCGACATGATGCGCGGTTCCCCGCACTTTGACATCGGGGCCGTTCGATTCATAGGAGCGCGTCAGCGGATTGGGACCCCTGCGGTTGCCCGAGCCCGTGCTGGTATTGCGACCGCGCATGCGCTGCTTGTTCTGACCCTGTCTCATTGATGGTCCTTAATTTGCGCGCTCAAGCCTGAACGCCTGCGCTGCCAGCGCCATGATTGTCGCCACCCTGCGCGATTGCCCGCGCCTTACGCTGCGCGGGCTGAACATTTTTTCTGCATGCCCGATTTCTGGCGCATGGCCAATTTCCTGCGCTTGCCCATGCACAGGCACTGCCTGTGTCATGCTGGTCGAGTGTCTTGCGCCAAGTGCCAAGGGTCACAAAAGGTTAGATAGAGAGGTGAGAGCCACACGCGTTCCGCATTTCGGCACGAGCGCATCTGCACTGGCTGCAAAGTTCCAGTGATTCTGGCGGGGACTCTATGACCGCGCATGCGGATATTGAGTCAAACCAGCGCCACAACTGCATTACGCCGAACGCATAAAAGCGCTACAAGCGTCGTGTTACATCATTTCCACCGCCAAGCCAAGCCCCGTTCTGCACCCGGTGCCGGTTGCATCGCCCGGCCCGTTGCCCGAAAGTCCTGCCCCGCCCATGAGCCGCACCTATTTCCATCTGCATCTGGTGTCCGATGCCACCGGCGAGACGCTGATTGCCATCAGCCGCGCCGCCGCCGCACAATACCAGGGCATCACCTCCATCGAGCATGTCTACCCGCTCGTGCGCAGCCGGGCACAGCTGGAGCGGATCATTACGGAAATTCAGGGTGACCCCGGCATTGTCCTGTTCACGCTGGTTGACAAGGAGCTGGCGCAGCGCCTCGACGAGGCCTGCCGCGCTTCAGGATCGCCCTGCCTCTCGGTGCTCAGCCCGATTCTTGACCTGTTCCAGTCCTATATCGGCATGGCTTCAACGCCCCGCGCCGGCGCCCAGCACGTGCTGAATGTCGATTATTTCAAACGGATTGATGCGCTGAACTTCACGATGATGCATGATGACGGCCAGCAGCCGGAAAATCTGGAAAATGCCGATGTGGTGCTGCTGGGGGTCAGCCGCACCTCCAAAACCCCGACCAGCATCTATCTTGCCAACCGCGGCATCAAGACGGCGAATATTCCGCTGGTGCCCGAGGTGCCGCTGCCGCCCAATGTGCTGGCGCTGCGCAGCCCTCTCGTTGTCGGGCTGTTCGCCTCGCCTGAGCGGATTGTGCAGATCCGGCAAAACCGGCTGCTGGCGCTGAACGCCGACTACCACACGCCTTACGTGGACCGCATGTCTGTCTCGGAAGAAATCGCCCAGTCGCGCCGCCTGTTCGAGCAGCATGGCTGGCCAACCATCGACGTGTCGCGCCGCTCGATCGAGGAGACGGCAGCGGAGATCATCAACCTGCACAAGGCGCACCGGATGAATTTTATCGCGCAGCTGTGAGGGGGGCGGGGTTCAGGTTATAAAAGCTTCGGCCTCAACCCGGGAGCATCGGCACGCGCTGCGCAAACATCGGACGGGTCGAGAGTTGGGGGGCAGCCATGCCGGAAAAAATCTTTGCTGCGAATCAGCTCCGTGCAGTGTCGCGAATGGCCTGTGACCACCTGTTGCGAACCAGGCGGAAAGCCGGGTCCGCGCGCCGCTGCGCTGGCAACGCGCGGGCTCGATGCGGCCTGACCGGAGCATCGCGCTGATGGACGACCGGACGCATCGTGCGCCATCTCTCATCCTCGCTTCCGGCAGCGCCACGCGCGCCGCCCTGCTGGCCGGCGCGCATATCCGGTTTCAGACCGCCTCGCCGGGCATTGACGAGGCGGCGCTGAAAGCGGCGGCGCTCGCTGCCGGGCAAACGCCCGCGCGCATCGCCA
>JANLPP010000400.1:0-5506 GCA_031367295.1 Hyphomicrobiales bacterium | reverse complement strand
GGCCATTGGCCCGATCATTGCCATGCCGCTGACTGGCGCGCTGATCGGGCGCAACGGCAGCGCGGGCCTGCTGCGCCGCGTCACGCCGCTGTTTTTTGCCAGTTTCCTGCTGCCTGTGCTCGCGCCAAACCTTGCGCTGTTTGCGTTGGCGCTGATGGTTTTCGGCGCGCTCAATGGCGCAATGGATGTCGCCATGAACGCGCACGGGCTGGCGGTGGAGGGGCGGCTGAAGCGGCCCGTCATGTCGGGCTTTCACGCGGTGTGGAGTCTCGGCGGGCTGATCGGCGCGGGGCTTGCGTCGCTGGCGCTGACGCGGCTCGCGCCCTGGCAGCATGCAGCCCTGGTGGCCGCGCTGATGATTGGCGCGGCGCTGCGCGCCTGCCGCTTTCTGCTGCCGGGAGATGTCGACAAAGGCCCCGCCGCCACGCATTTCGCCTGGCCCACGGCGGCCACCATCGGCCTTGGCCTGCTGTGCTTCATCGCGCTGATGGGCGAGGGCGCGGTGATTGACTGGGCGGCAATCCACTTGCGTGACACTTACAACGCCGCTGACGATGCCGCCGGCCTTGGCTATGCGGTGTTTGCCGGCGCCATGGCGGCGACGCGCTTTGCCGGCGACAGCTTGCGCGCCCGCTTTGGCGCAGTGGCGCTGGTGCGCGTGAGCGCGGGGGTGACGCTGGTTGGGATGCTGGGCGCGCTGGCCGCGCCAACATTGGCGCTGTCGGTCATCGGCTATGGCCTTGCGGGCCTCGGCATCGGCAATCTTGCGCCTGTGCTGTTTGCGGGCGGCGGACGGCGCGAGCCGGACAATCCGGCGCGGGGCATCGCCGCTGTGACCACGCTGGGCTACGCCGGTTTTCTGGCCGGGCCGCCGCTGATCGGCCTGATTGGCCGCAGCGCCGGCCTGCCGCTGGCGCTGGGCGTCATTGTGCTGGGCATGGCGGTGATTGTTGTGGCAGCGCAAGCGGCGGCCAGCGCTGACGGTTGACGCGGGCAGGCTATTTGGCGAAGCTTGCGTCATGTCCCGCCCCGCTGACACTTTCGAACTCACACCCGACATCCTGCTGCGCGCCTATTCCATCGGCCTGTTTCCCATGGCCGAAAGCGCGCAGGATGAAAAACTGTTCTGGGTCGATCCCAAGGTACGGGGCGTGTTTCCGCTGGACGGGCTGATCATCTCGAAAAGTCTGGCCCAACTGGTGCGCAGTGACCGCTACGAGGTGCGGGCCGACGGCGATTTTGACGCGGTGATCGACGCCTGCGCCGCCAGCGCGGCGGGACGTGCCAAAACCTGGATCAACGCGGAAATCCGCAAGCTGTACCGCGCCCTGTTTGACGTAGGCCACGCCCACACGATCGAGGTGCGCGACGCCAGCCGCGCACTTGTCGGCGGCCTCTACGGTGTGTCGCTTGGCGCGGCGTTTTTCGGCGAAAGCATGTTTCACCGCGCCCGCGACACTTCGAAGCTGGCGCTCGTGCATCTCGTCGCGCGGCTGCGGCTGGGCGGCTACCAGCTGCTCGACACGCAGTTCGTCACCCCGCATCTGGCGTCGCTGGGAGCGGTGGAAATTGCCCGCGCGGAGTACCAGCGACAGCTTGAGGCGGCGGTGGGGGGTGTGGCTGGGGAACAGGTGTGGGGGCGAGGGTTTCGGGTGGCAGGGCTGGAGGTTTTGGAGTTGGTCGGGACGTGAGGCCGCGTTGTCAAAGCCTTCACGCCACGCCCGTCGTAGTTCGCGCTGTTGGTGACGACTTCGAAAACACTAGCTTTGCGCGCATTTTTTTTCTTGATGCACTCCATTATTATGTTTAGACTAGTTTTCATGAGTTATAGAGTGCAATCTGTAATCCCGTATTTTGAAATAGGTGACTTTGCAAAAAAAACAGGAGGATACGATGGCGAACAGTTCATTATTGGATCGTTTGGTGGTCATTTACCGCGGCGCCGATATTCAACACCCAAAACTGCGGGCGGTGACTCTGGCGCAATGGATGCTGGAAAGTGGCCGCGCCACCTCGGACCTTGCAAAGCTGCATTATAATTTCGGAGGATTGAAATGGCGAAAAGAACTGGCGCACTACGCAACAAAAATAAAATATGAGGCCAATGATGGAGTGGATTTTTATTGCAAATTTGCAACAATTGAGAGTTTCATTCAAGGGTACTGGGGGTTTTTGAATAGAGCGCCCTATTCCGGCTGGGAGAGCCATGTTGATTCGTCCGAAGATTTCATCAATTTTATTGGGCCAATATATACGCCAAGCAAGAACTATGCAAAGAAAGTCTTGGCCTTAGTGCCGGAAGCAGAGAAATTACTGGCATCCGCCGTTCTGCAGGTTACCTCGAATTTCGCCGAACCTCGACGCGTCGGGCTGGAAGCCGCTGCCGCCAAAAACCTCGGCGCAATTGTCGTGGACCCAGGACATGGCGGCTCAGCAAACCTGCCAGGAAGCGACGCGAACCATGCAATTTCGGTAACCGGAGTGAAGGAAAAGAAGCTCACGCTGGACTTTTGCCTGATTCTGCGCGAACAAATACTGAAACAGGCGCAGAAAGCCGGAGAAACGGTAAAAGTCGTTCTGACCCGCGAGTCCGACATCAATGTCAGTGGATTCAATCGGGCGCATCAAGCCTTCACCAACAAGGCGAAGCTGTTTTTGGCTATCCATTTCAATGGCAACGGGAGCTCTTCTGTACGCGGCACTGAAACTTTTTTCCGGGCGAAGGACAACGGCAACATCAATCTTGAGGACGACATGGCGTTTGCGCAGAATGTGCAAGACGCCATGATGTCGGGTTTGAAGGCAATTGACGCCGGCGCCAAAGATCGCAAGATAAAACCCGACAATCAGGGCAACCCTGATTTGCCCGGGTTTGGGGTTCTAAACGACCACAGCCTTGGCAATGACCAGCGCGACGACCCTTGTCGCGCCGCCTATATTGAAGCCGAATTCATCACCAACCCGGCAGTTGACAAACTGCTGATTTCGGGGCCGAACGCGGTCGCCAACAGGACAGCGGTGATGGCGTCTCTGGCGGGTGCGATTTTGGCTGAAATGCGCGCCATAGCTTGAGGCGAAGTTTGTTTCTGCCGAACCTGGATGCACGGCAGAAAATATGATTGGCGTGCAGGCAATGCTTTTGGCAATGCGTGGAGAAAGTTAGGTTGCTGTACCACAGTTTCGGTCGTCGATTGCCTAGCGCCACGCTTTCCCCTACACCGCGCCCATGAAATTCCTTGATGAAGCAAAAATCTATATCCGCTCCGGCGATGGCGGCGGCGGGGTTGTGTCGTTCCGGCGCGAGAAATTCATTGAGTTTGGCGGGCCGGACGGCGGTGACGGCGGCAAGGGCGGCGACGTTATTGTTGAATGTGTTGAAGGGCTTAACACGCTCATCGACTTCCGCTTCCAGCAGCATTTCAAAGGCCGGACCGGCGTCCATGGCATGGGCAAGAACCGCGCCGGAGCCAAGGGCGCCGACGCGCTGCTCAAGGTGCCGGCCGGCACGCAGGTGTTTGACGAAGACGGCGAGACTTTGCTCGCCGACCTGACCGAAATCGGCCACAGCATCGTCATCGCCCGCGGCGGCAACGGCGGCTTTGGCAATGCGCATTTCAAGACGGCCACCAACCAGGCCCCACGCCGCGCCAATCCGGGGGAGGAAGGCGAGGAGCGCACCATCTGGCTGCGGCTGCGGCTGATCGCCGACGCCGGGCTGGTGGGTTTGCCGAATGCCGGCAAATCAACGTTTCTGGCCACCGTTTCCGCCGCCAAGCCGAAGATCGCCGACTATCCCTTTACCACGCTGCACCCCGGCTTGGGCGTGGTGCGCGCCGACGGGCGCGATTTCGTGCTCGCCGACATCCCCGGCCTGATTGAGGGCGCGCATGAGGGCCACGGCCTCGGCGACAAGTTTCTGGCGCATCTCGAACGCTGCCGCGTGCTGCTGCATCTGGTGGATGCCACCGGCGGGCATGCGGGCAAGGCCTACAAAACCATCCGCAAGGAAATTGAGGCCTATGGCGGCGATTTGTCCGGCAAGGCCGAGATAGTGGCCCTGTCGAAGGTCGATGCGGTGGATGCCGACACGCTGAAAGACCAGCTTGCCCGCCTCAAACGCGCCTGCGGGCATGCGCCGCTGCGGCTGTCGGCGGCGACGAATGTGGGCGTGACCGAGGCGCTGCGGGCGCTGCTGGATGTGATCGGCGAGGCGAAGCGCGAAGACGCGGCGGCGGTGGTGCAGGAGGCGTGGCGGCCTTGAGGCTGACACGGTGATTGACTGAGAGTGCACGGGCTGGATGGATGCAGGCATGAGTCAGACACAGACCCGGGGAGCACAGCTCTGGAACCGGGCCTCGCAATCACCGGGCGTGTTGCTTGTGGCATGCGGTTCGCTGCTTGGCCTCAACTTTCCGCTTGGCAGATTTGCGATGGAAGCTGGCATATCGCCGTTTATCTGGGCGATTACCATCGCCATCGGCAGCGCGGCCTGTCTGGGCGGCGTCATACTTGCAAGGCACATCCCCGTCAGGCTTGACGCGCATCATCTGCGCTATTTTGCCGTGACTGCGGTTGTTTCCTATGCATTGCCGAACCTGCTCGTCTTTGCGCTTATTCCGCGTCTCGGCAGCGGTTTCACCGCTGTCTTTTTTACGCTTTCGCCCATGCTCACTGTGGCATTGGCGCACGCGGCGAAGCTTCGCTCGACTGGCCGTCTCGAGCGGATAGGGGTGGCTGTCGGCTTTGCGGGCGCTGTTCTCGTCGCCAGCGCCAGGGGCGAAACCGGGCGGAGCGTTGACTGGCTTTGGGCCGCCGCAGGATTCCTGATTCCACTCAGCCTTGCCACAGGAAATGTGTACCGCACGGTTGACTGGCCAAAAAACGCCAATCCACTCTGGCTTGCAGTCGGCAGCAATGCATTTGCCGCAATATTCATTTTTCTTCTGGCATTGTTCGCTGACGCCATCCCGACTGTATCCAGTCTTTTCAGCATTCCAGGCGTCGTCTGTTCGCAAATCGCTGCCAGCGCCTGCCTGTTCGCCTTGTTCTTTCGGTTGCAGTCCATCGGCGGACCTGTCACGCTCAGCCAAATCGGCACCGTCGCGGCGGCTGTCGGCGCTTTGGCCGGAACATGGGGGTTCGGCGAACGCTATCCGGATATCGCCTGGGTTGGGGTTGCCGTTATCGGGGTCGGGATAGCCTTGACGATTCGCGCGAGACTTGCCAACTCATCTCAATAAAAGCTCCAGTTTTGACGCCGGGCGCTCAATTTTGGCTCTGATCCAACCTGCCCGGACGCGGTAATTCCCTGGTTTTTCTCCGAATGCCTGAAGTGACCGGCCAACCAGAATGACAATGACTGACCTTTCAGAAGACATTCGCCAGGCCTGCTCCACGTGACCCCCGCCCTCGCCTCCTTCACCCGCATCGTCATCAAGGTCGGCTCCTCGCTGCTCGTCGACCGCACGAAGGGCGAACTCAAGCGCGCCTGGCTGATGGCGCTGGC
>JANLPP010000374.1:0-9725 GCA_031367295.1 Hyphomicrobiales bacterium | reverse complement strand
ATCGTGCCCGCATATCTGCCGCTGATTGAGGCGGGCGCGGTGCGGGTTTTCTGATGCCTTCCGCCAAGCTGCCCAAAACGCGGCTTGAGCATATTCTCGCGCAGATAGATGGTGTCGGCGGCGCTGTGGCGGGTCTGACATGCGGCGGCTGATGGCTGAAGTGATTGCACGCCGCGAAATTTTCTTGATTGACTGGGAGCGCATCCATGGCCGACGTGCCTGACGCCCATCTCAAGGCTGCCGAGGCGCGGGGGCGAGACTTGCTTGCAAGCGAGCCGCGGGCTGTGTCGGCGCGCTATGACGTGGCCACGGGGCGCGTGCATGTCGAGCTGGCCAGCGGTTGCGCCTATGCTTTCCCGACACAGCGAGTTGAAGAGTTGCAGGGCGCCAGTCAAGCCGCTCTCGCGGACATAGAAATTGATGGCGCAGGGTTCAACCTGCACTGGCGCGCCCTTGACGCTGATCTGTTCGTCCCCGCGCTAGTTTCCGGCATTTTCGGCACGCGCGCCTTTATGGCGCGCGCTCTTGCCCGCCATGCCGGGCGGGCGCAATCGCCTGCCAAGGCGGCAGCCGCGCGCGCCAAAGGTGCCAAAGGCGGGCGTCCGCGCAAAGCTGTGGCTGGCTGACGCAGGCAAAAAAAACGGCGCGGGAAATCCCGCGCCGCCTTATGCTTTCACCGCCGCAACGAAATTCACGCCGCCGGTGCGCCACCTTCGGGCGCGCCGCCCGCCTGCCGGTTGCGGCGCTCGTTCATGAAGCGCTCGAACTCCTCGCGGTCCTTGGCCTTGCGGATAGTGTCAGCAAACTCGGCGAACTCGCGCTGCGCCGCTTGCAGGCGGCGGCGCTCCTCCTCAAGCCGCGCAATCTCCTGCGCGCGCCACTCGTCGAAAGCGGCATTGCCGCTGTCGCGGCCATAAAAGCCGTTGCCCCGCCGCTGCCTGTGCCCAAAACCCGGACCGAACCCTTGCGCATGCATGGCGCTGCGCGCTTCCTGCCATTTTCCGGCAGCGGCGGTTTGCAGGTCGCCCGCGTAGCCGGTGGCCCGCTGCCACAGTTTAAACCCGAGCACCGCAAGCCCGATGGGCCAGAACACCATAAAGCCCAGAATGACCGCAGCGATCTCAAACGGCGACCAGCGGCCCGCGCCACAGCCACCTTGCCGCCAGGACCCCTGTCCCCCAGACCCCTGGCCCCAAGACCCCTGGCCCCAGGACGCATTGCCCCAATCACGCGGTCCAGACGTGCTGGCCTGCGCTGACCCGCCGTCGTTGCCTTGTGCACTGTTCATGAACACCCTCCTGCGATACGCCCCCACCCTTGATTAGATCGGAAGGCGAAAGCGTGCAGGCAAGAGGCTGAATTCTTAAGTTTTGTTCACAATACCGGAACGAAACAGATACAAATCCTCAGAAATAGATCTTCTGGCTCTCCATGCCCGCGTACAGGGACGCCACCTGCTCGCCATAGCCATTATACAGCAGGGTCGGGCGGCGCTCACCGGTGCCGATCACCTCTTCGGTCGCCTGGCTCCAGCGCGGATGATCGACCTTGGGGTTCACATTGGCCCAGAAGCCGTATTCGGACGATTGCAGCTGCTGCCAGAAGCTGAGCGGCTGCTTGTCGGTGAAGGTGAACTTGTTGATCGACTTCACGGATTTAAAGCCGAATTTCCAGGGCGTTGACAGGCGCAGCGGCGCGCCATGCTGCTTGGGCAGCGGCTTGCCATAGGCACCGGTTACCAGAAATGCCAGATCATTGGCGGCCTCGTCCATGCGCAGGCCCTCGACATAGGGCCACGGATAGATCGGCTGGCGCTGGCCGGGCGCCATTTTGGGGTCCATGAAGGTTTCCATGCGCAGATATTTGGCTGACGCAGTGGGCTTGGCCATCGCCAGCAGGGCGCTCAGCGGAAAGCCGGTCCATGGCACCGCCATCGACCACGCCTCAACACAGCGGTGCCGGTACAGGCGTTCTTCCAGCGGCATGGCCTTGATCAGC
Source organism: Hyphomicrobiales bacterium (assembly GCA_031367295.1). Lineage (GTDB taxonomy): Bacteria > Pseudomonadota > Alphaproteobacteria > Rhizobiales > Beijerinckiaceae > JANLPP01. The sequence goes on along the minus strand of JANLPP010000374.1, from coordinate 7,727 downwards.
TCGTCGGCACTGATCTCGATCGGTTTTTCCACCATACCGTCAATCTTGATCATCCAGGGGCGGACCTTCAGCGCCTGCGCGGCGGATGAAATGGTCTTGCTGCCGCCAAACTCATAAAAATTATTATACTGGCCATTGACCTTTTCCGGCGTCACCTCGCGGTCAAGCTTGAAGGCCTCATTCCTTTTGGCCGGATACAGTGCCGCGTTCGGATCGGCCGCGTCCTCGGCCAGCGCGCCGGCGCCGGGTGCAAAGCCTGACAGGGCAAGCCCCGCCGCCCCGCCAATGCCGCCCAGCAGCGCGCGGCGGCTGAGAAAGAGCGCTTCGGGCGTCGCTTCACGCTCAGGAATTTCCCAGGAACGGATAGAGCGGATGAGCATGGAATCTGTCTCCAAACAGCAGCATTTTCGTAAAGCAGGGTAGGGGCCGCGCGCCAGTGAGGCAAATCACGAGGGCGCGAACGCGAAATGATCGGCGCGTGATCGCGCGGGACGCGCACGAAGGCAATTTTGCTTTTGTCGAGGCGGCTTTGCGAATGATTAACCTTAATCGACTGTACTCAGGCCGGGCGCGCCCTTTGGCATGCGTTGCGCCCGGAGTTACGACGATGTCAACCCTTGCACGCAACCAGTTTCCGCGCACCCGGATTTCCAATTCGCATTTCTTTCTCACGCTGTCGCGCGGCGAGCGGGTCCGCAGCCTCGCCTTCCGGCCCGGCGCGCTCTATGCGCTGTTCAGTCTCGTGCCGCTGCTCTGCGTCTGGTATCTGGGCGCGACGCTGTATCTCATTTTCCGTGATGACATGCTCGCCTCGCTGCTCAAGCGCCAGGCCGAGATGCAATACGCCTATGAGGACCGGCTCGCCGCCATGCGCAGCCATCTCGACAAAGTGTCGAGCCGCCAGCTGCTGGACCAGGATTCGTTCGAGGGCAAGGTGCATGAGCTGCTCAGCCGGCAGGCCCAGCTGGAGGCGCGTGGCGGCGTGGTTGCGGCGCTGGCCGCCCACGCGGGCGTGGCGCGCGATACCACCGCCTCCATCAGCAAGCAGCCTGCGGACGTGAAGGGCGCGGCGCGCCCGCCCGGCCCGCCGCTGCTCGCCAGCCCGCAGGCGAGCGGCGCGCCCGCCCGCGTCGCGCCAGCCATGTCAAGCTACGCGCCGCTGGAGCCCGCCGATGAGGCTGTGCAGTCGCACAGTGACGCCAGTGACGCTTTGCCGGTCGGCCAGCGCCTCGCCAGCCTTGCCGGTTCGCTCGACATGATCGAGCGCGGCCAGGTGGCTGCCGTGTCAGCCATTGAATTCAAAGCGCGCGACACGGCGCAAAAGCTGCGCACGGCGATCAGCGAGACGGGCCTGTCGCTGGACGACCTGAAACCGCCGCCGGGCAAAACACTGGCCCAGGGCGGGCCGTTTGTTCCGTTGCGGCTCGACGCCATCAACGGCTCGGCCTTCGAAAAGGCGGTTGCGCGGCTTCAGGCCTCGCTCGCCAATGCCGACAAGCTGCAACGCCTGCTGCCGTTCATGCCGCTGCGCCGGCCGCTGTCAGCCACTGCCGAGGTCACTTCGCCGTTTGGCGCGCGCCCGGATCCGTTCCTCGGCAAAGCCGCCATGCACGCAGGCCAGGATTTCCGCGATGAATATGGCGCGCCGGTGCGCGTCACAGCGGCGGGCACCGTGGTCAAGGCCGGTGTCAACGGCGGCTACGGCAACCTCGTCGAGGTGGACCACGGCAATGGCCTCACCACCCGCTACGGGCACCTGTCGGCGATCGAGGTGGAAGAGGGCGAGACTGTTGTTGCCGGCACCGTCATCGGCAAGCTCGGCTCCACCGGCCGCTCCACTGGCCCGCACCTGCACTACGAAACCCGGATAGACGGCGAAGCAGTGGACCCGCAGCGGTTTTTGAAGGCGGGGGCAAAGCTGTTTGGCGGCGGGTGAAGGGGGGGCGGTTGCAGTGCGCCAGAAACCACGGTCATAACTTCTGATGCACTACGCGCAAAATGGCCGGGGCCAAATGGCGACTGCTACTTCACCGCCTCCGGCTTCCTCACCACCAGCGCAATCCTGAATTCGCCGCCGCTCTGGCCGATCAGAAACACAGTTCCCGGATCGCCCTGGCCGGCCTGGCCTTCGCCGTCGCCAAACGCTATGCGCAGGATGTGGGTGACCGGCATGTTGAGCGCGAAGTCAGGATGCTGGCCGCCGACCTGCTCGGTCACGTCCGGCCCGGCTGGCTCAAGCGCAATCTTCTTGATCGGCCGCCCCAGCCCGTGGCGGATCTGCATGGCGACGAGGCGCTTGTTGCGCGGGCCGCTGCCCTGCCAGTTCACCAGCGGCTCAATGGCGTCGTAATCCTGCTTTTCAATCGCGGTGCGCACGAGAGCGACAAGTTCGTCCTCGGTATGGGGCGCGGCGGCGAGAGGTGTCGAGAGAGTCATCACCAGACCCACGGCAAGCGCGCATAACAAGGAGGGGCGGCTTGCGCCGCCCCTCCGCATTCCTGAAATATGTGTCAACGCGTGCCTCACTTCTTGGGCAGGGCAAACACATAGATCGCGCCGCCTTGCGGCACGGTCTGCGTCCGTCCTGCCGGCAGCAGCCCGCGCAGCAGGCCATGCATGCGCTCGGCATCCACACCCCAGCCAGTCTGCACCGCTATATACTGCTGGCCGTCAACCGCGAAGCTTGAAGGCACACCATTGACGCCTGAGCTGGTCGGGAACTCCCACAGTTTTTCACCGCTCTTGGCGTTGAAGGCGCGGAACATGCGGTCGGCAGTGCCGCCGGTGAACACCAGATCGCCGCCCGTTGTCAGCACCGGACCCCAGGTCGCCGTATCCATGAAGTCATGCTTCCAGGCGAGCTTGCCAGTGTCGACATTCCAGGCTTGCAGCTGGCCGATCGGCACGGGCTTTGAGGTATCGACGCCCTTGTCGAGGCGCAGGCTGGTCAGAATGACGTCAATCGGCACACCGATCCACAATTCGCCCGGCGTGCGCTTTTCCATCGGCGCGCCGCCCAGCTCCGAGCAGAGGTTGTGATTGGACGGCACATAGAGCATGCGCGTCTTGGGGTTATAGGCTTCTGGCGGCCAGTCCTTGCCGCCCCACAGGCCGGGGCAGAAGGTGACAGTCTTGCCGGTGCCGGGCACTTTGGCCGGATCATAGGTCGGGCGGCCTGTCGCCTCGTTCAGTGACTTGAACGGTTCCTGTTTCACAAACGGGTTGGCGTCGGTGAACTTGATCGGGCCTTCGGGCGTGCGGTCAAGATACCACAGATAGCCATTGCGGCCCGCATGCACGATGCCCTTGTGCTCCTTGCCCTCGCGCTTGTAATCCACCAGCAGCGGGGCGGAGACCTCGTCCCAGTCCCAGGCGTCGGCCCAGTGATACTGGTGATGGCCCTTGATCGCGCCGGTGTTGACATCAACCGCGATGACAGACGTCGAGTAGAGATTGTCGCCGGGGCGCGAGTCGGGCATCCACGGCCCGCCATTGCCGGTGCCGTAATAGGCGAGGCTGGAGGCCGGGTCATAGGAGCCCTGCACCCAGATTGAGCCGCCGCCGGTCTTCCAGTCGTCGCCGCGCCAGGTCTCGTTGCCTTTCTCGCCGGGGCCGGGAATCGTGTAGGTCTTCCAGGCTTCTTTGCCGGTCTCGGCGTCGAGACCGACAAGATAGCCGCGGATGCCGAACTCGCCGCCCGACGCGCCGACAATCACCTTGCCATTGGCGAGCAGCGGCGACAGCGTCATGTATTCGCCGTTCTTGTTATTGCCGGCGCAGTTTTCCCAGGCCTGCTTGCCGGTCAGCGCGTCCAGCGCCACGACGCAGGCGTCGAGGGTGGCCAGATACACTTTGTCCTTGTAGAGGCCGACGCCGCGGTTTGTGGGGTGCAGCTGGAACAGGTCGGCGGCAAGCTTGCGCCTGTAGCGCCAGATTTCCGAGCCAGACTTGGCGTCAAGCGCGATGATATTGTTCTGCGGCGTCGAGACAAACATCATGCCATTGTTGATCAGCGGCGGGGCCTGATGGCCTTCAATCAGGCCGGTCGAGTAGGACCAGACAGGCACAAGGCCCTTGACGTTGTCGGCGTTGATCTGGTCAAGCGGGCTATAGCCCCAGCTGGCGTAATTGCCGCGCCACGACAGCCAGTTCTGCGGTTCCGGATTCTTCAGCCGCTCGTCGGTGACGGACGCGTAATCAGCGGCGAGCGCGGCACTGGCCACCCCGCCGAGCAATGCGGCTGCGAGCAATGAACGTAGCCAGCTTTTTGACTGTTGTTTCATGTTTTGCTTCCTTCCTGTTTTCACTCTTCTTACTTATCAAGCATGCTAGGTGGGGCATGCGCAAACCTCAAGCGGAAATACCCGGCTTTCTGCTGAACAGCGTTGCGGCGGTCAAAAAACCTTCGGCGTCCACTGCAAGGCCAACCGAGGGCAGGGCGGTCTGCGCCGGGCCGCCCGTGACCTTGCCGCCATCGGCAGCGTCAAACTCCGACAGATGGCAATAGCAGCGCCAGTGCGCCTCCGCCGCCTTCCAGGAATTGACCGTGCAGGCCTTGTGCGTGCACACCGCCGAATAAGCGAGCACGCCGGAAACCGCGAGCTGCGCCGTGCCGTCCTTCAGCTGGGCCGGGTCAAGCTTGATCAAATTGATGAAGTTGGAGCGTGTCTCGCGCCGCACCGCGCCGGTCCTGGGGTCCTGCGGATAGACCGCGATAAAGCTTTTGGCCGCAACCGCCTCTGCCAGCGTCAGCGCTTTGGCGCTGGCCGGGTCATCACTGGCGCGCACAAACCGGTCGCCGATGGCCAGCGTCGCCGCTTCGGGTGCCGGGACGGGCGCGGCCTCCTCCGCGATGGCAGCGCAGGTGGCAACGGACAGCAGCGAGGCCGAAAGCCCCAGCCCGCCCAGCACAGCGCGGCGGTCCGGCGCGGGGGTATCTGCTGAGCCTGAACACTGCGCCATCTGTCTGCTCCCGCCGCTGCTCTGTATACAGAATACGAAGATGCGGCGGGAAATGTAAAGCGGTTTTACGCGGGGGCGGGCGGGGCGCGCGCACGAAACGGAGCGCGGCTTTGACGCGGCGACAAAATAGCAAGGGCGCAGGGCAGTCTTGCAACTGACGCACACAGGCTTTGAAGGACCCGGCATGGTCATGGGACAGCACTACAGCCACGCCAGCGCGGCATCTGGCCTGCAAGGTGTTTTTCCGGTCGTGGCGCTGCGCTTTTCACGGCCACCGCATCCTTGCCCAACCGCGGCTAATCCGCTAGCAATACTGCACTGCACAAATAAAGTCCGGGGCCCGGGCTTGCCCGGTCCTTTCTCCCTTGCCAAAGGCTGCCCGCATGAGCGCTTCTTCCGCTACATTCACTTTTGGCGACAAGCATGTCGATATGCCGGTCAAGACCGGGTCGATTGGCCCTGCGGTCACCGATATTGGCAAGCTGTATGGCCAGACGGGCATGTTCACCTTTGATCCGGGTTTCACCTCAACGGCGAGCTGCGAGTCAAAAATCACCTATATTGATGGTGACGCAGGCGTGCTGCTGTACCGCGGCTACCCGATCGAGCAGCTCGCCGAGCACGGTGATTTTCTGGAGACCTGCTATCTGCTGCTGTATGGCGAACTGCCGACGGCAATGCAGAAATCCGATTTTGAACACCGCATCACGCATCATACCATGGTGCACGAGCAGATGGCGCGCTTCTTTCAGGGGTTTCGGCGCGATGCGCATCCCATGGCCGTAATGGTGGGCTGCGTTGGCGCGCTCGCCGCTTTCTATCATGATTCGACCGACATTTCGGACCCGCGCCAGCGCATGATCGCCTCGATGCGGATGATCGCCAAAATCCCGACGCTGGCGGCGATGGCCTATAAATACCATGTCGGGCAGCCGTTTGTGTACCCGCAGAACGCGCTCGACTATTCGTCGAATTTTCTGCGCATGTGTTTTGCCGTCCCCTGCGAGGAATACAAGGTCAACCCGGTGATGGCGCGGGCGCTGGACCGCATTTTTATCCTGCACGCGGACCACGAGCAGAATGCCTCCACCTCAACGGTGCGGCTGGCTGGCTCGTCAGGAGCCAATCCTTTCGCCTGCATCGCGGCGGGCATTGCCTGTCTGTGGGGACCGGCGCACGGCGGTGCCAACGAGGCGGCGCTGAAAATGCTGGGCGAGATCGGCACGGTCGACCGCATCCCGCACTACATAGCGCGGGCGAAAGACAAGGACGACCCGTTCCGCCTGATGGGCTTTGGCCATCGCGTCTACAAGAATTACGATCCGCGCGCGAAAATCATGGCCAAGACAACGCATGAGGTGCTGCGCGAGCTGGGCCTGAAGGATGACCCGCTGCTGGAGGTGGCGGTGGAGCTGGAGCGCATCGCCTTGCACGACCCCTATTTTATCGAGAAGAAGCTTTATCCGAATATTGATTTTTATTCGGGCATCACATTGAAGGCCATGGGCTTTCCCACCTCGATGTTCACGGTTTTGTTTGCCGTGGCGCGGACAGTCGGCTGGATCGCACAATGGAAGGAAATGATCGAAGATCCGGGCCAGAAGATCGGGCGTCCGCGCCAGCTCTACACCGGCGCGCCGCTGCGTGATTATCTGACCATCAGCAAGCGCTGAAAATTGGACCGCCGACCTCCGGCCGACTCTTCATTGACGCGTAAAGCCGACCGGAGGCCGGCAGTCCAGCGCAGCCTCAAAACCCGCGTACCGGCATGTCCGGCGCGCGGCGCAGCCAGTTGTCCGCGCTCCATTTTGCCGCACGGTCGATGACATGCAGGGCAAACGCCTCGCGCGAGCGGGGGCTGGTGTTGGCGGCGGAGCGGTGCGGTGCCTGCCCGTGCAGCACGACGAGCGTGCCCTTGGGGGCGGTCAACGCCACCTCACGCGCCATGTCCCAGTCTTTCTCACCCAGTTTGTCCATGACAAGGGCATCGCCCTGGTAATGAAAATGTTCCTTCAGGCCTTGCCCCTGAACGCCGGGCAAGCCCATCAGACAGCCATTGCCCTCGTCGGCATCCTCCAGCGCGAACCAGAAGCCGGTGACGGACACCGGATCACTGTGCAGAAACGTCGCGTCCTGATGGCAGTTGACCTCGCCGCCAATCTGCGGCGGCTTGCAGATCACCATTGACTGGATAAGGCCCGGGTCCGCAATTCCAAGGCCGTGCGCCAGATTGGCAAGGCGCGGATCGCGGCAGAAATCGAAGAACACAAGGTCGAGGTCATGCATGGCATGACCGATCTTGTTCAGCGCTTTGTGCTTGTCCTTGACCAGATGCCCCGCGTCATCAAACGCGCCTTTTTCGAAGAAGAAACGAATTTTATCGCCCGACTCCTGAAAATAGGTGTCCGCCGCATGTTTCTGCCCGCCGCCGGCCTCGAACACCGAGGCGACCGAGCGCGGATCAAACCCGTTCACCAGATGGCGGGTGCGGGCGCGCAATGCATCGCACTGGGCCGGCGTCTTAAAGCCGTCGATGAGCAGAAAGCCGTCGCGCTCATAGGCGGCGCGCATAGGGCCTGTTGGCGTGCCGTCAGCAGTGGCAGTGAAGCGGGGCAGGGACATGGGCGGGCCTTTCTGAGACCCGCACTATGCCGGACGCGGCGCTGGCGCGCCAGTGCCGCGTGCTGGTGGTTGCGGGCCACCGGCACAACCGGTGTACAGTCCGCGTTCCAGGCAGATTACTTGATCAGCCCTTCAGCCCGCAG
>JANLPP010000365.1:0-6634 GCA_031367295.1 Hyphomicrobiales bacterium | reverse complement strand
TCTTAACGTCTGGACCGTTCATGAATCCGAACATCAGGACCTTCGCCCTCTGGGCCATCATCTTCGTGCTGGTCCTTGCGCTCTTCACCCTGTTCCAGAATCCCGGCCAGCGCGGCCAGGTCAAGGAAATCGGCTACAGCCGCCTCGTCGGCGAGGTCGAGCAAGGCCAGGTCAAGGACGTGACAATTGCCGGTCCCGACATTTCCGGCCATTTCGCCGATGGCTCGTCCTTCATCTCTTATGATGTGCCCAAAGACCAGAGCCTGGTGCAGGCTTTGTCCAAAATGAAGGTGCCGACCTCGGCCAAAGCGCAGTCGGACGGCAACAACTGGCTGATGACGCTGCTGTTCAACGCCCTGCCGCTGCTGCTGATTGTCGGCGCCTGGGTGTTCCTGTCGCGCCAGATGCAGGGCGCGGGCGGCAAGGCGATGGGCTTCGGCAAATCAAAGGCCAAGCTTCTGACCGAGGCACATGGCCGCGTCACCTTTGAGGAGGTCGCGGGCATCGACGAGGCCAAGGAAGATCTGCAGGAGATCGTCGAGTTCCTGCGCGACCCGCAGAAGTTCCAGCGGCTGGGCGGGCGCATCCCGCGCGGTGTTTTGCTTGTCGGCCCTCCGGGCACCGGCAAGACCCTGACGGCGCGTGCCGTCGCGGGCGAGGCCAACGTGCCTTTCTTCACCATCTCGGGTTCTGACTTTGTCGAAATGTTTGTCGGCGTCGGCGCAAGCCGCGTGCGGGACATGTTTGAACAGGCGAAAAAGAACGCGCCGTGCATTATCTTCATCGACGAAATCGACGCCGTTGGCCGCCACCGCGGCGCGGGCCTTGGCGGCGGCAATGACGAGCGCGAGCAGACGCTGAACCAGCTGCTGGTCGAGATGGATGGATTTGAGCAGAACGAAGGCATCATCATCATCGCGGCCACCAACCGGCCCGACGTGCTCGACCCCGCGCTGCTGCGCCCTGGCCGCTTCGACCGCCAGATCACCATCTCCAATCCCGACGTGATCGGGCGCGAAAATATCCTGCGCGTGCATGTGCGCAAAGTGCCGATGGCGCCGGATGTGGACCTGAAGACCATTGCGCGCGGCACGCCGGGTTTCTCGGGTGCCGACATCATGAATCTTGTCAACGAGGCGGCGTTGCTGGCGGCGCGGCGCAACAAGCGCGTCGTCACCATGATGGAGTTTGAGGACGCCAAGGACAAGGTGATGATGGGGGCCGAGCGCCGCTCCATGGCGATGAGCGAGGACGAGAAAAAGCTCACCGCCTATCACGAGGCCGGGCATGCCGTTGTCGGACTGCACTTGCCCCAGCACGATCCGCTGCACAAGGTCACGATCATCCCGCGCGGCCGGGCGCTGGGCCTCACCATGAACCTGCCCGAAGGCGACCGCCACTCCTACACGCGGCAATACTGCGTGTCGCGCCTCGCCTCGGTGTTTGGCGGGCGCGAGGCCGAGCTGATCACCTTCGGCCCGGAAAATGTCACCAATGGCGCAACCGGCGACATCCAGCAGGCGACGCGCCTGTCACGCGCCATGATCATGGAATGGGGCATGTCGGAAAAGCTGGGGCGCGTGCGCTACCAGGCCAATGAACAGGAAGTGTTTCTGGGCCATTCCGTGGCGCAGACCAACAACATGTCGGAAGAGACGGCCAAGCTGATCGACATGGAAGTGCGCAAGCTGATTGAGGATGGCGAACGCACCGCGCGCGAGATATTGACCACGCACAAGGACGAGCTGGAGCTGGTGGCGAAAGCCTTGCTGGAGTTCGAGACCCTGTCGGGTGAAGAGGTGCGCAACCTCATCGCCGGCCAGCGCCCGCAGCGCGACAATCCGGACGAGCCAAGCTACCGCGCCTCGCCTGTGCCGTCAGCAGGCAAGGGACGGCCGCAGCCGGGGCCGGATGTGGGGCTGGAGCCGCAGCCGCAGGCGTGAGGCAAACCAGCCGCGTGGGCTGTCAATCATTTTGGCAGCCTCCTGCGTCTTCGCCAAAAAAACATTGCCGCGATTTATTCGTCGTCGCTGTTAAAATCTTCAAGCGTCAACATCGGAGAATTGTCTGCAAGCAACCCAAGCCGCACGCCAACCGGCTTTTCCTGCGCCAAAGGCACCAGCCGCGCCGTCGGCTTGCCATTGCGGGCGATCACAATTTCTCTTTCTGCGCCGCATTCAACCGCCTCCACCAAACGCGAGAGACTGGCTTTGGCTTCCAGCATGTTGACCATTGCCATGGTGACCTCCCTGGTCGAGGCTGGCAAAGGTAGCAGCGCAGCAATGCCACCAGCAAGCCCGTTAAGCTTGTTAATGATTTTTGAACGGCACGAATCACGTTTTCGGTATAAGAACCTTGCCTTGATACGAAGCGTTAAGCGGGGGCACTGGCGGTCTGATGGCGCGCACATATTTTGGAACTGACGGAATCCGCGGCCGCGCCAATGGCGTGATCACACCGGAGCTGGCGCTTAAGGTCGGGCAGGCGGCCGGTCTCATTTTCCAGCGCGGCGACCATCGCCACCGCGTGGTCATCGGCAAGGACACGCGGCTCAGCGGCTACATGATCGAGACTGCGCTGGTGGCGGGTTTCACCTCGGTGGGCATGGATGTGCTGCTGCTCGGCCCGGTGCCAACGCCTGCGGTGGCCATGCTGGCCCGCTCCATGCGCGCCGATCTTGGCGTGATGATTTCCGCTTCGCATAATTCATTCGAGGACAATGGCATCAAGCTGTTCGGGCCGGACGGCTTCAAGCTGTCGGACGAAGTCGAGAGCGCCATGGAGGCATTGCTCGGCTCCGACATGTCAAACAGATTGTCAAAGTCGCGCGACCTTGGCCGCGCCAAACGCGTTGATGATGTGCGCGCCCGCTATATCGAATTTGCCAAGCGCACGCTGCCACGCCATTTGTCACTTGAAGGACTGCGCATCGCGCTCGACTGCGCCAATGGCGCGGCCTACCGCGCCGCGCCCGAAGCCCTGTGGGAGCTGGGTGCCGAGGTGTTTTCCATCGGGGTCGAACCCGACGGTTTCAACATCAACAAGGATGTCGGGTCAACCTCGCCCGAGGCGCTTATCCGCAAGGTGCGCGAGGTGCGGGCCGATATAGGCATCGCCCTCGATGGCGACGCGGACCGCGTGCTGATTGTCGACGAGAAAGGCCAGATGGTCGATGGCGACCAGCTGATGGCGGTGATCGCGCAGAACTGGCATGAGCAGGGCCGGCTGACAAAGCCCGGCGTTGTCGCCACCATCATGTCCAACCTTGGGCTTGAGCGCTTTCTGGGCGGCATCGGCCTCAGCCTCGCGCGCACCCCCGTGGGTGATCGCTATGTGCTGGAACATATGCGCGAGCATGGCTTTAATCTTGGCGGCGAGCAGTCGGGCCATATTATCATGTCTGACTATTCCACCACCGGCGACGGCCTGGTTGCGGCGCTGCAACTGCTGGCCGTCGTGCAGACGTTGCGCCTTCCGGTCAGCGAGGTCTGCCACCGCTTTGAGGCCCTGCCGCAGATTCTCAAGAATGTGCGGTTCCATGGCGGCCATCCGCTTGCCCATGAGCAAGTGGTCAAGGCGATTGCCAATGGCGAGCTGCGGCTGGGGCAGCACGGGCGGCTGGTTATCCGCAAATCCGGCACCGAGCCGCTGATCCGCGTCATGGGCGAGGGCGATGACATAGGTCTGCTGGAAACCGTCATTGATGATATTTGCGACGCGGTGAGCGCGACAGCCCGGGCCGCCTGAGCTGCCCCGGTCTTGACACGCTGCCGCCTCTGCCGCCGCAGGTGAGCGCTTTCACAGCAGGCGGTTAACCCTAATTTTTAAGCTTAAGCCGCCGTTAAACAATTCTTGGCAGTGTCCTTTTGGTGAACTTACGCGTGGGCGATTTCCTGCTCCGCCTCAACCAAGGGGACATGACCATGGGCAGAATACGAGCCCTTCTTTTAGCAGGAGCTGCGACAGTTCTGTCAGGCTCCGCCTATGCGGCGGATTTGCCGCCGCCGCCATTGAGCGACCCCGCGCCTTATGTCGCGCCGGCGGCCTATGCCGAATTTTCGGGCTGGTACCTGCGCGGTGACGTTGGCGTCGGCATCAATGATGCCCCCAGGCTCAAAACCTCGCCGGATCCGGTGCTGACCGGCCTGCCACCCGCAGGTGTCACTTTCACCAGCGCGCCGAGCTACAGCCTGCACAACCAGAGCCTGTCGGCATTTGCCACGATTGACGCGGGCATCGGCTACCAGTTCAACAACTGGTTCCGCTTTGACGTGACCGGCGAATACCGCGGAGTGGGCGGCCATCTGTCTGCCATCGACCAGTATAATACTGTCGGCACCTATGTCGGCGCGGTGCCCGCCGGCTTCACCGGGGCGAGCCCTTACCCCTATCAGGGTTCTCTGCGCAATTTCTATTCCGGCCACCTGTCGTCGATTGTGGCGATGGCCAATGGCTATTTTGATCTCGGCAGCTGGAACGGCCTGACGCCCTACCTTGGCGCGGGCGTCGGTATTTCACGTAACTCGCTGCGCGGTCTCAATGATCAGGGCTTCAACTATGTGACGCTGTCAGACGGCGGCGCTGGCGCAGGGGCGGCCACGCAGACAACCGGCTATCCCTCCGGCGGCTTCTGGGGCAACAAATCCAACACAACCTTTGCCTGGGCACTGATGGCCGGGCTTGGCTATAATGTCACCAGCAATGCCAAGCTGGAGCTAGGCTACCGCTATCTCAATCTGGGCAGCTTCAAATCGGGGCAGCAGCACTGCTTCCTCGCCGGTGGCGGCATTGGCGGCGCCAGCTCAGGCTGCTCCTACACAATTGCGACACAGCGCCTCGGCTCGCATGATTTCCGCATCGGCATGCGCTGGATGCTGAATGAAACGGCCCCGTCGCATTATGCGGCGTCCGAAGGACCGATCGTCCGCAAGTTCTGATCGCTCAGCCAGTCATTGTCCCAAAGCGGCGCAGACGAAGGTCTGCGCCGCTTTTTTGCTGGCCTCCGGGCATCTGGAAAACATTGTCAATATTGTGATTTTAGGCGCGCTAAAATTGTTAGGGTTAACCGGCGGCTAATATTTCGGTGCCAGAGTAAGTCCCAGTGGTCCTTGCCCGCCTTGTTTCAGTGCTCTTCAGAGGATGTTAGTAATGCGCAGTCCGTCGTTCCTTGTTGCATCTTTTGCTGCCGTTTCTGTTGCGGTGCTGTGCGCCGCAACGCCCGTGCTGGCGGCCGATCTTGGTTCACTCTCCGCCCCGCCGTTGCAGTCGGCCGATCCGATGATGGAATTTGGCAGCAGCTGGTATCTGCGCGGCGACATTGGCGCCGTGCTGGAAACCAACCCGAAGATTTCGAATGACCTGAACCTGATCAGCGGCACGAAGCGCAAGGCAAGCTTCAGCGGCGACATCGGCTTTGGCTACAAGTTCAACAACTGGTTCCGCGCCGATACTTTCGTCGAGCAGCGCACCACCCAGTCGCGCAACGGCATCGGCGGCCAGATCGCCTGCCCGACCGGCGTTGTCCTCAATCCCGGCGGCCTGACCACCTCGCTGACCTACAGCACCTGCGATGTGACCGGCGTCTCAAAAATCGCGCACTGGAACCTGCTCGCCAACGCCTATGCCGACCTTGGCAACTGGGGCGGGCTGACACCCTATATCGGCGCGGGCCTTGGCGTGTCGCAGTCTGTCACCAACGGCAGCACGTCCTATTCCCTCAATCCGGGCGGCGGGGCCTATAATGCGACACTCACCGACCCGCTGACCCTGGTCACCACAACCTATAATTTCAACCGGATAAAAGCCTCCGGCGGCACAACCCAGCTTGCCTGGAACGTGATGGCGGGTGTCGGCTATGCCATCAGCGACCACACCACCATCGATGTCGGCTACCGCTATCTCAACATGGGCCATTTTACCGGGGTCGCCGACTCGACCGGTGCGATCATCAAGAAACAGCTGACCTCGCATGAGGTGCGTATGGGCGTGCGCTACATGATCGACTGACGATCAGCGCTTTGCGAGTGACCTGAGGCCCGCCCTGATCCGGCGGGCCTTGGCATTTGGACGCACCCCATGCGCGCTGCCATGAATCCGCTTGACGGACGCCGGGCCTCAAGAGTAACCGCCGCATTGGGTCACCGCTTCCCAACGAGCGGCTCCCATCTGAGAGGATGGTTCCAATGGTTTCGTCTATGCCCGACACGCGGCCGCTCAATCCGCGTTTTTCCTCCGGCCCCTGCGCCAAGCGCCCCGGCTGGTCCCTCGACAAATTGCAGAATGCCCTGCTCGGCCGCTCGCACCGCTCCGGTGTTGGCAAAGCGCGCCTCAAACTCGCCATTGACCTGACGCGCGAGGTTCTCCGGGTTCCCGCCGATTACCGCATTGCCATCGTTCCGGCCTCCGATACAGGCGCGGTCGAGATGGCCCTGTGGTCGATGCTCGGTCAGCGCGGCGTCGATGTCGCGGCATGGGAGAGTTTTTCCGCCGACTGGGTCACCGACATTATCAGCCAGCTGAAACTGCCCGACGCGCGCAAATTCGTCGCGCCTTTCGGCGAACTGGTGGACCTGAAGGCGCTCGATTTTGACCGCGACGTGGTGTTCGCCTGGAACGGCACCACCTCCGGCGTGCG
>JANLPP010000324.1:0-5626 GCA_031367295.1 Hyphomicrobiales bacterium | reverse complement strand
GGCGAGCGCCCCGGTGGTCAGCGCCGTGCCCAGCGCCATGGCGAGCGTTGCAATGACCCCCGCATAAAAAATGCCCTGCGCCAGCGCAAACACCAGCACCAGAATCGCGCCCGAGCAGGGTCGTGAACCGGCGGCGAAGACTGTGGCGATGGCGCTGCCCCAGCTGAAGCCCGAGCCCAAAGTTGCCGGATCAGGCGCGTGAAAATGCCCGCAGTGCGCGTCGTGCACATGCGGATCATCCGGGTTGACCGCAGTTGCGGCAAAGCGTGACGCGGAGCCGAGCGGGAGATCATGTGCTGGCGCAGCGCGCAGCGCGGCAACCAGCGCCCCAGCCTTACGCCACACCAGCCACGCGCCGAGCGCGGCGATGGCGGTGTAGCTCGCCGCCTCGATGACATCCGACGCCCCATTCATCTGCACTGCCGTGGCGTCAAACACCAGCCGCGCCAGCGCCACCAGCGCGATAGCAACCAGTCCTTGCAGCATGGCCGCGAGAAACGACAGCACCAGCCCGCGCTGCAAGGCCTGCTCATTGGCCAGCATGTAGGAGGCGATGACCGCCTTGCCATGACCCGGCCCGGCAGCATGGAACATGCCATAGCCGAAACTGAGGGCGGCGAGGCCCCAGACCGCCGCGCCACTGGCCCTGGCGTCTTTCATCGCCAGCGTCAGCTGCGTTTTAAAACTTGCCTGCCAGGACAATATCCACTGAGTCAGTGCGCCGCCATCCGCCGCGCCTTCCGGCCCGCCGATGCTGAAGGGTTTGCGGGCAGTCTGGGCGAGGGCGTCGCAGCTGGCAAGCCCAAGCGCCACGCACAGCAGCGCCGCGCCGCCCGCCACAAGCAGGCAGGTCCACCTGTGCCGCGGGCTCAAGGGCAGGCCACAATCGCGCGGTTGGCCATTTTGAGGCCAAAGCCCGCACCCGGCGACAGGCCACTGAAGAAAGACTCGGTCAGTTTGCTCTTTTCGTCCGGCTTCAGCTCATCAGGCTTGCTGGAGCCGATCGAGCAGCCTTTGGGCGCGTTGACCATGACGGGTTTCGCCTTCTCGTCAAACTCGAACGAGATGTAATATTCCGGGTCATAAACCTGAAGGGAAAAAACTTTGCCCGGGGCGATTGGCGTTTTCAGCGGCAGCTCGACATGGAAAGTCAGCAGATGCTCCGGTGTCTCCTCCATCCAGTAGTCGGTGACATCGCCGAAATCAACCTGCTTGCCGCCGATCTTGACCACGGTAAAATAGCCCATCTCGGCCAGTGATCCGGCGTTTTCCTTTGCCAGCGGCGCAAAGTCGGCGCGCGTGGCGGGCTTGCCTTCCTTGCCGATGCCCTGCGCGGCAAAGGACGAATACATTTCGTCAAAGGTCCAGAAATGCCGGATGGCGCTGACCTTGCCGGTGGCGTCAAACACCACCTCGCTTTTGGCGACTACGAAGACGTGGGGGTGGGCGAGCGCGGCGGACGGCGCATCAAGGCACCCCGCACTCAAAATCAGCGCCAATCCTGACCACCGCCATATCGTCTTCATAGGTCTCACTTCACAGAATTCGGGTTGCAGTGGATCATCAAAGCGACGAAAACGAGGCGTGGTTGGCTTCGCATGGCGGGTGAGGGAGAAGTCTCGCGTGTGATTCTGATTGGCCATCAGCATAATCGAGGAAGGTAAACTCGCCGCTTGAACCATGCAGCCAAGGGAGACGTCAAACAGGGGCAAGATCAGATCGAGGACTGATGTAATTTCGTCGGGCAGCCGATTGTCGATTGGGGGACCAGAATTTCAGACTTCACCGCGTCTTGCCAGCCCGGAGTTTTTCCTGGGCAAAATTCCCCTGGCGCAAATATAGTCAATATGCTATAGGATCGAGGGCGCGATGAAAGACCAAAAACCCGCAGTCTGGATGGGATCGTCGAAAGACGACTTGCGGGATTTTCCAATCGACGTGCGCCGCGTCATGGGTGTCGCTATCAACGACGCTCAAAATGGCGAGGAGCATCCTGATGTTAAGGCCTTGAAGGGCTTTGGCGGGCGGAGTTTGCTAGAGGTTGTGGACGATTATGACGGCGACACTTATCGCGGCGTCTACACTGTCAGATTTGCTGGCGCGGTCTATGTCCTTCACTGCTTCCAGAAGAAGTCAAGGAGGGGGGGCGAAACGCCCAAGCGCGATATTGAGGTGGTGAAACTCCGCCTGAAGGCGGCAGCGGAACACCACCACATTACTTTTGGGAAAGGCGGCACAAAATGATCGACGACAAGGCGGTGACGCTCGGCAGCGGAAATGTGTTTGCGGATATAGGTTTTGATAATCCCGAAGAAGAGCTTTTGAAGGCCAAATTGGCGCGTGAATTGCGCGCCATTATCAAACGCCGCCGCCTGACTCAGGAAAAAGCCGCAGCCCTGATGCGGGTGAAGCAGCCCGACGTGTCCGCCATTGTCACGGGGCGCACGGGCAAGTTTTCCCTCGACAGGCTGGTGCGGTGTCTCGACATGCTGGACTATCGGGTTGACGTTGTTGTGCGGCAAAAGCCCCGAGGCGCGCGAAAAGTTGAAGGTGCCGCAGCTTAGTCACCCCAGCCACGCGGGCACCCTGTCCAGCCCGATCAACTCCTCGTAACTCCCGCGCGGGCGCACCACCGCAAACTCTGCGCCGTTGACCATCACTTCGGGCACCAGCAGGCGCGTGTTGTATGTGCCCGCCTGTACCGCGCCGTAGGCGCCCGCCGACATCACCGCCACGAGATCGCCTGCGCAAAGCTCCGGCAGGTCGCGGTTCTGCGCCAGAAAGTCGCCGGACTCGCAGACCGGGCCGACGAGGTCGGCGATTATGTGCCGCGCGTCGGGCGACGGCTCGCACACCGGCTTCACATCGTGATGCGCCTCATACAGCGTCGGGCGGATGAGGTCGTTCATCGCCGCGTCGCAAATCACAAAAGTCTTGCCCGCGCCCTGCTTCACATAGATTACTTCGGTGACCAGAATGCCGGCGTTGCCGACCAGCAGGCGGCCCGGCTCGAACACCAGCTGGCAGCCAAGGTCGGCCATCTGGCGCAGGGCAACCTGCGCATAGGCTTCGGGATGCGGCGGCGGCTCGTTGCTGTCGCGGTAGGGAATGCCGAGGCCGCCGCCAAGATCGGCGTGATCAATGGCGTGGCCGTCGGTCCGCAGCGCGCGGATAAAATCGGCGAGCAGGCCGAAGGCGTGGTCAAAGGGCGCAAGGTCGGTGATCTGCGAGCCGATGTGCATGTCGACGCCAGTGACTTTTATCCCCGGCAGCTTTGCCGCAGCGGCGTAGACGGCGCGCGCGCCCTCCAGCGGAATGCCGAACTTGTTTTCGGATTTTCCGGTGGCGATTTTGGCATGGGTTTTGGCGTCAACATCCGGGTTGATGCGGAAGGCGATGTGCGCTGTCTGCCCGCGCGCCGACGCAATCTGCGAGATGGCATGCAGCTCAGGCTCTGACTCGACGTTGAAGCAGTGAATGCCCTCGTCCAAAGCTAGCGCGATCTCCCGCGCGGTCTTGCCGACGCCGGAAAAAGTGATGCGCGATCCCGGCACGCCCGCCGCCCGCGCCCGGCGCAGCTCGCCTTCGGACACGACATCCATGCCCGCGCCAAGCTGTGCCAGCGTCTTCAGCACCGCCTGGTTGGAATTGGCTTTCATGGCGTAGCAGACCAGCGCGTCGGCACTTTTGAAAGCCTCGGAAAACACGCGGTAATGGCGCTCCAGCGTCGCTGTGGAATAGCAGTAGAACGGCGTGCCGACCGCCGCGGCTATGGCGCGCAGGTCAACATCCTCGGCATGCATGATGCCGTTGCGATACGCGAAGTGATGCATGGCAGACCTTGAGCGAAAAAATCAGAGCAGCCAGTCCAGCGCGGTTGGCCCGGCTGGCGGCGTGATCTTTGGAGCTTTCTTGCGGCGCGGCAGCTGCGAGGCAACAGGATCGGCCTCGCCTGCGGAATTGTCCTGAACCTGGGCGGCACTGCTGCCTGGCGCAGGCTCCAGCGCGCCGCGCCGCCCGCAGCCGGCAATTGCCAGCAGAACGCTGATTAAAACTGCCGCGCGTGCGGCCCCGCCTGAAATCATTTGACCAAATCTCCCCGCCCAATAATGCGGACGCTCTATTGCTTTGCCTTGTCACCTCGACTGTGCAGCGAGTCAACAAACAGTGTTTCGTCTCGGAACACTTAAATCTAGTGCATATCTACTACACGTTTTTTTTCAAAAAGCATGTGCACGTTGTCGGAAAAAATGCTAGGGCCAGCCCGGGATTTTTGCAAGCACAGGATGACCGCAATGACTGACACGATCTTGACCACCACCGCCGGCGCGCCAGTGCCGGACAACCAGAACTCGATCAGCGCAGGCCCGCGCGGCCCCTTGCTGATGCAGGATTACGCGCTGCTCGAAAAGCTGGCGCATCAGAACCGCGAGCGCATCCCCGAGCGCACCGTGCATGCCAAGGGCTGGGGCGCGCATGGCACGCTGACCATTACGCATGACATCACCCGCTACACCAAAGCCAAAGTGTTTTCGCAGGTCGGCAAGAAGACGCCGATGCTCTCGCGATTCTCAACCGTCGCGGGCGAGCTTGGCGCGGCGGACGCCGAACGTGACGTGCGCGGTTTCTCGATGAAGTTCTACACTGAAGAAGGCAACTGGGACATGGTCGGCAACAATACGCCGGTGTTCTTTGTGCGCGATCCGGTGAAATTCCCCGACTTTATTCATACCCAAAAACGGCATCCGCGAACAAACATGCGCTCGCCCACCGCGATGTGGGATTTCTGGTCGCTGTCGCCCGAAAGCCTGCACCAGGTGACGACGCTGTTCTCTGACCGCGGCCTGCCGGTCGGCGTGCGCCATATCAACGGCTTCGGTTCGCATACCTACTCGTTCATCAACGCGAAGAATGAGCGCCATTGGGTCAAGTTCCACTTCAAGACGATGCAGGGCCACAAGCACTGGACCAATGCGGAAGGCGAGAAGGTTGTCGGCCAGACGCGCGAGTCGACGCAGGCGGATTTGTATCATGCCATCGAGCGAGGCGAATTCCCCAAGTGGCGGTTTTGCGTGCAGATCATGCCCGAGAACGAGGCTGACAAGCACTGGTACAACCCCTTCGATCTCACCAAGGTCTGGCCGCATGGCGACTATCCGCTGATTGACGTCGGCGTGGTCGAACTCAACCGCAACCCCGACAACTATTTCAACGAAATCGAGCAGGCGGCCTATTCGCCCTCCAACATCGTTCCGGGCATCGGTTTCTCGCCGGACAAAATGCTGCAGGCGCGCATCTTTGCCTACGCCGACGCGCATCGCTATCGCATTGGCACGCATTACGAGGCGCTGCCGGTCAATGCGCCGAAAAGCGCGGTCAACAATTACCACAAGGACGGCAACATGAATTTTCTGCCGGCCAAATCGCATACCGACGCTTTCTACGAGCCAAACTCGTTTGGCGGACCGGTGGAGTCGCCCCAGCATGTCGAGCCGCCGCTGAAGCTGCATGGCGACGCGGGCCGCTTCAACCACCGTCTCGGCAATGACGACTACCGCCAGCCCGGCGATCTCTTCCGCCTGCTTTCGGCCGATGGCCGCGAGCGCCTGATGGACAATATCGCCGC
>JANLPP010000312.1:0-2323 GCA_031367295.1 Hyphomicrobiales bacterium | reverse complement strand
TGTCACCTGATAACAAAACAGCGCGACTGCTTCGGCCGCCCGCACGTCCTGCGCTTCGTGGGCAAGCAGTTTCTGCATGTCGGAACTCGTTTCTGATATCCCCAACAGCCCGGACTGGAAATTGATCATGTCATCGAATTGGCGCGTAGTTGTCTGTTGTGTGCGCGCCAGAAACGAGGCCAGTCCCGGATCAATATCACCGGAGCGCGTGCCCATCGGCAATCCGGATGCCGGACTGAAACCCATGCTGGTGTCCACAGGCTTGCCGTCATGCACTGCGGCCAGACTCGCGCCATTGCCGAGGTGTGCAAGAATGACCTTGGTGTTCGCCGCTTCGGGTCCGGCAAGGCGGGCCAGTTCTTCCATGAGAAACGCGTAGGACAATCCGTGAAAGCCATACCGCCGCACCCCCAGCGCCTCATAGCGGCGCGGAATTGGCAAGAGCCGCGCCACGCGCGGCATGTCATGGTGAAACGCTGTGTCGAAGCAGGCCACCTGAGGCAGGTAGGCAAACCGGCTGAGAAACGCCTCAATCAGCAAGATTTCCTGCGGCAGGTGCTGGGGATCAAGCGGGCTGAGCCGCCGCAACGCTTCGCGCATTATCGGCGTTATCCTCTGTGGCCCGCTGTATTGCGGCCCGCCATGCACTACGCGGTGCCCCACTGCGGTCAACCCACTGCCCGCGCCGCTTGTCGCAATCCAGTCAATCAGGGCACCAGCCGCCGCCGCATAATCCGGCGCTGTCACGCCCCGCGAGAAATTATCCGCCGGGTTCAGGCCCTCCACCCGCAAGATTGCCTCAGGCAGTCCGATCCGCTCAATCGCGCCCGCCGACACTCGCTGAAGTGGTTCACCAGTTTCGAACAGCGCGAACTTGATGCTCGATGAACCGCCGTTGATGGTCAGGATGCGTGGGTGGGACATCACTTTTCAACCCAGTGGGCGCGGCCCTTGAGATACCTGTGCCTCAGCGCAGCCCATGCGGCCTTAAAGGCAGTCGCCTCGCGGTCGGGCTGGTCCCAATATCCGTCACAAGCATGATTGAACGCCGACAGAAAGATATCCTGGGCGTGGTCGTGTGGATGATCCTCCGCAGTGGGCGGAAGGGCGTCGGCGGATGTGTATGGCATTTTGCGTGTGTCCGGCGAGGCGCTGGCGGCGCGGAGGATCAGGTTGCTGAAGTTCAGCGCGCGCGCAGGCCGCTGAAAGTTCGCGACCACAAGATCTCGCACCGACGATACAACTGTCTGATGCTGACAGACATTCTGGCCTTACGATGATTGTAACGCGCCGATGCCCGGCTTTGTTCCCGCGCAAACAGGCCTGGCAACAGTTTCGACACATCCCGTAACGCGCTATCCCAAAGGCCGCTCCACGAGTTTCATCCTGACCTGCAATGGGAACGGAACTTTCCGGAGGTGACGCAGTTGAAACTACGCGGTGCGCAGTGGCGCAGGCAAAATCCGTGACCTCTCACAGGCTTTAAGCTTCGTTTTTCTTCCGGCCTCATGCCCGTCGCGGAGCGACTGCATGGCTGGATCTAAATGCGCAGGAGGCGTTGGCGAAGATTGAGCGCCGCGCCGATGATCTGTGTAAAATGACGGGACCAGTCAATTGCCTCAACATGGAAGTGGTGGGAAATGACTGATACTCCCAAGCGCACGGTCGTCACGTCAGCCGCGCCCGCCAGGATTGGCGGAACTGCCGCCGACGATATCTGGAAACTGTCCGCTGACCGCCTTCTTGCAAGCCTTGGGGCAGGCCTTCAGGGCCTTTCGGAAAACGACGCCCGCGTCCGCTTGAAAACATATGGCCCCAACACTGCGGCAACCGTCAAAAGCACGCCGCTCTGGCTGCAATTCATCTCCCGCTTTGGCAACCCGCTTGTTCTCATTCTGCTGGTTGCAAGCGGCCTTTCGGCCATCACCGGTGATGTCGCAAGCTTCGTCACCATCGTGACCATTGTCATGTTTAGCATGGCGCTGGATTTCTTTCAGGAAGTGCGCGCACAGACCGCGGTCGAGGCGCTGCGCCGGTCAGTGGCGGTCAAGACGACAGTCCGTCGCGATGGCAAGAGCCAGCTGCTGGCGACAGACCAGCTGGTCCCTGGCGACATCGTTGAACTCATCGCGGGCGATCTCGTCCCGGCGGACTCGCGGCTGTTGCAAAGCCGTGATCTTTACATCAACCAGGCTCTCCTCACGGGCGAACCCTATCCCGCCGAAAAGCGGGTCAGCGATGCTGCCTCGGGCGCGGAAAACCCGGCCGGCGCGTCGAACGCTGTCTTCGCCGGCACCTCGGTCATCAGCGGCACGGCGACGAT
>JANLPP010000287.1:0-6056 GCA_031367295.1 Hyphomicrobiales bacterium | reverse complement strand
GCTCGATGGCATATTGCGGCATGATCACGTCGGCGTTCCTGCGGTACTTCAGGCAATCGCGGGCCCGCCAGCCGTCGATCTGCTTCCACCACGAGCCGAGGGCCTTCTTGTCGAGGCTGATCGACTTCGACTTCCACAGCCGGATCATGTCGTCGAGCGCATGCGCGACATCGCCGACCACCGGAATGTCGACGCGCACCGTCTTGTTGATCGACGACGGATCGATGTCGATATGGATCTTCTTCGAGTTGGGCGAGAAGGCGTTAAGGCGGCCGGTGATGCGGTCATCGAAGCGCGCGCCGACGCAGATCATCACGTCGCAATCATGCATCGCCATGTTGGCTTCGTACATGCCGTGCATGCCGAGCATGCCGAGCCAGTTCTTGCCCGCCGCCGGATAGGCGCCAAGGCCCATCAGCGTCGACGTGATCGGGATGTTGGTCATCTCGACGAAGTCGCGCAGCAGCTTGGACGCCGTGGGGCCCGAGTTGATGACGCCGCCGCCGGTATAGAGCACCGGGCGCTTGGCCGAGGCGATGAGTTCGACCGCCGCGCGGATGGCGTTCTGGTCGGGCTTCACCTTGGGGCGGTAGGTCTTGTGCTCGATGTTCTTCGGGCCGACATATTTGCCGGTGGCAAACTGCACGTCCTTTGGGATATCGACGACGACCGGGCCTGGCCGCCCATGGGTCGCCACATAGAAGGCCTCGTGCAGGATGCGGGCGAGATCGTTGACGTCCTTCACCAGATAATTGTGCTTGGTGCAGGGCCGCGTGATGCCCACCGTGTCGCATTCCTGGAAGGCGTCCATGCCGATCAGATGGGTGGGCACCTGTCCGGTCAGGCAGACCATCGGGATCGAGTCCATCAGCGCGTCGGTGAGGCCGGTGACCGTGTTGGTCGCGCCGGGGCCGGAGGTGACCAGCAGCACGCCGACGCGCCCGGTGGAGCGGGCGTAACCTTCCGCCGCATGGGCCGCGCCCTGCTCGTGGCGGACCAGCACATGCTTGACGTAATTCTGATGGAAAATAGCGTCGTAGATCGGCAGCACCGCGCCGCCGGGATAGCCAAACAGCGTGTCCGCGCCCTGGTCCTTCAGGGCCTCGACCACCATTTCCGCGCCGGTCATTTCCCTCGACATGTCGCTCTCCGCTCGGGTCTCTTGGTTCAGTTCAAATTCAGGGCAATAAAAAAGGCCCGCTTGGGGGGCCTCAGGGTTCGCGCCAGCAAGGGGAGCCGAGGCCTCAGCCTCGTCCCAGTTGTGGCGCGCATCGTACAATAAGCGTGGTCATGGTCGTATCCGCTATTTCAAGCTTCCACACTAATTAGGCTGTGCGGCGGAAGTCAAGCTGTGTTTGCTGCAATCGTGAAATGGAATGCAGGTCCCGGCACACAGCCCGCCCTACGGCAAAACGTGCACGCCGACGCGCCGCGCCGCGTCTTTCAGCGCCTTGTCCCGCGTCGCCAATGGACAGTTGCGCCGGACTGCAAGCTCAAGATAGGCAGCGTCGTAGGCCGTCAGCTTTTGCGTGCGGGCCAGCGTCAGGATCTCGCGCCACGCGCGCGCGGCGGTGGCGTGGTCAACGGTTACCGGCAAGGTGCTGATCAGCTCAAGCCGCATGGCAGCGTCAGCGCCGCTTATCTTGCCGCGCTTTTCCGCCATCAGCAGCACGTTGGCGAGTTCGAGATGCCAGAGCGAGGGCACAATAGCACCTGCATCGCGCACACGGTCCAGCAGCGCATCCACTGCGGGCGAAGACTGGTCGTCAAAGCACCAGGCCACTGCAATGGAGGCGTCAACGACAAAACTCAACGGCGCCCCTCATCCCGCAGCGCCTGCCAATCAAGGCCGCCAAGCGTAGTCCCCGCCCGCAGCTGCCGCAGTTTTGTGATTGCGGCAGTGATATCCGCGTGGTTCGCCGCAACGGCGCTCACCAGCCGCGCCAGCGGTTTGCCATGTTTGGTTATGAGGATCTCTTCGCCGCCCGCAGCGCGGTCCAGCAGGGCGGACAGATGCGTCTTGGCCTCAAAGGCCCCAACCGTGAGCATCGCGATTCCTCCTGTCTTGACCTTAATTCTGGTTTATCATTTAAACCAGAATATGCCAAGCGTGTAGATTATTGAAGGCATGCCCGCCATGCCGCTGCGGCGGGTCCACAACCCGGCAAATAATCTGCTACGTAACCGCAAACGCAGAACCAGCTGGATTCCATGAACCTCATCTCGATCCAGTCCCATGTCGTCTATGGCCATGTCGGCAACAGCGCCGCTGTGTTTCCGCTGCAGCGGATGGGCCATGAGGTCTGGCCGATTCATACGGTGCAGTTCTCCAATCATACCGGTTATGGCGACTGGACCGGCGCGGTGTTTGACGCCGAACTGATCGGGCAATGCATGGCGGGGCTGCGCCAGCGCGGAGTGCTGGCGTCCTGCGACGGGCTGCTGTCAGGTTATGTCGGCTCGGTTGCGGCGGGAGAGCAGGTGCTGGCGGCGGCGCAGTCGCTGCGGCAGGAAAATCCTGCCGCGCTGTATTGCTGCGACCCGGTCATCGGTGACACCGGCAAAGGCATCTACGTCCAGCCTGGCATTGCGGAATTCATGCGGGACAAGGCCCTGTCCATGGCCGATATTATCACGCCAAACCAGTTCGAGGCCGGGCATCTTGCGGGATTCGCGCTGCGCGACACGGCCGATGTGCTGCGCGCCTTAACGCTGCTGCACGCCTGCGGGCCAAAAATCATCCTCGTCACCTCGCTGTTGACGCGTGACGTGCCGGACGACAGTCTGGACCTTGCCGTCTCCGATGGCCGGCAGGTGTGGGGCCTGCGCACGCCGCGGCTGCCTATGTCCGCCAATGGCGCGGGTGACTGCATCGCGGCACTGTTCTTTGCGCATTACCTTGTGACGCGCTCGGCGCCCGAGGCGCTGGGTCGCGCCGCCGCTGCGGTGCATGGCCTGCTGCGGCATACGCTGGCCTCGGGCAGCCGCGAGCTGGCAATGGTGGCGGCGCAGGAGGAATTTGTGCGGCCGACGCGCATTTTTGCGCCCTATGTCCTATAGGTTTGCCTTCAATTCCCGAACCGGAGCCGCGCATGCGCCGTAAATTCCACACGCTCGACGTCTTCACCAGCGCGCCGCTGGCGGGCAATCCGCTCGCCGTGGTGCTCGACTGCGAGGGTCTCGACCCGGCCCGCATGCAGGCCATCGCGCGCGAGTTCAACCTTTCCGAAACGGTTTTCGTCCTGACACCGCGCGATCCGGTCAATACCGCGCGCATCCGTATTTTTACCCCAGGGCGCGAACTGCCTTTCGCCGGGCACCCGACGGTGGGCACGGCGATTCTGCTGGCGGAATTGCGCGCGCCCGAGCTGCTGGCGCGCGAGGATATTTCTGTCGTGCTGGAGGAGGAGGTCGGGCCGGTGACCTGCACGGTGCGCCACATCAAGGGCGAGGCCGCACGCGCCAGCTTTGGCCTGCCGCGCCTGCCGGTGTTCGTCGAGGCGCTTGGTCCGTCTGCCGCCATCGCCGCCGCGCTTGGCCTTGCGCCTGAGGACATTGGCTTTGGCGCGCATGCACCTGCCCGCTATTCAGCCGGCGTGCCCTTCGCCTATGTGCCGCTGGCGAGCCGGGCAGCCCTCGGGCGTGTCACACTGAACATGGCCGCCTGGCAGCTGGCATTTGGCACGGCGCAAGCGCCGGTCTATCTCTATTGTGACGATCCGCAAGGCAAGGGCCACGCCTACCGCGCCCGCATGTTTGCCCCGGACATGGGCATTGCGGAAGACCCGGCGACCGGCGCGGCGGTTGCCGGATTCTCGGGTGTCGTGATGGCGTATGACAAGCCCGCCGACGGTGACCACACACTTGTCATCGAACAGGGTTTTGAGATGGGCCGCCCCAGCCTCATCACGCTTGGCCTCGACGTCATGGGCGGCACGCTGACGGGCGCATCCATCGGCGGCCATGCGGTGATGCTGGCGCAGGGTTTTATAGACGTGTGAGCGCGCGTCACACGGTTCTGATTATATGGTTCAGCAGCCTGCTGTGTGTCATCCCGGGCCGCGCAGCGGACCCGGGAACCAGAGGCTGCGAGCGGAAATCTCTCTGCGGCTCCTCGATTCCGGGTTCCGAGGCGCGGCCCCGGAATGACACCCGGATTGGTTCACACCCGCATTGGCATCAGCACATACAGCGCCGCCGAGCCGTCGCGGTCCTGGATCAGCGTCGGCGAGCCTGGATCGGCGAGGCGCAGCAGCGCCGTGTCGCTCTCCAGCTGGCCAACAATGTCGAGCAGGTAGCGGGCGTTAAAGCCAATATCGAGCGGGACTGCGTCATAATCAGCTTCGAGTTCCTCGACCGCCGAGCCGCTGTCGGGGTTCTGCACGGACAGCGTCAGCTTGCCGTCCGCCATCGCGAGCTTGACCGCCCGGCCGCGCTCCGACGAAATGGTCGAAACACGGTCCACTGCCTGGCCAAACGGCCCGCGCTCGACCGTCAGGCGCTTGTCATTACCGGTCGGGATGACGCGGTTATAGTCCGGGAAGGTGCCGTCAATCAGCTTGGAGGTTAGCACCACCGGGCCGAAGGTGAAGCGGATTTTGGTTGAGGACAGCTCAACCAGCACCTCTGCCTCTGGCTCTTCGACCAGCTTCAGCACTTCCGCCACCGTCTTGCGCGGCACGATCACGCCCGGCATGCCCGCCGCACCCTCGGGCGCGGGCAGCTCGACACGCGCCAGGCGGTGCCCGTCGGGGGCCACGGCGCGCAGCATGGTGTGGCCGTCCTGCGCCACCGCGTGCAGATAGATACCGTTGAGATAATAGCGCGTCTCCTCGGTCGAGATGGCGAACTGGGTCTTCTCGATCAGCTTTTTCAGGTCCGAGGCGGGCAGGGTGAATTTGTGGGTGAGATCGCCGCTGGACATCTCGGGAAAATCCGTCTCGGGCAGGCATTGCAGATGAAAGCGCGAGCGCCCGGAGCGCAGCAGCAGCTGCGTCGTGTCGCCATCGGATTCCAGCGACACCTGTGCGCCTTCCGGCAGCTTGCGCACGATTTCATAGAGCGTGTGGGCAGGCAGCGTGGTTGAGCCGGCCTGACCGGTGTCGGCGGGCACAGCCTCGGTCACCTCAAGATCCAGATCGGTCGCCTTCAGGCTCAACACCTTGCCTTTGGCTTGCAACAGCACATTCGACAGAATCGGGATGGTATTACGGCGCTCCACCACCCGGTGGACATGGCCCAGCGATTTCAACAGGGCCGCGCGTTCTAGAGTGACTTTCATCGGACCATACCCAACTCGTGTTAACCGGCACCTGGCACCGCCGCCATGCCACACCGCAGCAGGCCGGGGCGCGACACTGGCAAGATGTGCGGCCGGTTGCAAGAGCGCGCGGGGCGCAGCACACAGATTTTTGCCGCGTCTGCCAGCGGAGCGGTGCTGCTGGACGCGTCTGCGCGTTTTCACATAATCGTGGAATGCGCCTGCCGCTGGTGCATTTGCATTGAACACGGAGGAAGTGCGGGCCTATAAAGTGACTGCGCCTATCGTGTCGCGCGCCGCGCCCGCCGCTGCCCTGAACAGGAGAATGACATGCCCGTGCTTCGGTCATTGATTGCCGCCGCCCTGCTGAGCCTGAGCCTTGCCACACTGTCGCTTGCCCCGGCCGCCGCACAGTCAACCAGCCTGCCACCTGCCGACCGCGCCGCCATTGAAGCGGTGATCCAGAAACAGTTCGACGCGTTTTCCCGCGATGATTCAGACGGTGCTTTTGCGCAGGCGGCACCGGAAATCCGCCAGTTGTTTGGCGAGGCCGATATTTTCATGCGCATGGTGCGCGGGGCCTATGCGCCGGTCTACCATCACCGGGACGCGGCGTTTGGCGAAATCAAGGACGGCCCGACACAGATTGTCACCATCACCGGCGAGGATGGCCGCCACTGGCTGGCGTTCTACCAGATGGTGCTGGGCGAGGACGGGGTGTGGCGGATCAAGGGCGTCAATCTGGTTGAAGACCCGGACCAGCATGTCTAGCCATAGTTTTTGGCGTAGACCAGCA
>JANLPP010000248.1:0-7784 GCA_031367295.1 Hyphomicrobiales bacterium | reverse complement strand
GCGCCGCAGACCTGCGTGAAGGTGACCATATCGTCGTCACTTTGGAAAACCTTGCGCTGCGTGGGAAAGACATGCGCCGCAATGCCCCCAAATGACGGGCCGCGGTTGATACCGCTTGCCGGGGAAAAACCCGACGAGCTTATGCTTTGCCCGCCAGGTGCAAGCTCGATCCATGTTTCTATAAAATTGACGTAACGGTACCCGCTGTTGCCGACAATAAAATTGCGCGAATTTGTGTTTTGGGTGATCGGCGTGTCTTCTTCCAGCAAATCGGCCACCGGATCAATCCAGCTGCATGTTGCTGCCGAGAACATGAAGGTCGCCATGCCAGCCCCCGCGTTTGCGCGGTTGCCTGCTGCCAGCCGGGCACACCGTCATGGCCAAACAGCGCGGCATTGCGCCAATGGTCTGTGTGGAACAGCACAGTGCCACCCTTCACCGCATGGCAGCCGCAGCAAAACGTCAGCCTGGCAGGTTCTCGCTGCCGCCTGTCACCCCCTTGGTAGTGCCCCACGGATTGCCCGCGCAGGGACCTGGCACCGAGGAATTGGCCAATGGCCCCCAGCCGCGTGCCTTCCAGTCAGGAAGCTCCACCTCTTTGGTCGCGTTATAGTAGGTCTGGCCGTTTGGGTGACTGGCGCGATCATAGCTGGCCCCCGGCGTGGCGGAGGCACGTTCCTGCTGCACGAAAATCGTCATGCTGGGAAACAGGCTGTGCTGCAAAATCTGTCCCTGCGCCCGGCCATCGCGGAATATGCGGATCTGGATTTTTGTCCAGATCGGCGGGAAACCGGTGATTTGATGCGCAATGGTATCGCCCAGTATCGCGCCGGTGATGGCCCCCGGAACGCCCAGTACAATCGCGCCCAGAATACCGCCAACAGTCGTGCCGATCACTTCGGGACTGACAGTGCGCGCGCCGACAATCTGGGTGAAGCGCACGGCGTCAGCCTCGGCAAAAGTCTGGCGGGAGACGCTGAAGGCATGCGAGGGAATATGGGCGAACGAGGGGCCGCGGTACATGCGGCTTTCCGGCGTAAACCCGGAGGCAGTGATGCTGCGCCCGTCGGGGCTCAGATCAATCCATGTCTCCATGAAATTGCAGAACCGGTAGCCACTGTTGCCGACAAGGAACGAGCGCAGTTTTGACGGCTGCGTAATGGTCGAGTCGTCCACTTCCGGCAGGCCGGTGGCAGGATCGATCCAGCTGCAGGTTGCCGCCGAAAACAGAATTCGCGCCATGACGGCCCCCGACAAAGCTTCAAGGCAAAGCGTCAAGCATGCCCTTAACCCCTGAGACCATCATGATTCCCAGTCATTCGTCTGTGCGCAACAACACATCGCACCGCCTCACTGCGCATAGGACTGGTCACCCTGCACGCCGATCTTGCGCCAGATGGCGCTGACAATGTTGGAGTAGTCGTCGGTCCAGGTGCGCACGCCCTTGCCGGGCTGCGCCTGCCGCCATCCCGATGCAGGGGTCAGCAGGCCGCTGACGTCTTCGGGCGCGCGGGTAACCAGCGCAATTTCGGCGCGGGCCTGGTAGCTGGTGCGGAAATCAATCTCGCGCGTCTCGCGCTTGATGTAGGTGGACAGGCCATTGGCCGCAGCCGACCCTGCCACAACCGAAACCAGCTCGATGTTGCGGTTGGAAATATTGAGCACAAAAGCTCCGTGCGGGCTGAGTTTGGAGGCGTAAAGCGCAAAAGCTTCCTGCGTGATGAGATGCACCGGCACCACATCCGAGCTGAAAGCGTCAATCATGATGAGATCGAATTTCTCAGTTTCATCCGCCAGCGTCAGGCGCGCGTCGCCAATGTGGATGTCGGCATTTTTGGCGCATGTGTCCATGGTGCGGAATTTGGCAGGGTCGGTGGCAATGCGCACGACCACCGGATCAATCTCAAAAAAGCTCCAGTGCTCGCCGGGCAGGCTGTAGCAGGACAGCGCGCCAACGCCCATGCCCACCAGCGCGACACGGCTGAAGGCACCGCCAGACCGCGCCCGCACCGCCTCCAGCGCCTCGTTGAAGGGGCCGCCCTTGTAATAATAGGTCAGCTGTTCGGGGCGTCCCTGCGGCAGCGCCGCGCCATCCGCGCCGCGCAGCCGCTCCGCGCCATGAATGGTTGTGCCGTGGAACAGCACGCGCGCCTCGCCTCCCGCCATGTCCACGGTTTTGTGCACACCAAAGAACGAGCGTGCGTAGGTGGTCGGGCCCATGCCCGGCTCATAGACATGGGTCAGCAGCAATGCGCCAGCGCAGAGCGCGGCAAGCCGCACCGGACGCGTCGACTGCAGCAGGATCAAAGCTGCCAGCAGCGAAATGGCGATGGCATAGATCTGCGCCTGTTCCAGCGGAATATTCGCGCCCAGCAGCAGGCCCGGCACAGCGGCGGCAACGCCAACGGCGAGCGCAAGGCCGCCCTCGCGCAGCCAGCCTTTGGCAGGAGTGCTGAAAAAGCCGGGGCGCGCCAGCAGGGCCGCGAGCATCATCAGCGGATATTCGGCGACAGTGACAAACAACCGGGGCGCCAGCAGCGCGGCAAACGCGCCGCCCAATACGCCGCCAAGCGACATGAACACATAGAATTCGGTGAGGTGCCCGCTCTCCGGACGGCGGCGGTACAACGCCGCGTGGCAGACCATAGTGGCAATGAAAAACGCGCCGACATGGATGGCGATGGCCAGCGCGTAATGCACCCGCCAGGTGAACATGAACACCATGACCAGCATCGCAACGCTGGCGGGCTGAAGCCGAAGCATCAGCGCGTCCGGCAGTATCGCGCGGTCCCGGAACACCAGCACAAAAGTCAGCAGGAACAGGGCCAGCGGCACCACCCACAGAAAGGGCGCGGAGGCGACATCGGTGGACAGATGCGCGGTCACCGCCACCAGCAGCGCCGAGGGCACAAAAGCCAGCGCCGTCCAGACCAGCCGCTGCGCCTGGGTGATACGCCCCAGCGCCGCTCGGGCGCGCGGCGCGGGCGCGCGCCATACCAGCGCGGCGCACAGGCCGATCAGAATGGCCAGCCCGGCAAAACCGGTGCGCCAGCCCTGCGACTGTTCAGCCACCGTCAGCCAGGGTTCTATCAGCAGCGGGTAGGACAGCAGCGCCGCAAACGAGCCGAGATTGGACGCGCCATAGAGAAAATACGGGTCCGCCGACTGCGCATGCCCGGAGCGGGCAAACCACGCCTGCAATAAAGGGCCATTGCCCGACACTGCAAAAAACGGCAGGCCGACCGAGGCGGCAAACAGCACCATCAGCCACAGGGCCGCGCCATCGGCCGGCGGGCGGCCATAGCCTTGCGCCACCGCAATGGGCATCGCCACAAATGCCAGCGCCAGCACGCAGGCATGCACACAGGCCGCAGCCCGCAGGCTGAGAAACCGCGTGACGAGGTGCGCGTAAAGATAGCCGAGCAGCAGCACGCCCTGAAAAAACACCATCGCCACCGACCACACGGCCGGCGAGCCGCCAAGATAGGGCAGCACCATTTTGGTGAACATCGGCTGCACCGAAAACAGCAGCAGCGCTGACAGGAACAATGCCGCCGCATAAAGCGGCAACGCGGCGCTGGCGAAAATCCTGGCCGGGCGCGCGGCCCCGCTCATGGCATGCTGGGACAGGGACATCGGCGCCTCGGTGCGGAAAGATTCGGCTCTGGCCGCAACCCTAACTGCCCAAGCGTTAAACCTGCGTTGACGTTTTTGCGTAAACCACGTCGGCGCGCTTTTCAAAGGCCGCCGTGAAGCGGCGGAAGGCCGTGTCAAACATGCTGCCCATCAGCAGGCCCAGCATCCGGCTCTTGAACGCGTAGTCGATATAGAACTCGACGCTGCATGTGTTTGCCTGACCCGCCGCGCCCGGCGCAAAAGTCCAGCTGTTCTCCATGCGCGAGAACGGTCCGTCGATATATTCGACAAGGATTCTGAGATTTGGCCGGTCCAGCGTCACCCGGCTGGTGAATTTTTCCCGGATAGCCTTGTAGCCGACCTCCATGTCGGCGGTCAGCTGTTCCAGCCCCTCGGGCGTCTGCCCGCGCTTGCGAACCTTGAGGCCGGTGCAGAGCGGCAGAAACTGCGGATAGGCCTCCACGTCGGCAATCAGGTCAAACATGTCGGCCCGCGAATGGGGAACGGTTTTGGCGGTGCGGAAGACGGGCATAGGTTCCTGGCGGGCATGAGAGTCAATTTCCGGCATAGCGCATCATGAGGTGAATCTGAAACACAAGCGCAGCATTGGACCGCCAGCCTCCGGCCGGCGTCTTTCCCCCAGCGTGATGCCCGGCTTTGCACGCTCAGCCAACAGCCGGCCGGGGGCCGGCGGTCCAACGCGTAATCAAGGGGATGGATTTCGCCCGCCCTTCCAGCCTATTGTCCGGCGGACCCTGCCCCCCTGGAGACACCCATGCCTGACACTGCCCCTCACAGCCCCGGCTTTGCCACCCTCGCCGTTCACGCCGGCGCGCAGCCCGACCCGACGACAGGCGCGCGCGCCACGCCGATCTACCAGACCACGTCTTTCGTGTTCGACGATGTCGACCATGCCGCATCGCTGTTTGGCCTGCAGGCCTTCGGCAACATTTATACGCGCATCACCAATCCCACCACAGCTGTGCTGGAAGAGCGCATCGCGGCGCTGGAAGGCGGCACGGCGGGGCTGGGCGTCGCCTCGGGCCACGCGGCGCAGCATCTGGTGTTTCACACGATCATGCAGCCGGGCGACGAGTTTGTGGCGTCGACAAAACTCTACGGCGGCTCGATCAACCAGTTCAACCATGCCTACAAGAATTTCGGCTGGCATGTGCGCTGGGCTGACCCGGACGATCTTGCCGCGATGGAAGCCGCTGTCACGCCCAAAACCAAGGCCATCTTCATCGAGTCCATTGCCAACCCCGGCGGCGTCATCACCGACATTGCGGGCATCGCCGCCATCGCCCACCGGCACAAGATTCCGCTGATCGTCGATAACACGCTGGCGACGCCCTATCTCTGCCGCCCGTTCGAGCACGGTGCCGACATTATCGTGCATTCGGCGACAAAATTTCTTGGCGGCCATGGCAATTCCATCGGCGGCCTGATTGTCGATGGCGGCAAGTTCGACTGGATGGCCGACAAGCGCTACCCGATGCTGTCAGCCCCGCGGCCCGAATATAACGGCATGGTTCTGGGCGAGACTTTCGGCAATTTCGCCTTCGCCATCGCCTGCCGCGTGCTGGGTCTGCGCGATCTTGGCGCGGCGATTTCGCCGTTTAACTCGTTCCTGCTTTTGACCGGCATCGAGACGCTGCCGCTGCGCATGCGTCGCCACTGCAAAAACGCGCTGGCGGTGGCCGACCATCTGTCGAAACATCCGGCGGTGGCATGGGTGTCGTATCCCGGCCTGCCCGGTGACAAATATCACGCGCTGGCGAAAAAATACGTGCCCAAGGGCGCGGGCGCGGTGTTCACCTTCGGCGTCAAGGGCGGCTATGAAGCGGGCATCGGCGTGGTGAAAAAGGTAAAACTGTTCTCGCATCTGGCCAATGTCGGCGACACGCGGTCCTTGATCATCCACCCGGCGTCAACAACGCACCGGCAGCTGTCGGACGCGCAGAAGACGATTGCGGGCGCCGGGCCGGACGTGGTGCGGCTGTCGGTGGGCATTGAGGACGCGGCGGACTTGATTGCCGATCTGGATCAGGCGCTGGGGTGAGAGGAGAGCGCGCACCGCTAGCCGCCGGCTGTTGGCGACCATGCGCTAGCCCGGCGGAATCTTTATGTCGAAGGGACGCAAACGCGCATCGCGCTGAACCGGCGCGAGAAAGACCGCGACAGGGCCATGGCGGACGAAACGGAGTACAAACCGAAGCTGCAGTCGGCGAAGGAGTATGTCTGGTACCTGCTGGGGACGCTACTTTTTCGGTCGGAGAAAAAAGGTAGATTTGGGTTCCGCAATTCGTACGGTCGCTTTGCAGTCATTTGTTTGACCCGCATACTCGAAATGGACGGTTCCGGTTATTTTGACGATATGCAAAACGATGCAAAGCGAAAGGCAGGGCATTACCCATTGCCACTTGTGCGCTTGAAACCTCTTCATTTGAAACTCCGCATCTGCCGCAAAAATTTGCGGATGCGGATGAGGTATCAAATGCGGAGATTGGCCTCGCCGCACTTTACCCGAAAATCAAAGCGTCTTACTCCATGCGCGATAGGCTTCCACGCAGTCTCTGACATAGCCCACGCTGATAGGCATGCTGTAGTGTCCGCTTGCCCACGCAGCGACCTCTTCTTCCAATCGCCTCCGATGGCCCTGCGGAGTTCGTGACCGCTCAACACATTCCCAACGTCTGGCGCTCTGGAGATTTGTCTGACGATTGCGAAGTCCCTCAACTGCATCAATTATAGAGTCCGGCAAATCATCCGGCACTTCACAATCAGGAAGTTCCGCCCATTCGCACACCAGCAGCCGAACAGATTTCCCGTCGCTTTTTCTGATCAGATTCGCGGGCACCGCTTTCATAGCATTCAAATCGCTTTCTATTTCGCGATCCGCGAATCGATTTCGCAACCGATCTTTGGCTTCATCTTCAGCAAGCCTTCGCCATCGATTATCGAATTCAGCGCCAATGCGCATTTTGGGGTCGAAATCTTCATCACCATCAACTTGAAGAAGCAGCTTTCGCCCTGCCCCGGGTCTCTCGCCTCCACGCGGCATGTGTCACGGTCTCCTCACAACATTATGCCCCGCGTCCTGGCGCAGCGTGCGAATTGCTATCATGCCTCATGCAAGCACTGCATGATTGTCGAAAACTCACCACCAAAACTCTTCACTCTCTCCGTCATGGCCGGGACAAGCCCGGCCATGACGGCGCGAGGGGCTGAAAGAGCTGCGGTGTCTGCGCTGGGCGCAACCCCTCAAATCTCGCCCAACTTAACTCCAAACCCGGGCAGCGCGGCGCATGTCAGCTTGACCTTGGGTCCAGCTTCGCGCACCGCGCTCCAGCCCGCCGCTGAAGCGCCGGTATGCACAAAAGTCCGGCGCTTGCTGGCGTCGATTACCCATAATTCCTGCACGCCGTATTTGGCGTAGAGCGAGGCTTTCAATCCCCGGTCATAGACGAGCGTGGTCAGCGACACTTCGATGGCCAGAATAATGTCCGGGCCTCGGATTGCCTCAAGCTTCAGGCCGCGTTTGTAGACAACGAGGTCAGGCTCGAGAATGGTGCGGTCGGACAGATACATCGAGCTTTCAAAACCCAGCCACAAATCGTCCGGAAGCCTGCGGGAAATCTCGATGCCGAGATAAGACTTGATCAACTCATGCGCATGCGTCTTCGATTGCACAGGCACAATCTCCCCTTCGACCAGTTCAAACTTCTCGTCCGGACCGATAACGCCGGCCTTCTGCATGCGCAGTACGTCCTTCACCGAAAAGGCGCGGCGGGGCATCCCTTCGGCGGCCGAGGTCTGGTCTGGTCTATGCGGAATATGAACATTCACGGCTTGCCTCCCTGGGGCAAAAGCACCGGATATTGTCTCAGCTGGTCAATCTATGCCGGATAATAACGCCGTCAAGAAGCCGCTCGCCTCGAATGCACAGCCGCCATGCCCAGTACCAGCATCGCAACTGCCTGATGCGCCAGCGCGGCGTGCAGCGGCACGGCCAGCAGCAGCGTGGCAATGCCCAGCGCCGCCTGCACCAGCACCAGCCCGGCCACCACGGCAGCCCGCCGCGCTGTGCCGGTGCCCGGCAGCGTGTGTCTGGCATCCCACGCGTGCCACAGCGCCAGCGCCAGAAG
>JANLPP010000233.1:0-3981 GCA_031367295.1 Hyphomicrobiales bacterium | reverse complement strand
TGCATGTCACCGGCACCGGCCTGACGCATCTTGGCTCGGCAGAGGGCCGCGACAAGATGCACAAGGATTTGAGTGATCCCGCAAAACTCACCGACTCCATGAAAATGTTCAAGATGGGCCTGGAGCAGGGCAAGCCCAGGGGCACCGCGCGCGGGGTGCAGCCGGAATGGTTCTACAAGGGCAATGGCGCGACTATCGCGCTGCCTGGCGCGCCGCTGCTGTCGCCGGATTTTGCACTCGATGGCGGCGAGGAACCGGAGATCGTCGGCGTTTATGTCATTGGCAAGGATGGCGCGCCGGCGCGGCTGGGTTTTGCGCTCGGCAATGAATTTTCCGACCATGTGACCGAGCGGCAGAACTATCTGTTTCTGGCGCATTCGAAACTGCGCTGCTCGTCCTTTGGACCGGAGCTGCTGCTGGGCGATCTGCCGCTGGATGTACAAGGCGTCTCGCGCATCCGCCGCAAGAAAGCTGTGCTGTGGGAAAAGCCGTTTATTTCCGGCGAGCAGAACATGTCGCACACCATTGCCAACCTTGAGGCGCATCATTTCAAATATGGGTTATTCTGTAACCCCGGCGACGTGCACGTGCACTTCTTTGGCACCGCGACTTTGTCGTTTTCCGACGGCATAAAAACTGAGGCGGGCGACGAGTTTGAGATTGAGGCCGAGGCGTTTGGCCTGCCTTTGCGCAACACGCTGAAAACGGTGAAGGTGAAATGGCCGAAAGTGCGGGCGCTGTAGTGGAGTGTTCACTTGTGAGCTTATTGGCGTCTTGCCCGGGTCTGCCCCCTCTCCCGCTTGCGGGTCGGAGCCGAAGGCGCAGGGGCCGGGGTGAGGGTGGTTCCGCCTGCATCAGATTTAGAAACTACGCGCTGCACCGGCCCTCCTCCGGCGCTTTGCGCCACCTTCTCCCGCAAGCGGGAGAAGCGATTAGCGCCCGCGCTTCCGCATGAGCGCACACCTCCCCCTCGCCCTTACCATGGGCGATCCCTCTGGCATCGGTCCTGAGCTGGCGCTCAAAGCCTATGCGCTGCGCACCAGAACCTCGCGGCCCTTTTTTCTCATCGCCGAACCCGCCCAGCTTGGCGCGCTCGCGCGCAGGCTCAGCCTGAATGCGCCGCTCGAAACCTGCGACCCCAAAGACGCAGCCAGCGTCTTTGCGCGCGCGCTGCCTGTGGTACCGCTCAAAGCGCCGTTCAGCGCCATGCCCGGCAATCCCTCGCCTGCCAATGCGCTGGCCACAATCGAATCCATCGAGCGCGCCGTTGCCTGTGTGCGCGCGGGCGAGGCGGGCGCGGTTGTCACCAATCCAATCGCCAAGGAAGTGCTTTACAAAGCTGGTTTCAAACACCCCGGCCATACCGAATTTCTCGGTGCGCTGGCGCAGCGCTGGTGGGCTGGATCGGGTGATGCAGTGATGATGCTGTGGTCGCCTCAGTTGGCCGTAGTGCCGGTCACCGTGCATATCGCGCTCAAGGACGTGCCCGCTGCGCTGACCACTGCACGCATCGTGGCCACGGCGCGCATTGTGGCGGCCGAACTGGCAAAACGCTTCGGCGTTGCCGCGCCGCGCCTCGCGGTTGCGGGCCTCAACCCGCATGCGGGCGAGGGCGGCGCGATGGGCCGCGAGGACATCGAGATTGTCGCGCCCGCCGTCGCACTGCTGCGGGCTGAGGGCATTGCCGCCACCGGGCCGCACCCCGCCGACACACTGTTTCATGCGAACGCCCGCGCGCGCTATGATGCGGCGCTGTGCATGTACCATGACCAGGCGCTGATCCCGATCAAAACCATCGCCTTTGACAGCGCCGTCAATGTCACGCTTGGCCTGCCGTTTATCCGCACCTCGCCAGACCATGGCACGGCGTTTGACATTGCGGGCGCCGGCAAGGCCAATCCTGCCAGCCTGATCGCCGCGCTGGAACTGGCGGCGCGCCTTGCGGATGCGGGCGGATGAGCGCTCCCGACGGTTTGCCGCCACTGCGCGAGGTGGTGGCTGCGCATGACATCGCGCCAAAGAAATCGCTTGGGCAGAATTTCCTTTTTGATCTGAACCTCACCACCAAAATCGCCCGCGCCGCCGGTCCGCTGGCCGGAGTCACTGTGATCGAGATCGGCCCCGGCCCCGGCGGTCTGACGCGGGCGCTGCTGGCAACGGGAGCGGCCCGGGTCATCGCGGTGGAGCGTGACACGCGCTGCATTGCCGCGCTGGCAGAGATTGCCGCGCGCTATCCCGGGCGGCTCGACATTATTGAAGGTGACGCGCTCGAACTCGACCTTGCGGCACTTGCCGCCAGCCATGCCGGGCCAAAACGCATCGTCGCCAACCTGCCCTATAACATCGGCACGGCGTTGCTGACCGGCTGGCTGGAGGGCGAGAATTGGCCGCCATTTTATGACCGGCTCGTGCTGATGTTCCAGCGCGAGGTGGCCGAGCGTATCGTCGCAACGCCCGCGCAGCGTGCCGCCTATGGCCGGCTGGGCGTTCTGTGCGGCTGGCGTGCCAGTGCCCGCATCCTTTTCGATGTCCCTGCCTCTGCCTTCACTCCGCCGCCCAAGATCACCTCTTCGGTGGTTGAGCTGATACCGCGCCCCGCCCCCCTGCCCTGCGACGGCGCGGCGCTCTCGGCCATCACCCGCGCCGCATTCGGGCAGCGGCGCAAGATGCTGCGCCAGGCGCTGAAGGGGCTGGCGTGGCAGGGGCGGATGGTTGATGCGGCGGCATTGCTGGAGGCTGCGGGCGTTGCCGCCACCCGGCGGGCAGAAGAGATCGATGTGGCGGGTTTTGTGGCGATGGCACGCGGCATGACCGGGCAGGCCTGAACCAGCGAGGTGCGTAAAAATTGGAGAATTGTCAATTGACAACGTTGTCATCATGGCGCTAACCTCTCAATAGTGCAAATTCTGGCGCAAAACGCCCGACTTGCATTCTCTGGGAGGGGCGGTCGTGGTCACCTTGCGTGAAGTCGCAGAGCGGGCAGGAGTATCCGTCAAGACAGTCTCAAGGATTGTCAATGACGATCCTTTGGTGCGCCACGAAACCCGCGCCGCAGTCCAGGCTCTGCTGCGGGACATGAAATACGTGCCCGATGAGGCAGCCCGCCTGATGCGCGGCGGCATCTCCAACATTATCGGCCTGATGACGGACGTCGTCGCCACCACCCCCTATTCCGGCGATATCGTTCGCGGCCTGCAATCACGGCTGAAAGCCGCAGGCAAAACCTTGCTCATTGCCAACACCGAGGGCGATCCGCAGCTGGAGCAGGAATACTGGCGCATGTTCCGCGCCCACAAGGTGGCGGGCGCGGTCTACGCCACCATGTTCCACCGCGCGCTCGACGCCGGGCGGCCTGACTTCAACCGCGCCATAGTGCTGGTAAACTGCTTTCCCGCTCAAGGCGTGCACCCCTGTGTGCTGCCGGACGATGAAGGCGGCGGCTATACCCAGGCCGCGCATCTGCTGCGCCTTGGCCACCGGCGCATCGGCATCATCTCTCTTAACCCGATCATCGCGGCGACCAACCTGCGGGCGGCAGGCATGCGGCGGGCCTTTGCTGACGCGGGTGTGATGTTTGACGCGCTGCGGGAAGTGCCGGGATTTGCCGGGCCGCTGGACGCCGAACAGCTTGTGGGTTTCGAGGCGGCGGTAAAAATGCTGCGCGCCCGCAGCAGGCCCACAGCCATCATCTGCGGCAATGACAAGGTGGCGCTGCAGGTTTTTGCCGCCGCCGCGCATTGCGGCCTTCAGGTGCCTGAGGACCTGTCTGTGATGGGCTTTGACGACATGACCATCATCGCCGAGACGCTGCGTCCGAAGCTGACAACCGTCGGCCTCCCGTATTTCGAGATGGGCCGCCTGTCGGCTGACATGATCGATGAGGCGACGCAGAAGGGCGAGCAATGGGGCGCGCGCGTGCTGGTGCCCTGTCCGCTGATTGAGAGAGATTCCTGCCGCCCCATTGCGTGAGATGAACGCGCG
>JANLPP010000223.1:0-22452 GCA_031367295.1 Hyphomicrobiales bacterium | reverse complement strand
CCGGTGCACACGCCCGCCAGCCTGCGCGGCGCGGAGGCGGCGGCGGCGTTTGGCGCGCATGACGCGGATGTGGCGGTGGTGGTGGCCTATGGCCTGCTGCTGCCGCCCGCCATCCTTGCCGCGCCAAAACTCGGCTGCCTCAACCTGCATGCCTCGCTGCTGCCGCGCTGGCGCGGTGCCGCGCCGGTCCAGCGGGCGGTGATGGCGGGCGACTTGCAGACCGGCGTGATGGTGATGCGCATGGAGGCCGGCCTCGACACCGGCCCGGCGGGCATGGCCGAGCGGCTGTTGATCGGGCCGGACGAGACGGCGGGCGATTTGCATGACCGCCTCGCCCCGCTGGGCGCTGACCTGATGGTGCGGGCGCTGGCGGCGCTGGCACGCGGCTCGCTTGCCTTCACGCCGCAGGCCGGGGCGGGCGTGACCTATGCGCACAAGATCGGCAAAGACGAGACACGGATTGACTGGCGGGCACCCGCGCAGGCGGTGCATAATCACATACGCGGCCTGTCGCCCTTTCCCGGCGCGTGGTTTGAGGGCGATTTTGGCCGGGGGCCGGAGCGGGTGAAAGTGTTGCGCAGCGCGCTGGCACAGGGCACGGGCGCGCCGGGCGTGGCGCTTGACGACGCGCTGACGATTGCCTGTGGCAGCGGCGCGCTGCGGCTTGCGGAAATCCAGCGGGCAGGCAAGGGCGTTATGCGGGCCGATGAATTTTTGCGCGGGATGAAAGTCCCCGCCAGCACGCGGTTTTTGTAGGATGCCGCGCTACAAACTGACAATAGAATATGACGGCACGGATTTTGGCGGCTGGCAGCGGCAGGCCAATGCTTTGTGCGTGCAACAGGTTTTGGAGGAGGCGCTGCTTGCGCTGTGCGGCGCACAAACCATCGCGCGGGCGGCCGGGCGCACCGACGCGGGCGTGCATGCCACGGCGCAGGTGGCGCATGTGGACATGGCGCGCGAGTGGCGGCTCGACCGGCTGCGCGACGGGCTGAACGCGCATATGCGGCCGCACCCGGTGGCGGTGGTTCTGGCGGAGGCGGCGGCGGATGATTTTGACGCCCGCCATTCGGCCACGGCGCGGCATTATCTCTACCGCATCATCAACCGCCGCGCGCCGCTGACAATTGACGCCCGCCGCGCCTGGCTGGTGAAACGCCCGCTTGACGCGCAGGCGATGCACGAGGCTGCGCAGCTGCTGCTGGGCCTGCATGATTTTTCGACATTCCGGGATGCCGACTGTCAGGCGCAAAGCCCGATGCGCACGCTTGACCGGCTGGACGTGTCACGCTTTGGCGAGGAAATCCATATCCGGGCCGGGGCGCGCTCATTTCTGCACCGGCAGGTGCGCTCGATGGTGGGATCGCTGGAACATGTGGGCAGCGGGCACTGGAGCGGGCTGGACTTGCGCCGCGCGCTGGAGGCGCGCAACCGGGCGAGGTGCGGCCAGGTCGCGCCAGCGGCGGGGCTGTATCTTGTTGGCGTGGCGTATTGATGCGATGACTGCCGACTAAAAGCGCGGATGAGGCAGCAGGGCCAGAACGGATTCATGCGTAACACATTGCTGCCGTTGGTTCTGCTGGCGCAAGCCGGGTTTGTATTGCGGCCTGCGCAGGCTGGCACGGTGCCGCCCTGCGCGCAGGAAAGCGCGGTGCCAGCTGTGGTGTCCGATGTGAGCGGCCGCAGCGAGCTTCGCCTTGATGACGGGCGGCTGATCCGGCTGGCCGGGCTTGAACTGCTGGCGGCAGCGGACGGGCAACGCGCCGCAGCTGTGGCGGCGGAGATCGCGGCGTGGCTCAAGGGCCGCCCGGTCCTGCTGCGTCCGCTCGCCCAGAAACCCGACCGCTGGGGCCGCATTGCCGTGCAGGCCTTTGGTCCGCTGCCGCCCGGAGCAGAGGCCGGCGCGCCCGCCGCGCTGCCCTATATCAACGAGGCCCTCGCCGCCGCCGGGCTGTTGCGCGTCCAGCCCGGGGCCGAGGCCAATGACTGCCTCGCACGGCTGTATGAAGCGGAGGCGCAGTCTCGCGAGGCGGGGTTTGGCATCTGGGCGGATGCGGCGTTTGCCCCCGTTGACGCGGCTGACACTGAGGCGCTGGCTGGCCGCAGCGGGCAGTTCACCCTCGTGCAGGGCCAGGTGCGGCGGGTTGGTCAGGGCCGCCTGCGCACCTATCTGGATTTTGGCCAGGGTCGTGGTGATTTCTCGTTGACGGTGCAAAAGCGGCTCGCTCTGCGCTTTTCCAGGGCTGGCAAGCCGCTTGAAGGCCTCGCTGGACAGTTTTTGCGGGCGCGGGGCATTGTTGATACGCGGTTTGGCCCGCAAATCGAGATTTCCGGACCGGAGGAAATCGAATTCATCGACGGTTCAGTTGAGAAGGCCTTAACTAAACCGGTAGACAAAGACGGGGGGCGCTGAAATAAGCCTGCGAGTGATGAATATCCGGTTGCAACTGAAGTCCGGGCGGCGGAGGGGACGCATCGGGGCCGCCATTCTGGCGTTTGGCCTCATGCTGACGCTCGCCGGCTGCGCGTCATTCGAGCCGCCGGCCGCGCAGCCGGAGTCGGCGCTGCCTGCCGCCGCACCGCGCACGACCGGCGTTGATTCGGCTGGCGGGCGCGAGCACAAGCGGCTTGTGGCGCTGTTCGGCGGCGAATTCCACGCCCCGGCAGCCGAGCGCCTGCTGAACGAAGCGCTGGTCAAGCTTGCCTCCGCCAGTGATGCGCCCGGCGAGCCTTACAAGGTGACACTGCTGAATTCGCCGGTGGTCAATGCCTTCGCCCTGCCGGGCGGCAATCTCTATGTGACGCGCGGGCTGCTGGCGCTGGCCAATGACACCTCGGAAGTTGCCGCTGTCATGGCCCATGAAATCGGCCATATCAGCGCGCATCACGCCGCCCAGCGCGCCGAGCACGAGCGCAATGCGGCTTTGGTCAGCCGGGTGGTGTCCGAGGTTCTGGAAAAGCCGCAGGAGGGCCGCAAGATCAAGGCGCTTGAGCAGGTCCGCCTCGCGTCATTCTCGCGCCAGCAGGAACTGGAGGCCGACCAGATCGGTGTGCGCACCATCGCGCGGGCGGGCTATGATCCCTATGGCGCGGCGCGGTTTTTGGCGTCGCTGGGTCGCTCCACGGAGCTGAACGCCTCGATTTTTGGCCAGAAAGCCTCGGGCCAGACCGATTTTCTGGCAACCCATCCCTCAACGCCGGAGCGGGTGGCGCAGGCTGTCGCTGTGGCGCGCCAGTATGGCGCGCCGGGCCTCGGCGAAACCGGGCGGGTGCGCTACCGCGAGGCAATCGCCGGCCTGCCCTATGGCGACGCGCCCAATGAGGGAATGATCCGCGGCCACGCGTTCCTGCATCCCAAACTCGGATTTGCGGTCACGGCCCCGGACGGATTCTCGCTGGAGAATTCGCGCAACGCGCTGCTGGGCGTCACCGCTGACGGCGGCGCGGCGCTGCGGCTTGATTCCGTGCGCCTCGCTGCCACGACACCGCTGGAATCCTACGTGGGGTCCGGCTGGATCGAGGGTTTGCAGGCAGGCTCGATCGAGGCGGTTACGGTCAATGGCCTGCCTGGTGCCATTGCCATCGCCAAGGGCAAGGACTGGACCTTCCGCTTTGCGGCGGTGCGTCTCGGCACGGATGTGTTCCGCATAATTTTTGCGACCCGCAACCTGACGCCCGACGTCGATACCAGCTTCCGGACGTCGATTCTGTCGTTTCACCGCCTGACCAAGGAAGAATCCGGCACAGCGCGGCCGCTGCACCTTGAGCTGGCTGTCGCTGGCGGCGCGGACACGGCGCAGTCTCTGGCCCAGCGCATGGGCGGCAGTTCTGACAAGCCGCTTGAGCTGTTCCTGCTCCTGAACGGGCTGGAGCCCGGCGAGCCGCTCAAGGCGGGCGAAAGCTATAAAATAGTCGCCGAGTAGGGTTGCGGCAACCGCTTCCCCGGGCGGCACGCACGAAGCATTAACCCGCATGCGGCACAGTCAGCGCGTTTGCCCCCGCATTCGGCCTCTGTGGAGCAGGTTTTTGGCCCTCGCGCGCTTATTTCGTCGTCTTGGCCACGCCCCGCCCGGTCACCCCGGCGCCCCGCAGCCGCCTGCGCGCCCGGCGTTGCCAGCCATGTCCGCGTCAGCCATGTCCGCTGCAGCGGCAGACCCGGGTTCGATGGACGATGTGTTGCGCCAGCTTGAGGATGACGTTTTCCTGACCATGCGGGTCATCACCAATGCCTCGGGCAATGTGCAGCGGCAGGTGGATGAGACGCTGGATGAACTTGCCAGGACACGGCTGGCGGGCGCGAGCCACGCGGCGCTGGCCGGGCAATGCAGTGAAGCGGCGGAGCGCCTCGAAGAGCCGCTCAGGATACTTGCGGCTGCCACGCGCGCAACAGCGCGGGAAACCGCTGGCGCAATGCTGTTTCTGGATGACGCGGGCGATCTGGTTCAGGCCGCAACAGTGCATGCCGGTGCTTTGGCGCAGGAGGCGCAAGATATAACCGGGCTGGCCCGCACCATCGAGACGCTGTCGCGCCAGGGCAATCTGCTCGCCCTGAACGCCAGCCTTGAGGCCTCGCGCGGCAATCAGCCAACGGGCGGGTTCAGCGCCATCGCCAGCGAAAGCAATCTGCTGGCCGGACGCATGCGTGCCGCCGCAGGTGAATTGGCGCAGCGGATTGCGCAACTGGAGCTGACAGCCGC
Organism: Hyphomicrobiales bacterium; assembly: GCA_031367295.1. GTDB lineage: Bacteria > Pseudomonadota > Alphaproteobacteria > Rhizobiales > Beijerinckiaceae > JANLPP01. Next base: position 17,755 of record JANLPP010000223.1, on the reverse strand, counting down.
CCAGAACCGCCTTGCCATGGAAAAAATGTGCGGCGTGGCGGCGCAGTTAAGACAGGCGCTGGCCGCCGCCCAGGAGGCTACGGACGCCCAGAACCAGCAGGGCGAGGTGGCGCTGGCGGCGCTGCAGGACCACAGGGCGCAGGCGCGGCAGCTGCACGAGGGCGCTGGCGTGCTTGCGGGCATGGCAAGGGCCTCGACCAGCAAGATTCAACTGGCGCAGGGCGGTGGCCTGGCGCTGACGCGATTGCTGGAACGACTGACGCAGCGCTCGGTGATTTTTTTGCGCAATTCCAGCAATGGCAACCGGCGCAGGCTTGACCGGGTGCCGGTCAAAGCCCCGGGCGAGATCACCTGGCAGGGCGAGACACGGCCAGCCCTGACGCTGGAACTGTCGCGCGGCGGCTGCGTGCTGCTGGCCGAGCATGCGGTGTTCGGCACGCCAGTCAGGCCGGGCGCACTGGCGCGGTTGCGGCTGGAGGGCATCGGGTCGGTGACGGTGACGTTCCTGTCGCTGAGCGAACTGGGCTGGCATGTGCGTTTTGACCGCGTTGACAGCTTGGCCGCAGAGCGGATCGACGCCCTGATTGCCCGCGTGCACCGCGAGAATGAGCCGATGGTCGCACTGGCCCAGGCCACAGCGGCGGAAGTCATGCGGGCTTTCAGCCATGCGCTCGACACGGGCGAAATTGCGCAGGGCGATTTGCTGACCAGCGACTACCGGCCGGTCGAAGGCTCGGATCCGGTGCAATATGTGACGCGCGGCCTGAGTTTTTACGAATGCGTGCTGCCGCCGGTGCTTGACGGCGCGCGCCGGTCCGCGCTGGCACCGCTGTTCGTGGTGGCGACCGACCGCAACGCCTACGCGCCGGTGCATCACCCGGAGTTCTCGCAGCCGCAGCGCCCCGGCGAACCGGTGTGGAATGACCTTAACGCCCGCAACCGGCGCATCTACGACCGCTGGCTGACGCTGACCGGAGCGCGCAACCGCGCGCCCCACAGCCTGCGCGCCTATGTCCGCCACCAGGCCGACGGCAGCCCGCAGCCGGTTCAGGTCATTGCCGCGCCGGTGCATGTACAAGGGCAGTTCTGGGGCAACATCCAGGTCGGCTGCGAGCTTTGAGCGGGCTTTGCCGCATCCGGTTGAGGTTGCCCGCAGTGGCCGGAGCGGTGCTTGTGGCCGCGGGCCTCGCGGTTGCGCCTGCATGCATCGCGCAAAGCAGCCTGCCGCCCGCCAACCTTGAGCAATTTGCCCGCCCGGCCTCCATTCCCGCCCCGCCCGGCAATCGGCTGACGCGGGCCAAGATTGATCTTGGCCGCCGCCTGTTCAATGATCCCTTCCTGTCGGAAAGCGGCGCGCGGGCCTGCGCCTCGTGCCACTATCCCATCCAGTCGTTCACCGATGGCCTGCAAAAGGCGCGGGCTTTTGGGCGGCAGCTGCAACGCAACACGCCGGGCCTGTGGAATCTTGCCTGGAGCAAGGCGCTGATGCGCGACGGGCGCGCCGCGAGCCTTGAAGCGCAGGCGCGCGTGCCGCTGGCCGCGCCCGACGAGATGGGCGGCTCGCTGGAGGAGGCGGTGCAGCGCATTGCCGCGCGGCCCGGCTACCAGGACGGCTTTGCGCTGGCCTTCCCCGACGCCCCGCAGATCAGCACGGAAAACCTGCTGGGCGCACTGGCGAGCTACGAGCGCAGCCTGGTGTCGCCGCAGACACGGTTTGACCTATGGATTGGCGGCGACGCAGCGGCGATGACCGGTCCCGAGACCGAGGGTTTTGCGCTGTTCACGGGCAAGGCGGATTGCATCGCCTGCCATGGCGGCTTTGCATTTTCGGACGGTGGTTTTCACGGGATCGGCGCGCAGGACGCCGACCCTGGCCGCGCGGCGGTGACTTTGCAAAACGCCGACATGCATGCCTTCCGCACGTCGTCGCTGCGCGAGCTGGCCTACACCGCGCCCTATCTGCATGACGGCTCGGCGGCGACGCTGGCGCAGGCGCTCAGCGCGCATGGCGGCGCGGCCGCCAGGGGAGTGGCGCAGCTCAGCGAGGCGGAGCGCACTGCGGTGATTGCCTTTCTGGCGACGCTCTCCAGCGCCGGGCCGCCGGTTGCCGCGCCGCCGCTGGATGACGCGGGCACTATCGTGTCGCATGTCACCCTGGAATGAGGCTGAGGGCGGCGAGATCGGCCTTTGACAGCCGCCCGTCGTGCAGGGCGGTGGCGGCCAGCACACCGGCTATGCCCGCCGCCGCCAGCGCGCGGGCATCCGCCATGTGCCGCAAGCCGCCTGCCGCAATCACGACGCGCCCGCCAGCCGCCGCCCTGACGCTGGCGAGCCGCGCAAAATCCGGCCCGGCGCCACTGCCGACCTGTGCCAGCGTCATGGCAATGACACGGGCCGGCCAATGCTGCGGCGCGTCCAACAAGGCGCGCGGTCCCTGAAATGCCTCGCCGCGAAAATCCAGCGAGAGAATTATATCCGGGTCCTGCCTGTGGTGTGTGACGAGCGCCGCGCTGGTTTGGGTCTCGCTGCCCAGAACCAGCGCGCCGGGGCCGGACCCGCGAAAGGCCGCAACCGCCGCCGCGTCCGCCGCGCCATTGTCGAGCCAGATCGCAAGACCGGGGAAAGCCTGCCGCAAGGTGTGCAAGGCTGCCGCATGCGCGGCCCGGCCCGCGATCGCATCAAGGTCCGCCACGTACAGCGTGCTGAACGGGTGCAGGGCGAGCAGGCCGCGCACCACATCGAGCGGCGCGCTGCCAGTGCAGAGCGGCGTGCGGATGGGCTGGTAGCTGGCGCGCTCGCCCTTGCGCGCATGCACAACCACGCCGTCCATCAGGTCAATCACCGGAATTATTTCCATGCTGGCGTGCCACCCTCGCGCTGCGAACTTTCATACCCTATAGCAGGCTGCGCCGGTTGATTCACGGCGCGCCGGGGCCGCTTCAAATCATGATCATTGCAGGCTGGGACATTGGCGGCGCGCATCTCAAGGCGGCGGTGGCACAGGACGGGCGCATCACCGGCGCATGGCAGGTCGCCTGCCCGGTGTGGCAGGGGCGCGGCCAGCTCGACGCCGCTTTCCTCCTCGTGCTGGCCAGGATGGCGGATGCGGGCCTGGCGCGGATTGACCGGCATGTCTGCACCATGACAGCGGAGCTTTCCGACATATTCGCCAGCCGTGACGAGGGGGTGGCGGCGCTGGCGCAGGCGGCAATGCGGCACCTCGGCGCGGACACAGGCGTTTATGCCGGGCCCGCCGGATTCGTCCCGGCGGGCGAGGCCGGGTGCCATGTTGCAGCCATTGCCTCGGCCAACTGGCACGCCAGCGCTGCACTGGTGGCGGCGCGGCTGCAAGACGCCGTGCTGGTGGACTTTGGCTCAACCACGACCGATATCGTGCCGGTGACCGGCGGCGCGGTTGCGGCGCGTGGCTATTCTGACGCGGGGCGCCTGCTGGCGGGCGAGCTTGTCTACACCGGCCTCGTGCGCAGTTTTGTGATGTCGATTGTCGGCGCTGTGCCTTTCAGGGGCGCGGCGAGTCCGCTGATGCACGAGTATTTTGCCAATATGGCGGACGTTTACCGCGTGCTTGGCGAATTGCCCGAAGACGCGGATATGCAGGCGACCGCCGATGGCCGCAGCAAGACGGTTGAGGCCTCGCGCGCGCGCCTCGCCCGCATGATCGGGCGCGAGGCGGGCGAGGGCACGCCACAGGACTGGCGCGGGCTGGCGCTGGCCTTCAAGCGGGCCCAGATGCGCACGATTGAAAAGGCGCTGTTGCAGGTTTTGTCTGCCAGTGTGCCGGACGACGCGCCGCTGGTGGTGGCCGGCGCGGGGCTGCATGTGGCGGCGGAGATTGCAGCTGGCCTCGGGCGGCGCTGCATCCGCTTTGCCAGCCTGCTGGATTGCGCGCCTGACGCGCGAGCCATGGCCGCCCATTGCGCGCCCGCAAGCGCGCTGGCGCTGCTGGCAAGCGCGCAATAATGCGCGGCTGGACCACCTTGCCTGCGCGGAAATTAGCCTTATAGAGAGACGATGAAAACATTTCTTCTGCTTGCCATCGCGCTCGTGGCGCTCACGGCCCCCGCCTGCGCCGCCACCAAGGCGGCGGTGTTTGACTTTGAGCTGATTGACACCAGCCTTGACGCGACAACCGGCGTCAAGCCGGAGGAGAGCGCGCGCATCGCCCGCGCCAGCGCGCAGCTGCGGGCGCGGCTTGCCGCCAGCGGACAGTACGAACTGGTCGACATGGCCCCCGGTGCCGAAGCGGCCAGGGCCGCCAACCTGCAATCCTGCGGCGGCTGCGACGGGACGATCGCCAAAGCCCTGGGCGCAAAACTTTCCTTCACCGCCACTGTGCAGAAAGTCTCGAATCTCATCCTCAATATCAATGTTTATGTGCGTGATGCCGAAACCGGCGAGGCAATCACAGCGATGAGCGTGGATATCCGCGGCAACACCGACGAGAGCTGGACACGCGGCGTGGATTACCTGGTCAAAAACCAGCTGCTGCCAGGCAATTTTGGCGCGGGAAAGTGACCCGCTTTCTCGCCAGCGTCACGTCCGTTGCCGAGGCTGAGACAGCGCTGGCCGGGGGCGCGGATATTATTGACTGCAAGGACCCTGGCAAAGGCGCGCTCGGCGCGCTGCCGCCGCAGACGGTTGGCGCGATTGTGCGGGCCGTGGGCGGGCGCAGGCCGGTCAGCGCGGTCACTGGCGATCTGCCGATGCTGCCGGACGTGGTTGTGAACGCCGCGCAGGAAATGGTCGCGACCGGCGTTGACTATATCAAGGCCGGGCTGTTTGCGGGCGAAGGCCGGCCCGCGTGCATCAGCGCGCTGGCACCCCTGGCGACAAGGCACAGGATTATCGGCGTGCTGTTCGCCGACGGCGATCCTGACTTCGCGCTGCTGCCGCTGCTGGCCGCGAGCGGCTTTGCGGGCGTGATGATTGACACTGCGGGCAAGGGTGCGGGCCGCCTGCTGACGCATCTGGGCATGCCGGCGCTCGATGCCTTTGTCAAATCCTGCAAGATGCATGGGCTGATGAGCGGTCTTGCCGGATCGCTGGAGCCGCCGGACGTGCCGCGCCTTGTCGCGCTCGCCCCGGATTTCCTCGGCTTTCGCGGCGCTTTGTGCAAGGGCGGCGCGCGCGGCGGCGGGCTCGATCCGCAGGCGGTCGCTGTCATTGCCCAGCTGGTTGCGCCACATGGCGCAATCGCGCCGCAGGCAGGTGTGGCGGCGGACGAGACTGACTGCATTTTTGTGTCGGATTTCACTGTGCCCATGCGCATCGGCGCGTATGCCTATGAGCATCTCGCGCCGCAGGCCGTGCGTTTCAGTGTGGCGGTGGACGTCCTGCGCCAGGGTGGGCAATCCGACGACATGCGGGCGGTGTTCTCCTATGACCTGATCATGGATGCCATCCGCGTGCTGGCTGCGGGCGAAGCTTTCGCGATGGTGGAAACGGTTGCCGGGCGTCTCGCCGAAACAATGCTGGCGCACCCGCGCGCGGCCCGCGTGCGGGTGAAGGTGGAAAAGCTGGATCTGGGGCCTTTCGTCGTCGGCGTTTCAATCGAGCGCCAGCGCTGACAGCTCTGGACTCAGCCGCCGCCCGCCAGCTTGGATACCACCTTTGCGGTGTAATCCACCATCGGCACAATGCGCGCGTAGTTGAGACGCGTCGGCCCGATAACGCCAAGCACGCCAACAATTTTCTGGTTGCCGTCGCGAAACGGCGCGGCGATCATCGAGGAGCCGGAAAGCGAGAACAGCTTGTTCTCCGAGCCGATGAAAATGCGCACGCCCTCGCCCGACTCCGCCCGGTGCAGCAGCTCGATGACATCTTTCTTGGTTTCAAGATCGGCGAACAGCAGGCGGATGCGTTCAAGGTCACCCAGCGCGGTCAGGTCATCGAGCAGATTGGCCTGGCCGCGCACGATCAGCTGCTGCGCCTCACCCTGCAGCCCGGCCCAGCTGGCAAGGCCGGCATCAACCAGCCGCTGCGTCAGGGTGTCGAGCTCATTCTGCGCCAGCTTGCGCGCCGCCTCAATGTCGGCGCGCACCTCCTTGAGCGTGCGCCCGCGGATGCGCGCGTTGAGAAAATTGCCGGCCTCAACCAGCGCCGAATGCGGCAGGCCGGGCGGCGTCGCCACCACGCGGTTTTCGACCGAGCCGTCCTCGGCGACCAGCACGGTCAGCGCCCGCTCCGGGTCAAGCCGCACGAATTCGATATGCTTCAGCCGCGTGTTCTCCTTGGTGGTCAGCACCACGCCAGCGCCCCGCGTCAAGCCCGACAACAGGCTGCTCGCCTCCGCCAGCACCCCGTCAAAGGTGCGCTCGCGCGAGGCGGCCTTGACCTCTGTTTCGATGCGTTTGCGCTCTTCGGCGCTGACGTCGCCGATCTCCAGCAGCGCATCGACAAAAAACCGCAGGCCGAGCTGGGTCGGCATGCGCCCGGCGCTGGTGTGCGGCGCGTAGATCAGGCCAAGTTCCTCAAGGTCCTGCATGACATTGCGCACCGAGGCCGGCGACAGGGCCGAGGGCAGCAGGCGCGACAGGTGGCGGGAGCCAACCGGCTCGCCCGTGGCGAGGTAGCTGTCAACGACGCGCCGGAAAATCTCGCGCGAACGCTCGTTGAGAACGGAGAGGGCGCTGGTGTCGAGGGTAAACGGATCGCGGAGCTGTGCCATGGCTGCACCATGGCCCCGCGCGCCCTGCTGCGCAAGGCGCAGTCCGCCGCGACAGGAGGCGGCGCTCTCGATAGCCTGCGGCGCTTGCGCGCCAGCACGCCGGGAGCGATAACAGCGCGCCGCCCCTGAACCAGAAGACCAGCCGCCATGCCCGCCGCCGCACCCGCCAGCTCGCAAAAAGTGCCCGCCAGACCGGCGTTTCAGTGGGACGATCCGTTTCTGCTGGAGGACCAGCTGACGGAAGATGAGCGGCTGATACGTGATACCGCGCGCGCCTATGCGCAGGAAAAGCTGCTGCCGCGCATTGTGGACGCCTATGCCAGAGAAACCACCGACCGCGGCATTTTTGACGAGATGGGCGGGCTCGGCCTGCTGGGTGTGACAACGCCGCAAGAGTTTGGCGGATCGGGCGCGGGCTATGTCTCCTATGGCCTCGTGGCGCGCGAGGTGGAGCGCGTCGACAGCGGCTACCGCTCCATGATGAGCGTGCAATCCTCGCTGGTGATGTATCCGATCCATGCCTATGGCGACGCGGCGCAGCGCCAGCGCTATCTGCCCGGGCTGGCGGCCGGCGCATTGATTGGCTGCTTTGGCCTGACTGAGCCGGACGCCGGTTCTGACCCTGGCGGCATGAAAACACGCGCCGAAAAGGTCAGCGACGGCTATCGGCTGACCGGATCAAAAATGTGGATTTCCAACGCCCCGATCGCCGACGTGTTTGTGGTGTGGGCGAAGTCCGCCGCGCATGGTGACGCGATCAGGGGCTTTGTGCTGGAAAAAGGCATGAAAGGCCTGTCGGCGCCCAAAATTGAGGGCAAGCTGTCGCTGCGCGCCTCTGTCACCGGCGAGATTGTGATGGACGGCGTGGTGGTGGGCGAAGAGCATCTGCTGCCCAATGTGTCGGGGCTGAAAGGCCCGTTCGGCTGCCTCAACCGCGCCCGCTACGGCATCTCCTGGGGGGCGCTGGGCGCGGCGGAGGACTGCTGGCACCGCGCGCGGCGATACACGCTGGAGCGCAGACAGTTCGGGCGGCCATTGGCAGCGACGCAGCTGGTGCAGAAAAAACTCGCGGACATGCAGACGGAAATCACGCTGGGCCTGCAAGCCTCGCTGCGGGTGGGCCGCCTGATGGACGAGGGGCGCGAGGCGCCGGAGATGATCTCGCTGATCAAGCGCAACAACTGCGGCAAAGCGCTCGACATCGCCCGCGTGGCGCGCGACATGCACGGCGGCAATGGCATCCACGGCGCCTATCACGTGATGCGCCACGCGCAGAATCTGGAGACGGTCAACACCTATGAGGGCACACATGATGTGCATGCGCTGATTCTGGGGCGGGCGCAGACCGGGTTGCAGGCGTTTTTTTGAGAGGCCGTCAGGTGTCGGAGAAGAGGTCTGTTACGTCGAGTGTGAGGCCGGGAGGGTCAAACGTAACTGCGCCTTCACCGGCAATTGCGGAATGCATTTGCCCATCGGCGAGACGCCGGTGATGGATCACCATTTTCCTGGCCGGCAGCACAATCAAATAGTGTATAATGTGCGGGTTGCGGAAATAGAGTGTCAGCTTATGCAGCGCGTCAATGCTTTGGGTGGACGGCGAAGCCACTTCAACGACTATCACCGGATCAATGACAATTACGTCATTGCCATGCAGAAGCGGTCCGCAGCGCACCAGCGCATCTGGCTCAAACACCACATCGTCGTAGACCCGCACAGCCATGCCATCGGGCAATGCCTCGCACGGCAATTTGCGCCTGGCGATCTGGCGGGAAAACATAGTGTGGACGCGCGCCTTGGCGCGGGCGTGGGCAACACGCTCCGACTGCAACTCATGCACAATACCGTCAAGCAGCTCATAGCGCTTGCCGTCAGGCTGCTTGTCATACCAGGCCATAAAAGCCTCAGCATTCATATACGGTTTGGTTTTTGCTGGCTGGACCATGACCATTCAGGCATGTGAGGATTGGGCGGACATATTGATCCAATGTCTACAAAACGCAAGAAAATGGTACAAACCGCTTCCATGACTGCCCCGCTCGCCCATATCCGCGTGCTCGAACTGGCGCGCATTCTCGCGGGCCCGTGGTGCGGGCAGCTGTTGGCTGACCTTGGCGCGGATGTTGTCAAGGTGGAGCGCTCCGGCGCGGGGGATGACACGCGCCAGTGGGGGCCGCCGTTTGTCGAGGGACTGGATGGCGGCAGTCTGGGTGCCGCCTATTTCCATGCCTGCAACCGCGGCAAACGCTGTATCGCCGCCGACTTTGAGACGCCAGAGGGCCAGGCGCTGGTGCGGCGGCTTGTCGTCCATGCCGACGTGCTGATCGAAAATTTCAAGGTTGGCGGCCTAGCCAAATACGGGCTTGATCACGCCAGCCTCAAGGTGCTCAACCCGCGCCTTGTCTATTGCTCGATTACCGGCTTTGGCCAGGACGGGCCCTATGCCGCGCGCGCCGGCTATGATTTTCTGGTGCAGGGCATGGGCGGCGCGATGGCGATGACCGGCGAGCCAGGCGGCGCGCCGATGAAATCGGGCGTCGCCATGGCCGATATTTTCACCGGCCTTTACGCCGCCAATGCCATTCAGGCGGCGCTGCTGCGGCGCGCCGGCACGGGCGAAGGGGCTTTTATCGACTGCGCCCTGCTGGACGCGCAGGTGGCGGTGCTGGGCTATCAGGCGCTGAATTATTTTGTGTCGGGCGAGGAGCCGAAGCGCCACGGCAACGCACATCCCAATATTGTGCCCTATGACGTGTTTCCGGTCAGCGACGGCACCATCATCATCGCCACCGGCAATGACGGGCAGTTCCGCAAGCTGGTGGACATTCTGGGCGCGCCGGAGCTGGCCTCCGACCCCGCTTTTGCCTCCGGCAAGGACCGGCTGCGCAACCGGCTGGACCTGACGGCGCGCCTGCACGCGCTGACGCGGCGTTTTGCGCGGGCAGACCTGCTGCCGAAGCTGGATGCGGGCAGCGTGCCCGCCGGGCCGATCAATGACATAAGCGAGGTGTTTGGCGACCCCCAGGTGCGGGCGCGCGGCATGCGCCTCAATGTGCCGAACGCCCGCGCCAAAGCGGGCAGCACGCCGGGCCTGCGTTCGGCGATTGTGATGGACGGAGTGCCTGCCGCCAGCGCCCGGCCCGCGCCGGGGCTAGGGGAACATACGGATGAGGTGCTGGCGGATGTGCGGTGGGGCGGCCAGGGGGATGTACCATGACAATAACTTGTGGCCACCTTTGCACCCGTCCCGACAGCGTGCTTGCTGTGTCCGCCGCTGCATCGGCAGGCTTTGCGTTTGATCCGCTGGTGCGGGAGTTCCTTGATGAATTTTATATTGCGGACACTGCCAGACGGCAAGCCGGGCTTGACGCGGAACCCTTGCGGCTTTCCGGCATCAAGGATGCATATCTGGCAGCCATCGCCGAGCATCTGGCGTTGCGGTTCGGGCTTGACACGCCAGCCTGGAGCAACGCGCCCTGGCGGTTTCTGTCCGAGCCTTTCTTTGCCGGTGGAATGGAGGGGCTGAAGCCGCTTCTGCTGGTTGAAAGTCCGCTGGCGTTTCGCCGCCGCCTGATTTTCATCAGCCATGACACGCTGTCGCGCCCACGGGACCCCGATTTTCAGAAGCTGGCGCATCTGGCGGCATGTGATAGTCTAGGCGAATGCGACGAGACGAAGCCTTGTTGAAACTTGCAGGCCAGACGGATTATATCCGTAGCCAGGGCGCGACCGCGCTCTACATGTTTGGCTCAACAGCGCGCGACGAGGCAGCTGCTGGCAGCGACATCGACCTGTTCATCGACTATGACAGCAACCGGTTCAGCTTTGTGGAGCTGATACGACTGCGCGAAAGGCTTTCGGCCGTGCTGGACAGTCCGGCAGACCTTGCCACCCGCGATGGCCTGCATCCACGGTTGCGTCCGGAAATCGAAGCGCAGGCTATCAGGGTGTTTTGAGTGAACCGGTCGCAGTTCATTCGTTTGTGTGACATCCGCGACGCGATCGATGAAATTGAGGAGATGAGTTCAGGCGCGGATTTTGCCAGCTATAAAGAAGACAGGAAACTGCGACGGGCGACAGAGCGTTGTGTCGAGATCATTTCGGAGGCCTCGCGCCATGTGCCCGATTCTGTGAAGGCCGAGTTTTCTGAAATTCCCTGGCACGAAATTTCGGCAATCGGAAATCTGCTTCGGCACGACTACCAGATTGTTTCCGACTTCGTGATGTGGAAAATTTCCGGGCAATCCCTGACTGACCTCCGGCGCGTGGTTTCAATTGTCATTGATCGCATCGAACAAGCACAGCGAAAGCCAAAGTGACCGCACCAAACCCTCTACTTCCCCGCACCGGTGGCCAGATTCTCGTTGACCAGCTCATCGCACAGGGGACACAACACGTCTTCTGTGTGCCCGGCGAGTCCTACCTTGCCGTGCTTGACGCGCTGCATGATGCCGCGATCAAGGTCACCGTCTGCCGGCAGGAGGCGGGGGCGGCGATGATGGCGGATGCTGCTGCACGTCTCACCGGGCGCCCCGGCATTGCCTTTGTCACGCGCGGGCCGGGCGCAACCAACGCGGCGCATGGCGTGCATATCGCCGAGCACGACAGCGTGCCGCTCATTTTGTTCATTGGCCAGATCGAGCGCGGCATGCGCGGGCGCGGCGCGTTTCAGGAGATGGACTACCAGGCGTTTTTCGGCTCGACCGCCAAATGGGTGTGCGAGATAGATGACGCCGCGCGCATTCCCGAAATCATCGCGCGCGCCTTCCACACGGCGATGCAGGGCCGTCCCGGCCCGGTGGTGATTGCGCTGCCCGAGGACATGCTGCGGGATGTCGCCAGCGTGCCCGATGCGCCGCGTGTTGAACCGGCGCAGACCTGGCCCGGGCTGACGCAGATGGCGGAGCTGCAGAAGCTGCTGTGGGCAGCGCAGCGCCCCATCGCCATCCTTGGCGGAGGCGGCTGGAATGACGCCGCCCGCCAGCGCGTGCAGCGTTTTGCCGAGCATTTTGACCTGCCAGTCGCCACCTCCTTCCGCCGCTCCGGCCTGTTTGACGCGGAGCATGCCAGCTATGCGGGCGAGATTGGCATTGGTCCGAACCCGAAACTGAAAGCGCGTATTGAAACCGCAGACCTTGTGTTGCTGATGGGCGGGCGCATGGCCGAAATGCCGTCGCAGTCCTACACGCTGTTCAACGTGCCAAGCCCGCGCCATAAACTTGTGCACGTGCATGCGGGCGCCGAGGAGCTGGGCCGCGTCTATCATCCTGCGCTGGCCATCCACGCCTCGCCGCAGGCTTTTGCCGCCTCGCTGGAAGGCTTGCAGCCGCCAGGCGCAATTCCGTGGAGCGGTGCGGCGCAGACGGCACATGAGGACTTCCTCGCGTGGACCAGCCAGCCTGCCGCAGGTCCCGGCAAAATGCAGATGGCCGACGCGATGCTGTGGCTGCGCGCGCGCCTGCCGCAGGACGCCATCGTCACCAATGGCGCGGGCAATTACGCTATCTGGGTCAACCGCTTTTTGCGCTACCGGCGCTATGGCGCGCAGCTCGCGCCAACCTCAGGCTCCATGGGCTATGGCCTGCCCGCCGCTGTCGCCGCCAAGCGGCTCCACCCCGAACGCATGGTCGTGTGTTTTGCGGGCGACGGCTGCTTTCTGATGAACGGGCAAGAATTCGCCACCGCCGTGCAATATGATCTGGCCATCATTGCCGTGGTCGTCGACAACGGCATGTATGGCACCATCCGCATGCATCAGGAGCGCGCATATCCCGGTCGTATTTCCGGCACGCAGCTGCGCAACCCCGACTTTGCCGCCTATGCCCGCGCCTTTGGCGGGCATGGCGAGAGCGTGACCGAAACTGCGGAATTCGCACCGGCTTTTGAGCGCGCTGCGGCGTCAGGCAGACCTTCCATCATTCACGTCAAGGTCGATCCCGAGGCAATTACGCCTGGGACAACTCTTGAGAAAATTAGAAGAGGGGCATTAGGCAACAGGCAGTAGGCAGTAGGTATGCCGAGTGTCTACTGCCTGTTGCCTAACCCCTTCTCCACCCCCTTCCCCCTGATTGCCTTGCGCACCCGCTCCCCCGCCTTTGGCTGCAACAGCGCCCGGTACTCGTCGCGCTTCTCGTGGATGGAGGCGATGACAAAGCCCATCGGCACACCGATATCGACGAGCACCGCCTCAGACAATTGCAGGCTCGCCTCAATGGTTTCGGGAATGGCGTCGGTCGCGCCAATTTCATAAAGATGCGTGGCGTGCGCCGCATCGCGCGCGCGTGCCACGATGGTCAGGTCGGTGCGCTCAAGGCGGCTGGCCGCGACAATCTCGTCAACCTTGCTGGGCGCATTGCTGGTGACGACCAGCGCGCGCGCCTGCTCAATGCCGCAGCGGCGCAGGAATTCGGGCCGGGACGCATTGCCCCAGTAGATCGGCGCGCCGTCGGCGCGGGCTTTGCGCACCACCTCCACGTCATTGTCGATGGCGATAAACACAACTTTGTGGCGTGCCAGCATATCGCAAACCAGCTGCCCGACGCGGCCATAGCCCACGACAATGACGCGGGAGGCCGCATCCTGCGGCGGGGCTGGCTCGTCAGGATGCGTCGCGGCCACGCGTGGCGGATCAAGCCGCCGCGCCAGAGCGGCGAGCGCCGGAATTGCCAGCATCGACAGCGTGACCGCGATCATCAGATCGGCCCCGAGGGCGGGCGGCACGATTTTTTCGGCCATGGCCGCGCCGATCATGACAAAGGCAAATTCGCCGCCCGCGGCGAGCAGCAGCGCTGTCTGGGCTGATACCCGCGCGGGCAGCCGCATGGCGCGCGACAGCGCAAACAGCAGAAGTGTCTTGCCGATGACGAGCGCGGCGGCGATGCCAATGGTTGTCAGCGGCGACTCAAACACCCGCCACAGGTCAAGGCCCGCGCCAACCGACACGAAGAACAAACCGAGCAGCAGGCCCTTGAACGGCTCGATGGTGACTTCAATTTCGCGGCGGTATTCGGTCTCGGCCAGCATCAGGCCGGCAACAAATGCGCCAAGTCCCATCGACAGGCCGCTGAGCGAGGCAATCAGACTCATGGCCAGCACCACCAGCAGGCAGGCGGCGACGAAAAACTCGGTCGAGCCTGCCAGCACAACCAGATGAAACAGCGGGCGCAGCGCCAGCCGCCCGATCAGGACCAGCAGCCCCAGCGCCAGCGCGGCAGGGGCGAGCGCGCTGACGATGCCAAGGCCCAGCGGCATGTCGGAGCGGCCCAGAAGGGCCACCATGATGAGCAGGGGCGCGACCATCAGGTCCTGAAACAGCAGCACGGCGAAAGCGGTGCGGCCAGCGGGGTGGTTGAGACGCTTTGCTTCGGCCAGAACCGGCATGACCACAGCGGTCGAGGAAAGGGCCAGCGCCCCGCCAATGACGGCGGCCAGCCGGTGGCCCGCGCCCAGCGCCTCACTGGCAAAGCCAAGGACCAGCGCGATGATGCCCACCTGCAAAGCGCCAAGTCCAAACACCAGACGGCGCATGAGCCGCAACCGCTCGAACGACAGTTCGAGGCCGATCATGAACAGCAGAAACACCACCCCCAGTTCAGCCAGCGGGGCCATGTGCTCAAGGCTGGTGATTCTGAAATAGTCCAGCCATGGCCAGCGTGGCACAAAGCGCCCGACCCCGAAGGGACCGATCAGCGCGCCCGCCAGCAGAAAACCGATGACCGGGCTCAGCCGCAGGCGCCGGAACAGCGGAACCACTATGCCCGCCGTCACCAGAAAAACCAGCGCGTCCTCATAGGTGTCGATGGACGGCGCGGCTGACATGCGGGTTACTGGCCTGTGTGCGCAGGATGGCCGCCCCTCATGCCGCCTTCTCCAGGCGCTGGCTGACCATGGCACGCAGGGACCACAGGTCTTTGGCAAAGCTGCGAATGCCTTCGGCCAGTTTTTCGGTGGCCATGGCGTCCTCGTTCATGGCAAAGCGGAACGCCTTCTCGTCGAGACTGAGGCGGGGCGGCCGGGCCGCGCCCGATGCCGCAGCGCCAAGCCTGCGTGGCAGAGCGCCCTCGTCCCTGGCCAGCGCCTCGAGCAGGGCGGGCGCGATGGTCAGCCGGTCACAGCCGGCCAGCGCCTCAATCTCGCCAGTGTTGCGGAACGACGCGCCCATCACAACGGTCTTGATGCCAAGCGCTTTGTAATAGGCGTAGATCGCGGCGACCGACAGCACGCCGGGGTCGGTTTCGGCGGTGTAGGTCTTGCCTGACGCTTTCACGTGCCAGTCGAGGATGCGCCCGACAAATGGCGAGATCAGGAACACGCCTGCGTCGCCGCAGGCTGCCGCCTGGGCGAGGCAGAACAGCAGTGTCAGGTTGCAGTCAATGCCCTCGCGCTGCAAAATTTCAGCGGCCTTGATGCCTTCCCAGGTCGCGGCGAGCTTGATCAGGATGCGCTCGCGCCCAAAGCCCCGCGCAGCATAATCGGCAATGATGGCGCGGCCTTTGGTGACACTCGCCGCCGTATCAAACGACAGGTCCGCGTCCACTTCGGTCGAGACCCGCCCCGGCACAATTTTGGCCAGCTCCGCGCCAAAATTCACCGCCAGCCTGTCAGTCACCGCGCCGGCGTCTGCCCGCGTCCGCTGCGCCCAGTGCACCGCCTCGTCAACGAGATGGGCGTAAGCCGGCATTTGCGCCGCCTTGAGAATCAACGTCGGATTGGTGGTGCAGTCGGTTGGCTTGAAGGCGCGGATCGCCTCCATGTCGCCGGTGTCGGCCACCACGGTAGTCATGGCGCGCAACTGGTCAAGTTTGGATGGCATGGCAGGCCGCTTTCCGTCACAGTCGATTGACGCCCTAGTTAGCCCGGCTAGTATCAGGGCGCAACGGGCAGGCAGGAGCGGGCATCATGAAGGCAAAGACCACACCAGCGAAGTTGAAGCGGCGGGCCTTCACCTCGCGCAATGGCGCGGAACTGTCTTTCACCGAACTGGGGTTTGGCACGGCACCGCTGGGCAATCTCTACGCAGCAGTGGACGAGAAGGCGGCGCGCGCCACGCTTGAAAGCGCCTGGGACGCCGGCTGCCGCTATTATGATACCGCGCCGCTCTACGGGCTTGGCCTGTCAGAAACGCGGCTGAACGGTTTTCTGCGCGGCAGGAAGCGCGGCGATTACCTGCTCTCCACCAAGATCGGGCGGCTGCTTTCCCTCTGCAAACCGGACGAGCGCACCGGCATCGGCAAGTTTTTTGACACGCCGGCACGCCGCGAGGTTTTTGACTATTCCTATGACGGCGTCATGCGCTCGCTGGAATTTTCGCTGGAGCGCCTCGGGCTTGACCATATCGACATTGTCTACGCGCATGACGTCGATATTTTCACGCATGGCAGCAAGGCTGCGTCGGACAAACGTATCGCGGAGCTGATGAACGGCGGCTACAAGGCGCTGGCAAAGCTGCGCGATGAGAAGGTCATCAGCGCCATTGGCGCGGGCATCAATGAGTGGCAGGTGGCCGAAACGCTGGCGCGGGCGGGCGATTTCGACATGTTCCTGCTGGCGGGCCGCTACACGCTGCTGGAGCAGGAGGCACTGGAAAGTTTTCTGCCGCTGTGCCTTGAAAAGAAAATCGGCATAGCGCTGGGCGGGCCGTTCAATTCCGGCATTCTGGCCACCGGACCAAAGCCCGGCGCGTTTTACAATTACGATATTGCGCCGCCGGCAATCCTTGAGCGCGTGAAGAAAATCGAACGGGTCTGCCGCGCCCATGGCGTCAAACTGGCGGAGGCGGCGATCCGCTTCCCGCTCGGGCATCCCGCTGTCATGTCCGTGATACCCGGCGGCAAGAAGCCGGCGGAGGTCAGGCGCAACGCGCAGATGCTGCGGACAAAAATCCCCGCCGCGCTGTGGCGTGACCTGAAGGCCGGTGGGCTGATGCGCCAGGATGCGCCAACACCAAAATGATGCGGCAAACCTGAAGCTGGATAAGAAGTGCTCAAGAATATTGATCCGATACTTTCCCCCGAATTGCTGTTCACCCTGCGCGCCATGGGGCATGGCGACGAAATTGCCATCGTTGACGCCAACTACCCGGCGGACAATGCCGGCAACCGCGTCGTCCGCGCAGACGGGCTGTCGGCCACGCACTTGCTCGACGCGATTCTGTCCGTGATGCCGCTCGACGCGCAGGTGCCCGAGGCGGCCTGGCGGCCGCAGCTGCCCGGCGACCCGGAAAAAGAACTGCCGGTGCATGCTGATTTTCAGGCGGTTATTCACCAGCACGAGGCGGGCAGGGTCAGGCTGCACACCCTCGCGCCAGCCGCCTTCTACGAGAAGGCCAACAATGCCTATGCGATGGTGGCGTCTGGCGAACGGCGGCTGTACGGCAATATCGTGCTGCGGATGGGCGTGGTGCAGCCGGATTAGCGGCGCTTACCCAACGCCCATCAGCGCCGCCATATGGGCGGAGGCCGACTCGCCGAGGCCCTCCAGACTGTAGCCGCCCTCCAGCACCGACACGACGCGCCCCTTGGCGCTCTTGTCTGCAATTTCCATCAGCGCGCCGGTGATCCAGCCATAGTCCGCGCCCACCAGTTTCAGATGCCCGAGCGGATCCAGCCGGTGCGCGTCAAATCCGGCCGAGATGATGATGAGGTCGGGCGCAAAATTGCGCAGCCGCGGCAGGATGGCAGTCTCCATCGCCTCACGGAACACCGCGCCATCATTGCCTGCCGACAGCGGCGCGTTGACAATGGTGTTGTGCGCGCCGCGCTCGCCGCGCGCGCCAGTGCCCGGATAGAGCGGCATTTCATGGGTTGAGGCATACATCACCGAGGCATCATCCCAGAAAATATGCTGCGTGCCATTGCCGTGGTGCACATCGAAATCCACCACTGCCACGCGCTCAGCCCCGTGCGCGGCCTGCGCGTGGCGCGCGGCGATGGCGGCGCTGTTGAGAAAGCAGAAGCCCATGGCAACCGTGCGCTCGGCATGGTGGCCGGGCGGGCGCATGGCGACAAAGGCGTTATGCGCCTCGCCCGCCATCACCGCATCCACGGCGGCGACCGCGCCGCCAGTGGCGCG
>JANLPP010000205.1:0-7090 GCA_031367295.1 Hyphomicrobiales bacterium | reverse complement strand
CGCGGGGCCGTACCCGCGAGCGCGCGCAGTTCCGGGCCTCGCGCGCGGTGAGCGCGAGGCGCAGACCTCTGTCCCCCCGCCCGCTTCGAAAACCGCTTCGCGAAACGCCCTTGGCGGCGGGGAGGCGGTCTCTATAGACCTATTCTAGGACTAATGTCAAGTCATAGGATTATTTTGGCGAAGATAATTCCAGACTTTTGCTGAAAGCGCTCGTGTCGCGCGGTCTGGTGCCTTGCGCCGGTTGCGGCTAGGCTGCGGTCGTATCCACAGAGGACCACTTCCCTTGCGCATCGCCACCTGGAACGTCAACTCCGTCAAGAGCCGCCTTGAGCACCTGCTCGCCTATCTGAGGGAGGCGAGTCCAGACGTGCTGTGCCTGCAGGAGCTGAAATGCGTGGATGAGGCGTTTCCGCGCGCCGAGGTGGAAAGTGCGGGCTACAATGTCGCGACGCATGGGCAGAAGACCTATAATGGCGTCGCCATCCTGTCGAAGCGGCCCATCGAGGTAACGCGCGGCCTGCCAGGCGACGCGGCGGACGAGCAGGCCCGCTACATCGAGGCGATTGTTTCAGCAGAACAAGGCGCTGTGCGGATTTCCTCAATTTATCTGCCAAATGGCAACCCGGTGGGCACCGACAAATACAGCTATAAGCTGGCTTTCATGGACCGGCTGATCTGCCATGCGCGCGGGCTGCTGGCTCTGGAGGAGCCGCTCGTGCTCGCAGGCGACTTTAATGTTATCCCGCAGGCAATTGATGCAAAAGATATATCTTTGTGGACGGGCGACGCGCTTCACCTGCCGCAAACGCTCGAAAAATTCCGCGCGCTGCTGGCTCTGGGGCTGACCGATGCGCTGCGCGCCACCACGGACGCGCCCGGCCTTTACAGTTTCTGGGACTATCAGGCGGGGGCGTGGCAGAAAAACAACGGCATCCGCATTGACCACCTGCTGCTGTCGCCGCAAGCCGCCGACAGGCTGGTGGAAACAGGCATCGACAAGGAGATGCGCTCCCGCGAAAAACCATCGGACCATGTGCCGGTGTGGATTGAGCTTGCGGTCGGCTGAGCGCCGCGCGCCCTAGCGCTTGCGCGTCGATGCGACCGTCGTCACGTCTGGCGCGCGCAGGGAAACCCAGACATTGGGATTTTCCTGCGCCTGGCGCTTGACGAAATGATAGCCGGTCTGCGTCCAGAGACGGATGGAATTGACCTTGTTATCAAGAATATAGTCGCCGGATGTGGTTTTCAGCATCAGCACGGCGTGGCCTTCGCCTGCAAGGTCACGCACGACAGTGATCAGCAGGGCCTCGCGCGGAAAGCCAAGACCAATGAGCTGACGGCGTTTGAGCAGAACATAGTCCTCGCAATCGCCTTTGCCATTGTCCGGATAGCCCCAATATTCCGCGACACCATAGTTTTCAAGATCGCTCACCGGCTCGATGGCTGCATTGACAGCCCGGTTGACGCGGCGCGCTATGGCCCATGCCCGCTCATCCATGACCGCATCGGCTGCGGCCAGTGACGCCACATTGCAGTCATCGGCGTTTTCACTGCGGGCGCAAAGCTCGGCCCAGCCAAACGGCACGCTGGTTGCCTCGCCAGAGCTGACGTGCAGCAAACTGTCGGCGCTGGCATAGGCATCGGCACGATCAGTGGCCCCTGCCGGCAGCAAGCCGCCACACAGCGCGACCCAGACGCACAAACCAACTCTGCCCAATGAACGCATACGACGCTTGCCCTGCTGATCTGGTTAACAACAGGTTAACTCCCGGCAGGCGTCATGGTCAACAGAGCGTTGCGACCAAGGTTAATATCGGCGGAATTGCGGCAAAAAAAAGCGCCGGCCCTGGGGACTAGGGCCGGCGCCAAACGAAGCGGGGTTGGGGTGGGGTGGGGACGCCCCGGCTTCGTGTCTGTGTGTCAAAAGCTCAGCGGGCTGTGTACATGGGCGCGCTGACCGGCTCGCCAACCTGCACCCAGACATTGGGATTTTCCTGCGACTGGCGTTTGACAAATTTGTAACCGCTTTGATTCCACGGCAGGATGCGGCTTTCCTGATTGTCCAGAACGAATTCGCCGCGGTTGGTCTTGACCGTCAGAATGGCGTGGCCCTCGCCCTTGTCGTCCTTGACCACCGTCAACAGCAGCGCCTGGCGGGGAAAACCCTCTTCAATCAGCATTTTGCGCTTCAGCAGCGCGTAATCCTCGCAGTCACCCTTGCCGTCAGTGGGATAATCCCATTTATCGGCCGCGTGCCAGTGATCCTGGTCGCTCACCGGCTCGATGTTGACATTCACCCACGTGTTGATGCGCTCCAGCTCCTTCATCGCCTTGCCGCTCAGATTGATATCCTGTGCGGGCAGGTCATCTGTGTTGCACTCGCCTGAATAGTTCTTGCAGAAGTCCACCCAGCCAAACGGAACGCTGGTGGCTTTTCCAATACCTGCAAATGTCGCTTTGAAATCGCTTGCCTGCGTCGAAACATGCATGGCGGCCAATCCCCCCGCCATGATGAGCGCCGCTGCCATACCCCGGTAAAACCCTTGAAACATTGTCGTCCCCTCGCTTGTCCCGAGGAAGACATTGCCGTCTAGTTTTTGCGATGCGGAAAAGTAAAACCGTCGCTTTTTAGCGTATTGGATTCATTTTCACGCTGGCAGGGTTAAGTATAAGAATTTGGAAAAAACTTTCGTCAATTTTCTGAAAACATGTCTTATCGTGTTGATTTATAATATGTATTATGGTCCAGCCCCAGCCCCTGCACAGCCTGGGGAAGGCGTGTCTGACGGCGTCCGCCGCCAAACACGAAGAACCACGGTTAAAATCGCCGGATTGCGGCGGATTTAGAGCAAAAGAAATGGGCCGGCCTGCGTGATAGCGGGCCTTGCGGCGCAAGGAAGTGGTCTGCCCCCGTGCAGGACCAGGGCTGCGCGGGACCGTCACCTCCAGCCCTGCCCCGCCTGCATCAAGCTTTCGGCGCGCCTTCCTGCAATCCGGGCGCGGCTTTGGCGAATGCCTCGTGCAATTCGCACAGCGCGACAATCCGGTGGATGGTCGGCACATCCGCCACGACAATCTTGAACGCCCGCACCACCACAACGATGCTGGCAAGCACGATATCGGCCATGCTGATCGCATTGCCATGGCAATAGGCGCCGGTGGCAGTCTCCGAGGCCAGCCGCTGCTCAACCGCCTGCAGGCCGGTGGTGATCCAGTGGATCTGCCAGGCGCGGAAGGCGGCGTCGTCAAAATTGGCATTGGCCACCAGATATTTCTTGATGCGGCCGGTGATCAGCGGATGCGTGTCTGCCGCCAGCATCGCCACAAGCGAGCGCACACGGGCGCGGCCATGAGCGTCAGCGGGAAGCAGAGCGGGCTGGGCCTGCACGTCCTCAAGATATTCGAGGATGGCCTGCGACTGGGTGATGGGTTCGGACGGCTGGCCCGGTCCGTGGTCAATCAGGGCCGGGATCGCGCCCAGCGGATTGATCTTCAGAAAGGCGGCGCTGCGCTGCTCGCCAGCGTCCAGATTGATCTGGCGCTCATCAGCGGCCAGGCCTTTCAGGTTGAGCGCGACCCGCACGCGATAGGTGGCGGAGGTGCGCCAGAAGGCGAAAAGTTCAAAACGATGCGCGGGCATGGCGGCGGTCTTTCTCATGAGGTTTCAACCGCTGACCCTGCCAGCGGCGGCTGGCATACGGCATATCATGTATTGTCGGTCTGGCCTGTGCAAAAACGGGGACTGCGCCAGACTGGCGAGTCCCCGGTATTGCTGTATCAGAACAGGCGACGGCTACTGGCGGCGGCCATAGGACTCGGCATAGGCGGCGCTGCGGGCGGCGATCATCGGATCGTCAGACGGCTGAATGCCGTCCGGCGTCTGGGCCGGCATGAAGACAAGGGCCTTCTCTTCCTTGGCGCTGTCCGCCACGGCTGCGGTGATGTTGAGCTCGCCCAGGGTCACCAGCTGGCGGTCATCGGCCCAGTTGACAGTGACGTCATTGGTCTTGTCGTCCTTGCCGCCGACCTGCGCGACCCACTTGTATTTGGCTGTGCCCGCCTTGGCACGCTCCTTGATATCGTCCATCAGGAAGGTGGCGCTTTTCTTGGCGAGATCCTCCTTGGTCAGGCGCGGCGCGTCGCCCGCAACCGGGATGAAGCGATAGCGAACGTTGGACACTTTGCCGTCCCTGGCAATGAACTTGAAGGCATTCAGGCCGTAGAAACTCTCGTTGGCGAGGCTGGCGGGGGTGGCGGGCATGGCTTGCACCCAGGCGAGCACGGCGGGATGCGCGCCCATGTATTTTTCCACAGGGTTCGGCTTGGGGCTGTCGGCCTTGGTGGCGGCGATGGCGATGAACAAGTCGCGGAAGCCGGCAGCGTCCGGGATCGGGAAGGTTTTGGTCGAGATCATCGCAATGTCCATCTCGCTTTTGTCAGCAAGGTGGAATTTCAGCGCCATGCCATGCGGGTTCGCGCCTGGATCATTGTCAGCAATATCGGGATTGCCGGAGGGGTCGGAGAAACGCACGGTCACCTTGACTGGCGCGGCAAACAGCGACGCCTTGCTGAGGGCGGCGGCTTCCGGCGCGGGGGTGAAGGTGGCATCCAGAACCGTACCTTTGGCATGGTTGGAGCGCACGCCGGGATGCTTGCCGAACAGCGCCTGGAGAGCGTCAACGGCGCCAACTTCCGGCGAAACGTCCAGCGCGCGGGCCGGAAGCGCCAGGCTTGCCAGCACCACGGCTGCGAGGGTGAGACCGGCAGCGGCGGAGCGGCGCAGCGAGAGTGAAGTGTGCGAAGTCATAAATTTGCCTTTCGACGCCAGGATTTGCTTTGGCGCGGGCACTCCTAGGATTGATCAGGGCCGACACACAAGGAAGGAAGGCGGCGCTGGAGTAGACAATTGGTAGCATTGCCTGCCAGTGCTGCACTGCCGCCTTATGGTCGGCGTTGCGCAGGAAGCTGGCCGAGACCGGAGCTCGGGTCAGTGCGTTGCCCGCAGGGACGCAAGCGCGTCCGGCGTGTCAACGTCCAGTGTGACCGCGCTGTCGGATACTGCAACTTCAACAACTGCGCCATAGCCTTCCAGCAACCGGCGCGCGCCCTCATCACCGCTCAAAGTCATAATAGCCGGTAAAAGCGAGGTTGCCAGCGCCACAGGATTGCCCCGTCTGCCCTGAAACACCGGCACAGCGGCACATGCGCCAGGATTGGCGGTCAGCGCCTCGATCAGCTGATCAATGACGGCCGCTTCTACGCGCGGCATGTCGGCGAGCAAAACCACCGCGCCCGCCGCTCCTGCCGGCAGCGCCGCGATGCCAGCCTTGAGCGAGGATGCCATGCCTGTTGCAAACAGCGGGTTATGCGCTGTCCCAACGTCAAGCCCGGCCAGCGCCGCCTCCACCGCGCCTTGCGCATGGCCGGTCACCACGATGACGGGCCGCGCGCGCGACGCCAGCGCAGCGAGCGCCACATGCCGGACCATCGGCACGCCGCCAATGTCGGCGATCAACTTGCTCGCCTCCATACCGCCGCCCGCGCGGTAGCGCGCCGCCTGGCCTGCGGCCAGAATGATGGCGGCAAACTCAGCCATGCTTGCCGCCTTTGATTTGCGGCGCGTCACCCTCGCGCGGCTGCGGGCGGGTGACGATTTCCATCAGCAGCCCTCCTGCCCCCATACGCCTGATGTCGCGGCCGCTGACTGGCACGCCAGCCAGCAGGCGTTGCAGCACCCAGTCAAAGCCGTTCTCCTTCGGCGAGCGGGCGCAGCCGGGCGCGCCGATGACCGGGCCGCCATCGAGCTGGCCGATCAGCAACAGGTTGCCCGGATCAACCGGCATGCCAAAGTGGTCAATCCTGCCGCCTGCCAGCTCGATGGCTGCGGGGATGACATCGCGCCGGTCGGTGATAGCGGATGCGCCGAAGACAATGGTCAGATCGCATCCGGGGCGCAGGGTCTTGAGCGCGGCTGCAAGCGCCTGCTCCTCGTGCGGCACGCGCACATCCTCAACTATGCGCGCGCCCGCAGGTTTCAGCCGCTGTTCCAGCACCTGCAGGGTCTTGGCAATGACGGTTGGCTTGAGGCCGGGCAGCAGGGTTGAAATGACGCCGACTCGCAAAGGCCGAAAGGCAGCAACATACATGGCGTTGCCGCCTGCCGCAGCAAGCGTCCGAGCGAGAATGCCGCTGGGCACCGCGAAAGGAATGATCTTGACCGTTCCAACCATTTCGCCGGCCTGCACGGCGCGGAACGGCGGCAGCGTGGCAAATGTGACAGCCTCGTCCACGTCATTGACGCGGTCGACCGCCGCCGCATCGACGCAGAGCACGCCCGCCACCTGCGCGAAAAGATTGGCGCGCCCGGTAAAAGCGCGGTCGACCGACAGATGCGCGCCCTTGACCCGCTCGGCGAGCTGGCGCGCGGCATCATCCTCGCCAATGTCGCCAGGCTCCAGCCGCGCGACAATGACGGCGGTCACGCCAGCGGCGAGCAGGGCCGCAACCTCGGCAGGGCCGATCGCCTCACCCTTCTTGATGGTCAGCCCGTCACGGCGCACGGCATGGGCGGCGATGGTTCCGGCGGCGTCTTTGGCGGCAATCTGCTCGAATTTCACGCCGCACCATCTCCCGCCCGCAGCGCCTTTTTGCGCAGGCCCATGATCATCTCGCCAAGGATCGAGACCGCAATCTCCGCCGGGCTGACCGCGCCGATGTCGAGGCCGATGGGCGCGTGGATGCGGGCGAGCGCTTCGTCAGAAAAACCCTGCGCCTGCATGCGCGCCAGCCTGCCCGCATGGGTTTTGCGCGAGCCAAGCGCGCCGATGTAAAAGCAGTCGGCCTTCAGCGCCGCCATGAGCGCAGGATCGTCAATCTTGGGGTCATGCGTCAGCAGCGCCACCGCCGTGTAACGGTCAAGCGCGATGGTTTTGAGCGCCGCGTCCGGCCACACGGCGAGCACCGGCACATCCGGAAAGCGCTCGGGCGTGGCGAAAGCCGTGCGCGGGTCAATGATGGTCATGTCAAAGCCCGCGAGCTTTGCCATCGGCGCAAGCGCCTGGCTGATGTGAACTGCGCCGATGCAGACGAG
>JANLPP010000196.1:0-1736 GCA_031367295.1 Hyphomicrobiales bacterium | reverse complement strand
CCTTACCAAAATTTCACATTCCCGCCACAGCGCCGTAATCCGCCGGGCTGCATACACCTCTCCAGCCGCCCGCGCCGCATCGCGCCGGGCTGATGCACATGGAGACTCACAATGCTGTTGCCCGCCAAGGCCCCCCTCTCTGAAACTGTCAACCCGTTTCGCCTGCACGCGCCCGCGCGCCGCAGCCGCACGCTGATCCTCGGATCGGTCGCCGCCGCCGCGCTGTTTGGCGCGCTGGCGGACGCCGCTTTTGTCATGACGCCTGCCGCCAATGCAGCGCAAACACAGGCCGCTGTTGCCGGCCCGGTATCTTTCGCCGATGTGGTCGAGCGCGTAAAGGGCGCGGTCGTGTCGGTCAAGGTCAAGATCGCGCAGGTCAAGGCTGACGACGAGCAGCCGGGCGATACGCCGGGCGCTGGCCAGGAAAACCCGATGGAAAAATTCTTCCGCGAGTTTGGCGGCCCGCAGGGGCAGGATGGTTCGCGCGGCAGGGGCCCCGCCCCGCATGGCGGCGGCATGGCGCAGGGATCGGGATTCTTTATCTCGGCTGACGGCTATCTGGTTACCAACAATCACGTGATTGAGGGCGCGAGCGAGGTGACCATCACCACGACGGAAGGCAAGACGCTGGCCGCGACCGTGGTTGGCGCGGACAAGAAGACCGATCTTGCCCTGCTCAAGGTCAAGGAAAGCGGCACGTTCCAGCATGTCGAGTTCTCGGCCAAATCCCCGCGTGTCGGCGACTGGGTGATCGCGGTCGGCAACCCGTTTGGCCTTGGCGGCACTGTTACGGCAGGCATCGTTTCGGCGCGTGGCCGCGATATTGGCGCTGGCCCCTACGACGATTTTTTGCAGATTGACGCGCCTGTCAACCGTGGCAACTCCGGCGGCCCGACTTTCAATACCGAAGGCGAGGTTGTCGGCGTCAATACCGCGATCTTCTCGCCATCGGGCGGCAGCGTCGGTATCGGCTTTGCCATTTCAGCGGACGCGGCAAAGTCGGTTATCGCCGCGCTGAAAGACAAGGGTTCTGTGGCGCGCGGCTATATCGGCGTGCAGATTCAGCCGGTGAGCGACGAGATTGCCGAGAGTCTCGCCATGAGCAATACCAAGGGCGCGCTGGTTGCGGACGCGACGAAAAACGCGCCTGCGGCGGAGGCGGGCATCAAGTCGGGCGACGTCATCACGGCTGTCAATGGCGAGCTGATTGACGGGCCGAAAGAACTGGCGCGCAAGATCGCGGGTCTGGGACCGGAGAAGAAGGTTGAGCTGACCGTGCTGCGCGGCGGCGCGTCGCAGAAGTTCAGCCTGACTCTGGCGGCGCTGCCGATGGACAAAGAGGCGAAGCTGGCAAAGCCGGTGTCCGAAAAGACATCGCTGGCCTCGCTCGGTCTCGACCTTGCGCCGGCGTCCTCGATGCCGGGCGCGGGCAAGGAGGGAGTCGTGGTCTCGAATGTCGATCCCGACGGCGCGGCAGGCCAGCGCGGCCTGCGCGCGGGCGATGTGATTCTGGAGGCTGCGGGCAAAGCGGTGTCGCGTCCAAGCGACATTTCCGCCGCGCTGGCGGAGGCCAGGAAGGATGGCCGCAAGGCTGTGCTGCTGCGGGTGAAGTCGGGCGACAGCACGCGCTTTGTGGCGCTGGCGCCTGCGGCGTCGTGAGGCCTTCCCCCTCTCCCGCTCGCGGGAGAGGGTTGGGGTGAGGGTGTTGCCGCTGCCGCAATCTTCGAATTGAGAAG
>JANLPP010000143.1:0-10657 GCA_031367295.1 Hyphomicrobiales bacterium | reverse complement strand
TCCCCGGCTCTGGCAGGCCGACTCATCAATCAGATTCGCGACATTGCCGTTGTAGTCCATGACCTCCCGGTCGTCACGGCCTCCCCGGATCCCTATGATAACTACTTGCTGGCGATGGCCACCGCAGGTTCGGCTGATTTTCTTGTGACCGGCGACAAGCGCGACCTGCTGCCACTGAAGATTTATGAGGGAACCAAGATCGTCACGGCGCGCGCCTTTCTTGAGTTACACGGGCGGCTGCCATGATTGCTTCGCAAGGCCGCGAGCGCGCAAGCAGCTCCGCACAATTCAATAAAAACAGCGCCTTGGCGATCTTCGCAAATTCTACGCGGCGAATGTGGACATTAATCGGCGCAGCCCAGCCGCGTCGTGCACCGGCGCTGAACAGGTCTCGCCCCGGCACACCACCGCCACTGGCATGGCCAGCCGCGCCAGCGCGGCCGCCGCCGGGGCCGCGCCCTGCACGCCTGGCGCGACGCGCTCCACCACGCGGTTCAAAAGATCGTGTTTCAGCGCCTCGGCCAGCAGCGCGCCGCCCGCCTCGGCAATCGCGACATGCGCGTTGCGCATGCGAAAATCGAAAGCGTTCAGTATCGCGCAATGGCTGAGGCCCTGCCCCAGCGCATCGGCGGCGAGCTGGCCAAACAGCGCGTCGGCGCGGGTGTGCCATTCGGGCTCGCCGGTCAGCACGCCGAGATGGACGAGCGCGTGCAGCCACGGCCCATGCGCATTGGGAACCGCTTCATCCGATGCCGGTGCGAGGCGCAGTGGCACGCCGGTTGAGTCGGATGCTGCGGTGTAGAGCATCCCGGTTGCGGCGTCGGTGTGGAAGGCGATCAGCGCGCCTGCCCAGGCGCGCGCGTGGGCGATGTAACGCGCGTCCTGCGTCGCTTCATGCAGGGTGAGCGCGGCGCGGATCATCACCGCGTAATCGAGCGCGAAAGCTTGCGCGCCGCGTTTGCCGTCACGCCAGACATGGTTGAGGCGGCCATTCGCGTTCATGTGCGTCTCGACAAAATCAAAGGCGCGCACCGCCAGCGCCAGCCATTGCGGCTCGCCAAACACGGCGCTGGCGCGGGCCAGCGCGGTGATCAGCAGCCCGTTCCAGTCTGCCAGCACCTTGTCGTCAAGGCCGGGGCGCATGCGGAGGGCGCGGCGGGCAAACAATTCTGCACGGCAGGCGGCGAGTTTATCTTCTGTTGCAGTGTCACCCTGCAAGCCGTTGAGACGATTCAGAACATTCGCCGTCTCGCCATTATGCGGATCGCTGAAATTGCCGCTGCGCGACACGTCATAAAAGCGGGCGAACAGCGCGGCATCCTCCCCTCCGAGAACCTCAACAATTTCGGCTTCACTCCAGATATAGAACTTGCCCTCCGCCCCCTCGCTGTCAGCGTCGAGGCTGGCGAAAAACCCGCCTTGCGGCGCCAGCATTTCGCGCCTCAGCCAATCCACAGTCTCGCGCGCCCGCACCGCAAACAGGGCCTCCCCCGTCTGTGAAAACGCCAGCGCCAGCATGTCGATGAGCTGGGCGTTGTCGTAAAGCATTTTTTCAAAATGCGGCACCAGCCAGCGTTCATCAACACTGTAGCGGGCAAAACCGCCGCCGAGATGGTCATAAATGCCGCCCTGGCAAATCTGTCGCAGCGTCGTCAGAACCGGGGCGCGCAGTTCGTCTGCGCCCATGCGTTCGTCCGCGCGCCACAGCAATTCCAGCAAGCCGCAGTTCGGAAACTTCGGCGCGCCGCGCAGCCCGCCATGCCGCCTGTCCATATGGCCGGCGGCGCGCTCGGCCAGAGCGTCGAGCAAATCAAAACTCAGCATGCCGGCAGAGGGTGCCGGCTTCAGCTTTTCCAGCGCGTCGCCCAACGCCTTGGTGTTGGCGGCAATCTGGGCCTTGTCCTCGCCATAGGCCTTCGCCACCGCCGCCAGCAGCGTCTTGAAGGCTGGACGGCCATGGCTGGGCACGGGCGGAAAATAGGTGCCGCCCCAGAACGCCTTGCCCTCGCCGGTAAGAAACATTGTCAGCGGCCAGCCGCCCTGTTCACCCAGCGCATGCAGGGCGGACATGTAGATGTGGTCAATATCCGGCCGCTCCTCGCGGTCTACCTTGATATTGACGAACAGCTCATTCATCAGCCCGGCGGTCGCCGCATCCTCAAAGCTCTCATGCGCCATCACGTGGCACCAATGGCAGGCGGCGTAGCCGATCGACAGCAGGATTGGCTTGCCGCTGGCCTGCGCCTCGCCCAGCGCCGCCGCGCCCCACTCGCGCCAATGCACCGGGTTGTCCTTGTGCTGGAGCAAATAGGGGCTGGTCGCGCCGGAAAGGTCGTTGCGGGACATGGCGGCGCTTCTCCTTGAGCGGGCGCGCCAGCGCCCTGCCCGCCAATTGCCTCATGTGCCGAAGTCAGGCAATAGGCAAGCATGACTGTCACTGTCCGCTTCGCCCCCTCCCCCACCGGGCGCATCCATATCGGCAATGCCCGCACAGCCTTGCTCAACTATCTGTTCGCCCGCAAGCGCGGCGGGCGGTTTGTGCTGCGTTTTGATGATACGGACAGTGCCCGCTCGCGCCTCGAATATGCGGATTCAATTGTGGTTGACCTTGCCTGGCTTGGAATCAAGCCAGATTTGACTGTGCGCCAGTCGGAGCGCTTTGCGATCTATGACAAAGCGGCGGCGCAGCTGAAAGCCATGGGCCTGCTGTATCCCTGCTATGAAAGCGCCGACGAACTGGACCGCCGCCGCAAGCGGCAGATCGCGCGCGGCGCGCCGCCGGTCTATGACCGCGCCGCACTGGCGCTGACGCTGGACGAACGCACGGCGCTGGAGGCCGAGGGCCGCAGGCCGCACTGGCGCTTCAAGCTGGCAGCGCAAGTCATTGAATGGCAAGATGTTGTGCGCGGGCCAAGCCATATTGACTGCGCCTCTCTGTCCGACCCGGTACTGGTGCGGGAGGATGGCACATGGCTTTACACCCTGCCCTCGGTGGCCGACGACATCGCGCTTGGCGTCACCCATGTCATCCGCGGCGAGGATCATGTTACCAATACCGCCGTGCAGATCCAGATTTTTGAGGCGCTGGCCGGGGCGGGCAAGTCGCCCGCCTTTGGCCACCACAACCTGCTGACAACCGCCAGCGGCGAAGGCCTGTCCAAGCGCTCCGGGCACCTGTCACTGACCGGATTGCGCGAGGGCGGCACGGAAGCGATGGCGGTCGCGGCGCTGGCGGTGCTGACCGGCTCATCGGAAGCGGTGCGTCCGGTGCCCTCGCTTGATGCACTGATGCTGCTCACGGATTTGTCGCAGATTTCGCAGAATGCCGCGAAGTTTGATGAGGCGGAATTGCAGGCGCTGTCGGCACGAACCCTGCACGCCGAAGAGTTTGCGCAGGTTGAGGCGCGTCTTGCGGCAATGGGAATTGGCGGCGACAGCGCGCCCGCGTTCTGGAGCGCCGTGCGCGGCAACGTTCAAAAGCTGGCCGACGCGGTGGTGTGGTGGCACGTGACCCGCAGTGATATTGCGCCGGTGATTGAGGACGCAAGCTTTCTGCATCAAGCAGGCGCCCTGCTGCCCGCCGAGCCATGGGACGCCACGACCTGGGGTGTGTGGGTCAGCGCGGTCAAAACCGCAACGGGCCGCAAGGGCCGCGACCTGTTTCATCCGCTGCGGCTGGCCCTGACCGGGCAGGCGCAGGGGCCGGAACTGGCGGCGCTGCTGCCGCTGATTGGCCGTCCTAAAGCTTTGGCCCGATTATCCGCACCCGCTTCCTGACGCCATTGACCATAATTTCCTGCGTGTTGCCGTGCTCGCGCGTCAAAATGGCTGCGACCGCGCCATCGCCCGCAGAAATACCGGTGGTCTCCCGGCTCGCCGTTGCCACCGCCGCGCCGCTGGTCGCTTCTTTGGCGGCCTGGCCGTCATCGGGCAGCGCCGCTGTTGGCAGTGGATCAACTTTGACCGCCCCGGGAACAGCCGGATCACTCTTGCCCGGGACTTGCGGGCCCGGCTTGACCTTGACCGGCATGAATTTTGGCCGCGATAGTTCCGCCGCCTTTTGCTCGCTCACCACTATGTCATGTCCGCCGCCGGACGCCAGCAGCCGTTCGGCCTCGCTGAGCGCCGCGACCCAGGACTGGTTTGGCGCCTTGCAGCTGCAACTCGGGTCAAACGTCGTGCGATAGCGGAAGGCGGTTGGCAGCGCGCGGTAGGGCTGCCCGTCCAGCGACACAGCGCTCTCAATGTCCGCCGCGCCCGCATAACTGTAGACGCTGACAGCGGCGTTCGGGCAGAGGGCGGTGCACAGCGCCGCCAGATCCTCCGGGTTCTGCCTGCCCGCCGCATAGCTTACCGGGAAAAAACCGCCGTCGCAGGTGCGCACACAGACCGCAACATTGCCCGCATGCGCGCCCCGGTACTGGTCGCCGTCTTCGCTGTCACCCTGCCTCGAGCGCAGTGGAACCTCC
Organism: Hyphomicrobiales bacterium; assembly: GCA_031367295.1. Classification (GTDB taxonomy): domain Bacteria; phylum Pseudomonadota; class Alphaproteobacteria; order Rhizobiales; family Beijerinckiaceae; genus JANLPP01. Next base: position 6,188 of record JANLPP010000143.1, on the reverse strand, counting down.
AGCGGAATCTGCGTCAGATCCGGTTGCGGCGGAATATAAGCCTGCTGGCGTGGCGGCTCATTTATGCCAAACAGGTTTTCAAAAAACCCGCGGTCACGCGGGCGCGGTTGCGCGGTCGCCTGCTGCGGCTGTTCGACACGGCCGCAATTGGCGTTGTAGCGAGCCATCAGCAAACGGCGGCGCGCGTCGTTTGAACCGCCGCCTGCGGCAGCGGCGGAGCTCTCCAGCTGCGCGAGATTGCCACGCATGCGCTGCAGCTGCGACAGCACCGGCGCGCATTGCGGTGGCTGCGCGGCACCAAAAATCAAAAACCCCGGTTTTTCGCAGCCCAGCGAATTGGCATAGGATTGTGTGCGGGCAATTTCGCCGCGCTGTTTTGCAGCGGCCTGCTGAAAGCGCGCCGCACCGCCGCCCGAATCACCACGCGGCATAGAATCTATGGTGGCCTGCAGGCGCTCGCAGTCGGCGCTTTGGGCATTTGCCGCGTCAAATACAGCGCAGCCAAGCCACGCCGTCAGGGCGATGGCGGGCAGCAAGCGCGCGGCAACGGCGGCAAACGAAGGGAAGCCAGACATCACAACCCCTACGGAACGTAAGAAAGCTTACACCATAACGCCAACGCCTGCATCAGAAATGCTGCGGTGTTAAACCTTTGGCTATCCATGCAGTGTCGTCCGGGCCGCGCCTGGATGCAGAGGACGCGCACCTGCAACACATTATTCAAATGCAAATTGGCAACATCAAGACGCCAGACCACCGCATGGAATGCAATTGCGCGGCGACCCGTTTTGCAGACCGCAACGCGCCTGCCCGTGCGGGCAGGCGCATAGTTGCCGTCTTCAGCGCAGCACGACGACCTTGGTGCCGATACGGGCGCGTTCGAACAGGTCGGTCACGTCCTCATTGGTCATGCGGATGCAGCCCGACGACACGGCCTGGCCGATCGTCTGCGGCTCGTTGGAGCCATGGATGCGGTAGAGCGAGGAGCCAAGATACATGGCGCGCGCGCCCAGCGGATTATTGATGCCGCCGGGCATAAAACGCGGCAAGTCAGGGCGCCGCTTCAGCATCTGTGATGGCGGGGTCCAGTCCGGCCATTCCTGCTTGCGCGAAATCACCTTGACGCCCGACCATTCAAAACCCGGGCGGCCAACGCCGACGCCATATTTGACGGCCTGATTGCCCGGAAGAATGTAATACATCCGGCGTTCAGTGGTGGAGATAATGATGGTGCCGACCTTGTGCGGACCGGTGTAGGCGACCGTCTCGCGCGGTATCGCGGCAGCCAGCGGGCGACCGTCTTCGCCAACCGAAATCTTGCGGGTAAGAATGTCAATGTCCTCGGCAGTCACTGCCCGGGCGCTCAGCGAACCAGCCAGCAAACCCGCAAAGGCAGCTGCCATCGCGACAATATATCGGCGCATATTGATCCTCTTTTGATTAAGTCTCACGCCCGCCGCCGGGCCGAGTCGATGATCGTTCAACACGAAGCCGCGTATTTTGATCAAGCTGCGACGCTTGGCAATGGCGGTACGTGCGCCAGCGCACAGCGCGGCGGTTTTAATGATGCCGCGTGACCAATGTGCAACAGGAAACTGGTGTTTGGGATGCGACCTGTGCGGGGACGATCCACCGGCCCGTGGCCGATGGTGGGCGCGACAGGGATTGAACCTGTGACCCCACCCGTGTGAAGGGTGTGCTCTACCGCTGAGCTACGCGCCCGGAGAAGACGCCGGAATACCGCCGCTTTATGCAGCAGGGCGCTGCAAGTCAAGCGTTTCAGCCGGGTGTTTCAGGCAGGCGGGCGCAGCCCGGCGACCGCGTCCCAAAGTTCGTCAAAGTGCGAGACGACGCGGTCCGGGCCATAGGCGCTGACGTGTTTGTCCGTATAGCCGAAGTCCACTGCAACACAGGGAATGCGCGCGGCGATGGCCGTGCGGATGTCGGTTTCCGAATCGCCGATCATGACTGAACGGGCTGCATCGCCGCCGGCCCGGGCGATAGTGGCATGCAAAGCCATGGGATCAGGCTTGCAGACGTGGAAAGTGTCCTGCCCGCAGATGGCGGCAAAGCGGTGGCCGACACCCAGCGCACGCAGCAGCGTGACGGACGACAGTTCCATCTTGTTGGTGCAGACCGCGAACTGCCAGCCTGCTGCGGCAAAACGGTCAAGCGATGCAATGACACCGTCATAAAGATGCGTGTGCACGGCAATGTTGGCATTGTAATAGTCGAGGAACCCGCCAAACATTTCCTCCAGCCGGTCGGCAGTGACGGTGCGGCCAGCGGCGGCCAGACCGCGCAGGATCAGCGCCCGCCCGCCCGCGCCCAGCATGAAACGCGCCTGCCCGACCGCTACCGGGGGCACCCCCTCAAGCGCCAGCACATGGTTGAGCGCGGCAATGAGATCGCCCGCGGTTTCAGCCAGCGTTCCATCAAGATCGAAAACAACAATGGGTTGCGGCATGGGTCTGTTCTCCGGCTGAAGCGCCGATAGCGGGCGCACCCGGCCCTTGCAACAGACAATTGCGCTGTGCAGCCGTTTGTCGCTGCGCGCCCCTGGTGCCGCCGGTTAAAGCCACAGGCTTGTTGCCTGCCGCGATAGTGTAAGCTTGCCAGCGAATCGCCACGATTGCATCAGGACAGAGCCATGCCTGTTTCCACCCGCCCCCGCTTCGTCCTGCTGTTTCTTGCGGCCATGACCTGCCCTGGCCTTGCCGCCAGTTTCCAGTTCCTTGCCGCGCCGGGCATTGACGTCAATCTGCTGTACCGGCTTGACCAGCTCACGGGAGAAGTTACCGTCTGCCAGTATGGCACCGCCGAGCCGCCCAAAGCGCCTTTTGGCGTCACCTTCTGCCATCCGGCAGGCGCGGGTGCGACAAAGCAGGAGGCCGGCCGTTATGAGCTGATGGTATCGCGGCACGAGAAGGAGGCGGGCGTTTTCCGGGTTGAGCTGCTCACCGGGGCGGTAAGCAACTGCTTCCTGCATATTGGCAAGGAAGGCGAAAAGGTGACGGAGGATTTTGTGGTTTGCACGCCGCCGGCAAAGTAGGCGTTGCCCGCATCGTGCCCGCGCGCTTTTGCCCGGTGCGCCGCCGCCGCTTCGCCCCTATATTGTCGTTAATTCTTTGCCGACCTGACTGGACCTGATGACCGATCACGCTGCCACTTCCGTTCCCGCCAGCCCTGCCAAGGTGCCGCGCGTCTCCGCCAAGGGATCGCTCGCGATAACAGTGCGCAATCTGTGGCCTTATCTGTGGCCAAGTGACCGGACGGACCTGAAGCTGCGGGTGTTTGGCGCGCTGGCATTGCTGCTGGTGGCGAAATTCGTCAATCTGGGCGTGCCCTATGCCTTCAAATGGGCGACTGACGCGCTGGTCGGGGATGCGGCGGTCAAGGACATTCCCCTGCCCCTGATCTTTGCCGCGCCAATTGCACTGACTGTTATCTACGGCCTGCTGCGCATCCTGATGGCATTCTTCACCCAGGCGCGCGACGCCCTGTTTGCCGCTGTGTCGATGAATGCGGTGCGGCGTCTCGCCATCGAAGTGTTTGTGCACTTGCACGAGCTGTCGCTGCGCTTTCATCTGGAGCGCAAAACCGGCGGCCTGACGCGTGTGCTGGAACGCGGGCGCGGCGCGATCGAGACCATTGTGCGCATGTCGATGCTTACTGCCGGACCGACGCTGGTCGAGTTTGGCATGATCATCGCCGTGTTTTTTGTGCAGTTTGACTGGCGCTACGTGCTGGCAGTGTGCCTGACCATTATCGCCTATCTGTGGTTCACCACGGTTGCCAGCGAATGGCGCATCAATATCCGCCGTGCCATGAACGAGAGCGACGTTGACGCCAACACCAAGGCCATCGACTCGCTGCTGAATTTTGAGACGGTCAAATATTTTGGCGCGGAGGCGCGCGAGGCCTCGCGCTATGACCGGGCGATGGAGCGCTACGAGAAAGCCAGCGTCAAGACCTATGTGTCGCTGGCAGTGCTGAATTTTGGCCAGGTGTTCATTTTCTCGATCGGCCTAACCGTCGTCATGGCCATGTGCGTCATGGGCATCCGCGATGGCCGCAACACGCTGGGTGATTTTGTGCTGCTCAACGCGCTGATGATCCAGCTGTCCATCCCGCTCAATTTTATGGGCATGGTGTACCGCGAGACCAAGCAGGCGGTGATCGACATTGAGGCGATGTTCCTGATTCTTGACCAGAACCCCGAAGTCAAGGATCGCCCTGGCGCCCTGCCCTTGCAGGTCGGTCCCGGCCATGTGCGGTTTGAGGACGTGCATTTCCATTATGACCCGGCGCGCGAAATCCTGCGCGGAGTGACTATCGATGTGCCTCCCGGCAAGACAGTCGCCATTGTCGGCCCCTCCGGCGCTGGCAAATCCACCCTGTCGCGGCTGATTTTCCGCTTTTACGAGCCGCAGGCTGGCCGTATCACCATTGACGGGCAGGACATTGCCGCCATTACCCAGACCTCCCTGCGCGCCGCGCTGGGCATGGTGCCGCAGGACACGGTGCTGTTCAATGACAGCATCGGCTACAACATCCGCTATGGCCGCTGGGAAGCCTCTGAGGAGGAAGTCGTGGAGGCTGCGCGTCTCGCCCAGGTTGACCAGTTCATCCGCACCATTCCAGGCGGTTACAACGCGCAGGTGGGTGAGCGCGGGTTAAAACTGTCGGGCGGAGAGAAGCAGCGTGTCGCCATCGCGCGCACCATCCTGAAAGCCCCGCCGATTCTCGTGCTGGATGAGGCGACCTCGGCGCTCGACAGCTTTACCGAGAGCGAAATCCAGACGGCTCTGGACCGGGTTTCGAAGGGGCGCACGACTTTGGTCATCGCGCACCGCCTGTCCACGGTTGTCAACGCCGACGAGATTCTGGTGCTGGACAAGGGCAGGATCAGCGAGCGCGGCTCGCATGAGGCGCTGCTGGCGCTGAATGGCACTTACGCCGCCATGTGGAACCGCCAGCGCGAGGTGGATGAGGCACAGGCCGCCCTGCGGCGCGCCGCCGAGGCGGAGGGAAAATCGGTGCGCGTTGCGGTGACGGCATGACAGCTGATGACCTGAAGCGGGCCGCTGCGCTTGAGGCGATGAGCTTCGTCAAGAACGGCATGCGGCTGGGGCTGGGCACCGGCTCAACCGCGCGGCATTTTGTTGATCTGGTCGGGGCGGCGGTGGCGGGCGGGCTGGATGTGCTGTGCGTGCCAACCTCCGAGGCGACGCGGGCGCAGGCAGCCGAGCTTGGCATCCCGCTCACGACGCTGGACGCGACGCCAGAGCTTGACCTGACAGTGGATGGCGCGGACGAGTTTGATCCGCAGCTGCGGCTGATCAAGGGTGGCGGCGGGGCGCTTCTGCGCGAGAAAATAGTGGCGGCGGCCTCCGCCAGCATGGTGGTGATCACCGACGCATCGAAGCAGGTAGCACGGCTGGGAAAATTCCCGCTGCCGGTGGAGGTCAATGTCTTTGGCCTTGGCGCAACGCGGGCGCTGGTGGCGCGGCAGGGCGCGGCCTGCGGCTGCGCCGGCCCCATAAAGCTGCGCATGTGCGCTGATGGCTCGCCTTTCATCACGGACGGCGGGCACTATATTCTGGACTGCGCCTTTGGCGTCATTCCCGACCCCGACAGACTGGCTGCCAGCCTTAACGCCATTCCCGGCGTGGTTGAGCACGGCCTGTTCATTGGACTTGCCAAAGCCATCATTTTGGCCGATGCGACCGGCATACGCCGCATAACAGCGCAAGGCTGACCCAAGTTAAACGGAGTTCTGACGTGTCTTTCCTGAAATTTGCCCGCCCGCTGCTCGCCGCCTCCCTGCTGGCGGTTCTGCCTTTGTCAGCTGGTTACGCGCAGCAAGCGACCGAGGGACAGATTGCCGCCGGGCGCGAGGTGATGATCGCTTCGGGCATGGCACGCTCGTTTGCGCAGATTGTGCCCGGTGTGATGGAGCAGCTGGCGGTCAACGTGGTGCGCACCCGCCCGGAACTGCAAAAAGACCTGAAGGAAGTGCTGCTGGCTGCGGTCGGCGATTTCAAGCAGGTGCAGGAAGACCTTGTCAATCTCTCGGCTAAACTGCTGTCCAGGGATTTGAGCGAAAAGGAACTGACCGAGATCGCCGCCTTTTTCAACAGCCCCACCGGCAAAAAATATGTGACGGCGCAGCCCAACATTCTCGA
>JANLPP010000141.1:0-15354 GCA_031367295.1 Hyphomicrobiales bacterium | reverse complement strand
TTCAGGCCAGTTCCGCTGAATGCGGACAAGGCAGCGTATAGATCGCCGCCGCGCAGCCGAAAATACGTGCCGCCGCCGGTGACCGTGCCGGAAAAACCGCTGGCGCAAACCCGCTCTACCGCGGTGAATGTGTCCGCCCCGAAGCGACCGCCACTGGTTGTCCTGGCAATGGCAACCGCACCAGACGTCATGGGACGCCAGCGCTTGCACGCAACACGCCGCCGAAGGTGGCAGTTTCAAATTTGGTCCTGCCCGCGCTCGGGATTGGCTTTGCCGTTTGGCATCGTGTCTGTCAAAGACACAGCATGACACCTTTCGTGCCGGACTCCGCAATGTCACCCCAACCTGATGTGCCGGAACCGCTGGCGCAGCCGCCTTGGCGCGAATGTGCGGCAACACTTCTGTGGCTTGCCGCGCTGATGGTTGTTCCCTACACGCTCGCCTTGATTCTCGCGGCGGTCACGCTTGGCGTTTTAGCTGGCATGAACGGCTTGCAGGGAGAAGTGCTGGCCGAAACTGTCAAGGCACAGATTATTCCGCCCGCGCTTGGGTTCTGGATAGCCAGCCTTTTTGCAGGCGTGCTGATGATTTTGTGTGCGCAGGCACTTGCCGTACGCCGGTTCGGCGCAGTCTGGCATCAGGCAATCGGGCTGGTGCCGGTGCCCTGGACAGGGCGGCTGGCCGGGCAGATGGCCATGATATTCCTCGGCTATTTTGGCTGGGCCGCGCTTGTCATCGCCTCGCTGAATGCGTTGTGGCCGGCCCAGGTGGTCATGCCGGAGATTACCTCGGCCGCGCCCGGCGCAGGCGCGGCGGCGCCAATCGCCTTTCTGTTCATCGCAATCATCACCCCCATTGCCGAGGAGCTGATTTTCCGCGGTTACACATTCGCGCGGCTGCGTTCGGTGTTCTCGCCTGCTCTGGCCATTGGCCTGTCAGCCGGATTATTCGCAATGGCGCATTTCAATGGCGGCATATTGCATCCGCTGATCACGCTGTATCTGGGCCTCGCTGCGGGATGGCTGCGGCATGCGCGCGCCAGCCTGTTGCCGGGCATGGTACTACATGGCCTGGTCAACAGCCTTGCAGTGGCGGCGATGCTGGCGCGCTAGCGGTTTGCCGCGAGTGTCAGGCCTGATATGTCTGGGCATCAGCCTGCGATGGCTTGAACGCGCGGCTGGCAGGTGCATCTTGCAGCCCATAAACAGCTGGCCTGCGGCTTTTTTTTTGCAAACAGCGGACATGCTTCATGCGTCAGTATCTTGATCTTGTCGCGCACGTGCGGGCGCAGGGCGTGCGCAAGGCCGACCGCACCGGCACCGGCACCCTCTCGGTGTTCGGATACCAGATGCGCTTTGACCTTGCGCGCGGCTTTCCGCTGGTCACAACAAAAAAGCTGCATCTGAAATCCATCGTGCATGAGCTGCTGTGGTTTTTGCGGGGCGACACCAACATCGCCTACCTCAAGGACAACGGCGTTTCGATCTGGGATGAGTGGGCGGACGAGCGCGGCGATCTTGGCCCGGTCTATGGCAAGCAATGGCGCTCCTGGGCCGGGCCGGACGGCGCGAGTTTTGACCAGATCGGCTGGTTGATGGGCGAGCTGAAGCGCAACCCGGATTCGCGGCGGCTGGTGATTTCCGCCTGGAACCCGGCAGACATTGCCAAAATGCGGCTCGCGCCCTGCCACTGCCTGTTCCAGTTTTATGTGGCAGAGGGGCGATTGTCCTGCCAGCTCTATCAGCGCTCGGCCGATATTTTTCTGGGCGTGCCATTCAACATTGCCAGCTACGCGCTGCTGACGCAGATGATCGCGCATGTGAGCGGGTTTGAGCCGGGTGATTTTGTCCATACGCTGGGCGACGCGCATCTGTACCTGAACCATCTGGAGCAGGCGCAGACACAGCTGGCGCGTGCGCCGATGGCGCTGCCGAGGCTGCGGCTGAACCCGGAGGTGAAATCGATCTTTGATTTCCGCTATGAGGACATTGCGTTTGAGGGCTACGCGCCACATCCCGCGATCAAGGCACCGGTGGCAGTTTAGGAGAGGGGCGCATGCAGCTGACGCGGAAAGAACTTCAGGCGCTTGCCTTGGTCAAGAGCGAAGATGCGCGGGCTGTTGTTCGAACATTGCCGCTATTGGAATTCATATTATTTATATGGCTACGCCATCGAGATTACTCTGAAAGCCTGCATTTCAAAACAGTTCAGTGCGGAAATCATACCTGACAGGAAAGCCGTCCAGCAGGTTTTCACCCATAAGATCATCGACCTAATTTCGCTGGCCGGGCTAAAGGTGCAACTGGAAAAAGAGCGGCAAAACCAGGCATTTGATTCCCATTGGAAAGAAATCGAATTGTGGTCCGAAGAGTCGCGCTATGTTATGATTGATCCTAACAGGGCTTACGCAATGCACGAGGCCGTGCAGGATGAAGTGAATGGAGCATTCCAATGGATCACCAAACACTGGTGATGGAAGACATCGAAGCGGGCAGGAAATTTCTGGCCCTGATTGATGCCAGTGGCGCGCGCGTCAGCGCAGCTTTCTGGCTGAACGATTCAGAGCAAAATGAATGGAAGCTCGTTATCGCAAAAGAAAGCGAAACAAAGAGCAGTTTTGATGATTATCTCGCCCTTCGCCGCCTGCTGGATCAGCATCCCCAGATTCACAAACGGATTTCTTTGTCAAACATTCAGGTTGTCAGGCCAGATGATGTCCTGGTCGCCAATCTTAGTAGCGCCGTTCCGGGTGCCAATCCAAAGTCCGTGCAGCGGTGGCAGGGCGCGATCAACGGGATGCTAATCGACGATGCGGTCATCTACCGCACCGCAGCGTGAGCATTGCTGTCCGCCCCGCCGCGCCTGCTGATGCGGCGCTGGTTCTTTCACTTGTGCGGGAGCTGGCCGAATATGAGCGGCTCGCGCATGAGGCCGTCGCCACGTCGCAGATGATTGGGCAGGCACTGTTTTGCCAGAGCCCGCGCGTTTTCTGCGACATCGCCGAATGCGATGGGGAGCCTGCGGGCTTCGCCTTGTGGTTCTACAGTTTCTCGACCTTTGTCGGCCTGCATGGCATTTATCTCGAAGACCTGTTCGTGCGCCCTGCGGCGCGCGGCAGGGGACTCGGCAAGGCGCTGCTTGCAGGTTTGGCGCAACGCTGCCAGCGCGAGGGGCTGGCGCGGCTGGAATGGTCGGTGCTGGACTGGAATGCGCCCTCTATTGCGTTTTATAAGGCGCAGGGGGCGGCAATGGTGGACGGCTGGACGAAATGCCGGGTGGATGGCGCGGCGCTGGTGCGGCTGGGCGGATTTGGCCGGTCGAGTGACAGCTTCGTGTGAGTCCCGGTAGCCAGCGGGTCAATTTTTGAGTAGCCCAGGCACAAAATTGTTGTCATTTAAGTTATTACATGCCTATGTGTTTATGCCTGTGCATGGATGCCTGTGTTAGCATTCCTGAACGCAAACACCTGCGGCTTACGCGCCCGCGTCTGATTTTCTTGACAGCTGGCCTGATGGAGAACTTGTATGAACGTCCTGACCGTCCGCCGTGTTGGCAATTCCCTTGGGGTCATTCTGCCAAAAGAAGTGCTGGCGAAACTGAGCGTTGGCGAAGGCGAAAAAATATACCTGACTGAGACACCCGAGGATTTCAGGGTGACGGCCAACAATGCGGAGTTCGAATTGCAGATGCAGCTTGCGCAGGAAGTCATGCGCGATTACCGCGACACGCTTCGCGAACTGGCGAAATGACTGAATTCGTATTCCTGAAGCCAGAGGCAGTGCGCGCGTTTCATGACCAGCAATTGGCCGAGCATGGCGGCGGCTCTGGAATTCGTGACGAAGGGTTGCTCGAATCCGCGCTCGCGCGCCCGCAGATGAAAGCCGCTTATGGCGAGAGTGATCCCGCCACGCTGGCGGCCGCCTATGCATTTGGCATTGCCAAGAATCATCCCTTCGTAGATGGCAACAAAAGAACCGCGTTTGTCGCCGCGCAGGTCTTTTTGCTGCGCAACGGCTGGCGGCATGCCGTGGACCAGGCGGAAGCAGCAATCGTCGTCCGCGATCTTGCCGCAGGCGAACTCACCGAAGCGATGCTCGCCGCCTGGTTCCGCCTGCATCTCGTGGCGCTGGCTGCAAAGTGAGTGTTCCGCTCGTCATCGTCGCGGCCGTCGCGCGCAATGGCGTTATTGGGCGCGACAATGGCCTGGCGTGGCGGCTGTCGTCTGACCTCAAGCGCTTCAAGGCGTTGACGCTTGGCAAGCCATTGCTGATGGGCCGCAAGACGTTTGAGTCCATCGGCCGGCCGCTGCCGGGGCGCCAAACTATTGTCATCACGCGTGACCGGTCCGCTCAAATTTCCGGCGTCGTGATCGCGCATGATCTAGAGGCGGGCCTCAGCGCCGCGCAGGCAGCTGCACGACGCATGCGGGCGAGCGAGGTTATCATCGCGGGCGGCGGGCAGATTTACGCCCAGTGCATTGGCGAGGCGCACCGCCTGCACATCACGGAGGTTGATCTTGCGCCCGATGGAGATGTCCTGTTCCCGCACATTGACCCCGCCCTGTGGTTTGAAAAGCTGCGCGAAAAACACTCCCGGTCCGCCAATGACGAAGCCGCCTTCAGCTTCGTTACCCATGAGCGGCGGTGATCCCGCCTCATTTCCGGGCGCGCATTGCCGCTGCGCGCGCCCTCGCCTATATAGGTGCAACAGCCTGCGGGCTTGGCCCCACCCGACTGAGGAACCTGATGCCCTGGACCAACAATACCGGCAACGGCGGCAATGGCGGCGGACCGTGGAAGTCGAACAATCAGGGGCCCTGGGGTTCGGGCGGCGGCAGCAAGGGCGGCCCGCCTGACCTTGAGGACGTGCTGCGGCGCTTTCAGGACCGGCTCAAGGGTTTCATCCCCGGCGGCGGTGGCACAGGCGGCGGCCTCGGTGGGCGCGGCGTACTTCTGTTTGTGTTTGCCGGCGTGCTGCTCTGGCTGCTCAGCGGTTTTTACACCGTGCAGACCAACGAGGTCGGCATCAACAAGATTTTCGGCAGGTTTGTCGACAAGACGCTTCCTGGCCTGCACTATAATCTGCCCTATCCCATCGGTGCGGTTATCAAGCCGCGCGTTGCTGACCGCAACTCGATCAGCATCGGCCAGCGATTTCAGGAAGACCGCAACCGCGCCGCCACGGTCGAGCGCGGTCTTGATGTGGCGGAGGAAAGCCTGATGCTGACCGGCGACGAGAATATCGCCGACGTGAAATTTCAGGTGAACTGGCAGATTGACGCTGAACGCCCGGAAGACTTCGTGTTCAACATCGCCCGGCCGGAGGATACAATCAAAGCGGTGGCCGAAAGCGCCATGCGCGAGATTGTCGGGCGCTCGCAGATACAGCGCATCCTCACGTCCGACCGCAAAATCATCGAGCCCAAATGCCAGGAACTGATGCAGAAAGTGCTCAACGAATACAAGGCCGGTGTCACCATCATTCAGGTGCAGCTGCTGTCGGTAGATCCGCCCCAGCAGGTGATCTCCGCCTTCCGCGATGTGACGGCGGCGCAGCAGGATTCGCAGCGGTTGCAGAATGAGGCGGAAGCCTATGCCAAGAAGCTTGTGCCCGAGGCGCGCGGCAGGGCCGAGCAGATCAAACAGGATTCGGAAGCCTTCCGCGAGCAGACTGTGGCCGAAGCCAAGGGCCAGGCGGCGCGTTTCAGCAAGGTCTATGACCAGTACAAGCTTTCGCCCGAGGTGACGCGCGAGCGCATTTATCTGGAGACGATGGAGCGCGTGCTGAGCGGCGCTGACAAGATCATCCTTGACCAGAATGGCGGCAATGGCGCGGTGCCGTATCTGCCGCTGGGCGAGCTTGTGAAGAAGTCCGGCCAGGGAGCAGCAAAATGAAAATCACCGGCTTTGTCGCTCTCGTCGCCGCGCTGATCCTGGCTTTTGTCGCGTCAAGCGCGCTGTTCACCGTTGACCAGACTCAGCAGGCGCTGGTGCTGCGTTTTGGTGAACCTGTGTCAGGGCGCGGTCTGATCACCAAGCCCGGACTGAATATCAAGGTGCCATTCTTCGAGAATGTTGTTCTGCTCGACAAGCGCATCCTGGATGTTGAAACCCCGAAACAGGAAGTGCTCGCCTCCGACAACCAGCGCATCGAGGTGGATGCCTTTGTGCGCTACAAGATCACCGACGCACTGACCTTCTACCAGAAGGTAGGCGATGTCGGCCGCGCCAACTACCAGCTCGCCTCGCTGCTGAACTCCTCCGTGCGCCGGGTGCTGGGCGAGGCGACATCGTCCGACATTGTCCGCGACAAGCGGGCCGCGCTGATGGACGATATCCGCAAACAGGTGGACGGCCAGGCCCGCAGCTTTGGCGTGACGGTGGTGGATGTGCGCATTCGCCGCGCCGATTTGCCAAAGGAAATTTCAGAAAAAATCTTCAGCCGCATGCAGTCCGAGCGCCAGCGCGAGGCGACCGAATACCGCGCCCAGGGTGCCGAGCAGTCACAGCGCACCAGGGCCAAGGCCGACCGTGACGTGACTGTGCTGATCGCCGAGGCGCAGCGCGTCGCCGACCAGACCCGCGGCGAGGGCGAGGGCGAGCGCAACCGGATTTTTGCTGAAGCCTACAACAAGGATGCGGCGTTTTTCTCCTTCTACCGCTCCATGCAGGCCTATGAAACCGGGCTGAAATCCGGAGAAACCCGTATGGTGCTGTCGCCAACCTCAGACTTTTTCCGCTTCTTCGGCAATGCGTCTGGCGTGGCGGCTGACAAGCCCGCCGCGCAAAAGTAGGACGAGGGCCAGGCGTCCATGCGGGATTTCGGCATTGCCCTCGGGCTGGTTCTTGTGCTCGAAGGCCTCGTCTGGGCAGCCTTCCCCGATGGCATGCGCAAAGCGATGGCGCAGGCACTCGACGCATCGCCTGTGACGCTGCGCGCGCTGGGACTGGGCGCGGCGGTCACAGGCCTGCTGCTGATCTGGCTGGTGCGCTGGGGGATGGAATAACACAAGTGTGATCAGGCTGCGGTCATTCGCCCGCCGCAATTAAGCGTATCTGGTTTATGCGATTTGGAATGGCGGGCGATCCGCCCTATAATTTCCCGCGACTGTTCGTCTTCCGCAAAAAGAAAACCGAGAGAAAGAGACGCCATGGCTTACGTCACCACCGCCGCAAAAGCCCGCCGCATCCTGCTGAGCACAGCGCTGGCTTTCAGTCTCAGCCTTGGCGCGATGCCCCTGCCGGTCTTCGCACCCTCCCTTGCCATGGCGCGCGGCACGCCGGAATCGTTTGCCGACCTCGCCGAGTCGGTGGTTGATGCGGTCGTCAATATTTCAGCCTCCCAGACGATTGAAGAGAAAAAGGGCGGCGGCGACGCCATGCCCAAACTGGCGCCGGGCACACCTTTCGAAGACATGTTTGAAGAGTTCTTCAAGAAGCGCGGCCAGCAGGGCGAGGGCCAGCGCCAGTCGCGCAAGTCAAGCTCACTCGGCTCAGGTTTTGTCATCGATTCGGCCGGCATTGTCATCACCAACAACCACGTCATCGCTGACGCCAACGAGATCACGGTTATTTTTACCGACGGACGCAAGCTGAAGGCGGAGTTGCTGGGCAAGGATGACAAGGTGGACGTCGCGGTCCTGCGTGTAAAACCCGACAAGCCGCTGAAGGCGGTGAAATTCGGCGACTCGGAAAAGATGCGGGTTGGTGACTGGGTGATGGCGGTAGGCAATCCCTTCGGGCTTGGCGGCACGGTCACGGCAGGCATTGTTTCGGCGCGCAACCGCAATATCGACAGCGGCCCTTATGACAATTACATCCAGACCGACGCTTCCATCAACAAGGGCAATTCCGGCGGCCCGCTGTTCAACATGGACGGCGAGGTCGTCGGCATCAACACGGCGATTCTGTCGCCCTCGGGCGGCTCGATCGGCATCGGCTTTGCCTCGCCTGCGGCAACAGTGCTGCCGACGATCAACCAGCTGAAAGATTTTGGCGAGACGCGCCGCGGCTGGCTTGGCGTGCGCATCCAGAATGTCGATGAAGGCATTGCCGAGAGCCTTGGTCTTGGCACGGCGCGCGGCGCGCTGATCGCTGGCATTGACGACAAGGGACCGGCCAAGCCCGCAGGGCTTGAGGCAGGCGATGTCATACTGAAATTTGACGGCAAGGACATTAAAGAATCGCGCGATCTGCCGAAAATTGTCGCCTCCACGCCGGTCGACAAGAGTGTCGAAGTGATCATCATGCGCAAGGGCCAGGAGATGACCAAAAGTGTCAAGCTTGGCCGTCTTGAAGATGGCATGAAACTGGCCAATGCTGACGGCGGTAAAAATGGCAAGAAAGACACTGACAAGGAAGATGTGGTCAAGAAGGCGCTGGGCATGGAATTTTCCGCGCTGACCGAGCTGCAGCGCAAGACCTTCTCGATCAAGGAGGGTTTGAAGGGCGTTGTCGTCACCAAGGTTGATCCCGACAGCCCGGCTGGCGAGAAGCGCATCAATGCCGGCGACGTGATTGTCGAGGTCAATCAGGAAGCGGTGAACACACCGATCGATCTGTCAAAGAAGCTTGATGCGGCCAAGGCAGGAGGCAAAAAGACGGCGCTTCTGCTGGTGTCAAACGCGCAGGGGGAAGTGCGGTTTGTGGCGATCCCGGTGCAGTGAGGACCGGGGGGTCAGAACATCCTGGACCGCTGGCCTTGCACAGCGCAAAGGCTGGCCAGAGGCCGGCGGTCCGGGGTTCACCTCACTGCACAAATTCGCCGCGCTGGTAGCCTTGCGCAAACAGCAGCGACGTAAGGTCACAGTGGTCGATGCGCGCTTGCGCTGCGGCAGCTACGGCGGGCTTGGCATAGTAGGCAACGCCCAGCCCGGCCGCGCCAAGCATGGCAAGATCATTGGCGCCATCGCCAGCCGCCAGCACCGCCCGGGTATCCACGCCACGCTTGCTGCTCAGGTCGAGCAGCGCGTCGAGCTTGGCCTGCATGCCGAGAATCGGCTCGCGCACGTCGCCTGACAGGCAGTCACCGGCCAGCACCAGCTCATTGGCGCGGTCCTCGTCAAAACCCAGCAGCGCCGCAATGGGCCGCGTGAACAGGGTAAAGCCGCCGGAGACCAGCGCCGCGTAAGCGCCATGCGCGCGCATGGTGGCAACCAGGGTGCGCCCGCCTGGCGTCAGTGTAATATTCTGTGCAATCACCTGATCCGCCACCGAAGCTGGCAGGCCCTTGAGCAGCGCCACGCGCTCGCGCAGGGCGGGCTCAAAGGCGATCTCGCCGCGCATGGCACGTTCGGTGATAGCTGCGACAAGGTCTTTTCTGCCGACATAGGCGGCCAGCTCGTCAATGCATTCCTGCCCGATCATGGTTGAATCCATGTCGGCGATGAACAGCTTTTTGCGGCGGTGCTCATCATTGCGCTGCACGATGCAGTCGACAGGCGCGCCCTTGACGCATTCGCGCAGCAGGCTGGAGAAATCCCTGATGATCTGCTCTTCCTCCTCGCCATTTTCCGGCAGGTCCGAATCCTCCGGCCAGAAGAAAATATCGGCAGCCTCGCTTGGTGAAAGCCAATGCGGTCCGCGCCCAAAAGGCAGGTCGCCTGCCGCAGCGCGCACAAGCGCATCCGTCAGGGCTTGCGTGCCCGGTGCGGAAATCAGGGTTGCGACAAAATGCATCTCGTGCGATTCCCAAGGCTGCGTGGAGGTCAAGATTGCCGGGCACTGTCATCCTCATCGCAGGCCCGACCGCCAGCGGCAAGTCGGCCATCGCCGTAGCGCTGGCAACACAGCTGGACGGCGTGGTGATCAACGCCGATTCCATGCAGGTTTACGCGGACCTTCGCGTGCTCACCGCGCGGCCAAGTTTGGAGGAGGAAGCGGGGGTTCCTCACACCTTGTTCGGACATATCGATGGAGCGGTCAATTATTCGACCGGCCTTTGGCTTGAGGATGCGGACCGCGCGCTCGCCGCCGCGCGTCGGGCGGGGCAAGTGGCAATTATTTGCGGCGGCACGGGGCTTTATTTCAAGGCGCTGACGCAGGGCCTGTCCGCCATTCCCGCTGTGCCGGATGAAATCCGCGTTCGTCTCCGCGCGCAGGCGCAGGACCTGCCTCCCGCCACGCTGCATGCGCGCCTCGCCGCGATCGACCCGCTCACCGCTGCGGGGCTCCGGCCCAGCGACCCGCAGCGCATTTTGCGTGCGCTTGAGGTTTTTGCGGCAACGGGCAAACCGCTTGCCTCGTTTCAGGGCCGGCGCGCCGCGCCGCGAATCGGACCGCAGGAAATGCTGCGTTATTTCATCGCGCCGGAAAAAGCCGCGCTGCACGCGCGTATCAGCCGGCGTTTCGCAGCGATGCTGCAAGAGGGCGCGCTGGACGAGGTGCGCGCCCTTGCCGCGCGCGGTCTCGATCCGGCGCTGCCGGTGATGCGCGCGCACGGGGTGCCGCATCTGCGCGCGCATCTTGCCGGCGCTTTGTCACTGGATGCGGCGGCAGAGCTGTCCTGCATCGACACACGCCACTACACGCGCCGCCAGTTCACTTTTGGCCGCAATCAGCTGGGCGAGTTTTGCAAGGTTGCGCCAGAGGCGGCGGTGGAGCGGATACTGGCAGACGTGCGGCGCTGATCCCGCTCAAGCCGGCAAATCTTTCGCCCGCAACCAGAACACCTCGCCCGCTGTCTGCTCCGTATCAAGCCAGACGAAAGCTGTCTGCGGATACTCGGCCTCAAGCCGCGCGCGGCCTGTGCCCACTTCGCAGAGCAGCCCGCCCCCGGGCGCGAGATGCTTTTTTGCCCCGCCCAGAATGCGCCGCACAAGGTCAAGCCCGTCCAGTCCGCCCAGATGTGCCAGCGCGGGCTCGGCCGCGTATTCCGGCGGAAAAGCTTTGACCGCCTCCGCCGTGACATAAGGCGGATTGGTGAGGATGAGATCGTAGCGCGCCTTGCCCAGCGGCGCGAAGAGGTCGCCTTTTATGAAGGCGATGCGCTCGTCAAGCTTGTGCAGGCTCGCGTTGCGCTCGGCCAGTTGCAGCGCTTTGGGTGAGATGTCCACCGCGTCAACCGTGGCATTGGCAAACACCATTGCAGCGAGCACCGCCAGTGACCCGCCACCGGTGCACAGATCGAGGATGTTGCGCACGCCATCAGGGTCTTCGATCAGGCCGCCCTCGCCCGAAACAGCGCCGGACATCAACAGCTCGCCGATGAAGGAGCGCGGGATGATCACGCCCTCCTCCACCAGAAACGCCACGTTCTGCAAATACGTGCGGCCCAGCAGGTAGGCGGCGGGCTTGCGGGTGGTGACCCGCGCCTCGATTAATGCCAGCAGCTTTGCCATTTCCTCGCTGGTCAGCCGTGCATCAAGAAAAATATCGAGCCGGTCCACTGGCAGATGCAGGCCTTCCAGCACAATAAAAGCTGCCTCGTCCACAGCGTTATCGGTGCCGTGGCCATAGGCCAGTTCCGCCGCGTTAAAGCGCGATACGGCGTGGCGGAAAATATCGCGGATGGTCTGGAAAGGCATGGCGTTCTGGCTCATGGCGCGTAGTCGGCGCGGGCCAGCGGCAGGCGGGAAGGGCCATTGCGGCGCCTGGAAGCCAGCGTCTGGAAACAGCTGATGCCATTGCGCTCAAAGCCCATGGCCGACAGCACCAGATAGGCCAGCCAGTGGCGCGCCCGCACCATGCCAATGTCTTTGGCGGCCTCATCCATGCGTCCGTAAAGCCGGGCGATCCAGTGTTGCAGCGTCAGGTAGAAATGCTCACGCAGGGCCTCAACATCGTGCACCTCAAAACCGTGCCGCTCAAGGTTGGTTGTGCTCATGCCGACGTAGTCCATCTCGCCGCCGGGGAACACGAAACGCGTCAGCGCCTTCATGTAATGCGAGGTCTTGCGGAAGCGGCCGAGGTCCCGCGTTGCCATGCGGGTTGAGGCCTGGTGCAGATACAGGCCGCGAGGGCGCAGCAGATGATGCATCTGGGCAAAATGTCGGTCATGGTTGTCGATGCCCAGATGCTCGAACATTTCGATCTGGGCGATCTTGTCGTAGCTGCGCCCCTCGGTCAGGCTGCGGTAATCGCGCAGCTCCACTTTGACCTTGCCCGTGAGGCCCAAGCGGGCGATTTTGGCCTGGACAAACTCAAATTGCTGCTGCGACAGCGTCACGCCATGCGCATTGACGCCAAAGTTTTTGGCGGCGTGGCAGACGAGGCCGCCCCAGCCGCAGCCAATGTCGAGAAAATCATCACCCGGCTTCAACTGCAGCTTGCGGCAGATGCGGTCGAGTTTCGCCAGCTGCGCAGCTTCGAGCGAGGTTTCCGGCGTGGCAAAATAGGCGCAGGAATAAACCATCTCAGGGTCAAGAAACAGGCCGTACATGGCGTTCGACGCATCGTAGTGAAAGGCGATCATCGCCTTGTCGTCGCGTCCCGCGCCATAGCGTGCGCGCACCGCGTCGTCATAGGCGGCGACAGCCCCGCTTGATCCGGCGCTGAGCATGAACGGCCACAGCGCGCGCAGGATTTTGGTCTTGCTGATATTCTTTGTCAGCCGAACCGCCCGCATATGCTCCCAGCGCCTTATTGCCGCGAGCGGTGAGGCGCCGGTAATGTCAATAAGCCCGGTGGCATAAAGCTCCCACACCGTCATCAGCGAGGGCTTCAGCATCAGGCGGCGGATGGCGGCGGGCGAGCGCAGCACAATGCGGATGTCGTCGCGCGCGCCGTCACCAAGCGGGATCACCTCGCCGGTCCACAGCTCCAGACTCAGGTCCGCTTGCAGGTGCACCGCCACGTGGCGCGCGACCTGTCGCACGGCATCGATGCGCTGGCTGTCGGAAGGAGCTGTCATTACTTTCTCACAAAAAAGGCAGGCGCGTTACCGCGCCTGCCCGCAGGCATCAGCATCAGGCTGCTTACGCGGCCATCTTGCACTTGTGCTTGAATGCCTTGCGCGGCTTGCCATGCAGGCCGTGCTTGTCGGCTTGCGCGATGCAATCCTTTGCCTTCATCTTCTTGGCGTCGTCGGTGGTGGCGGGCGCAACTGGTGCGGCCACGGCTGGCGCGGCAGCGACCGGAGTTTTGGGCGCAACTGGCACCGTGACGGCGGGCTTGGGGGCCAGCGGCGCGGCAAACACTGCGCCAGCGGCAACCAATCCAGTCAGCGCCAAGGCGGTCAAAATAGCTTTCAGCATGATGATTTGTCTTTCTGCATTTCAGGAATCGGTGCCGCACAGTGTGATTGTCCGGCACAGTCCCCTATCCCCTTGCGTCTCAAGCGCCAAGCACCGAACCAGGTGGTCAAGGCGCGAAAATGCCAGTCGGCCTGTAAGCCGGGTTCTGTAAGGCGCAGGCTTTCGCCTGCGCGTGACGGTCATTCCTCTGGGGCCCGTGTTGCCAGGGGCTTCGAGCAACCAACCCGGATGGCAAGGCTGGAAAAAGCCCTGCGCGCCAAAGTTTTCACCCTGCGCGCCGTCCATCCCTATAAGGTTTTGCTCCCGGCGGGGCTTGCCATGCCGCCTGCGTTGCCGCAGCCGCGGTGCGCTCTTACCGCACCGTTTCACCCTTGCCCCTGCATGCAGGGGCGGTTTATTTTCTGTGGCGCTTTCCCTGGGGTCGCCCCCGCCGGACGTTATCCGGCACCGTTTTTCCATGGAGCCCGGACTTTCCTCTCCCTGTCAGGGGAGCGACCGTCCGGCCGACTGGCGAGGGTGCGATAGGCTGCCCGGGTGCCGGGGTCAAGCCATTAGCGCTGCGCCATGATCGCTTTGGCCTTGGCGCAATAGGGGTGGTTGATGTGCCCGGAGAAATGCCCGGACTGGTAGCGCGTCACTGTCTGGCAGGTGTCGCCATTCGACTGGCGGTAGGCCAGCGCCAGATATTTCATGCCATAGCGCAAGTTGGTCTCCGGCTGGAGCAGCGCCGCAGGCGACCCCGAAAATCCCATGCCGCGCGCGGTCCGCGGCTGAATTTGCATCAGACCCATATTCACACCATTGGTGGCGTGGGGATTGTAACGGCTCTCGATCCGCACCACGGCATCGGCCAGCGCATAGGGCACCCCATTGGCGCTGGCCTCCTCGGCAATCATTGACTTCAGGCCGGTTTGCCGCACTTCCGAAAATTGCAGCGCCCGCTCTGTGCGGTGCCGTGTGAGGCGCTTGTGGGTCTTGACCCGGCGCGCGCCGCCGGCGTGGGGCTGGGGAGCGGGTATGACAAGCAGAGCAACTTCGACGCGGCCATCGGACTTCTTCAGGGTGGCAGCGTCGATGTTTCTTGCTGGCGTGGCGCGCGCCTGCGCGGTTGTGGTGACGGACTGGGCCGGACCAGCGGAGCGCGGGGCGGCATGTAAGAGAGAAGGCATGGCAAAGGCCAGAACCGCGATCAGTGCATATCCAGATTTCTGCATTCCATATGTCCTAGCTGTTACCAAATGTTAATACTCTGTCCTTGGCGTGTGAATGCGGCAGCACTCGGGCACTGCAAGGGCCAATCGCCGCATGTTGCTATTTTGCAACAACTGGCAAGGAAGTGCGAAAGCGCCTGCCAATGAACACGGTTACGGCAACCCCAACCGCAAACAGCAGCGACTCCGGGCCAATGGGCTCGCCATTCAGCAGTGCGGCAATCCCAATCGAGAAAAAGGTTTGCAGCAGCTGCACCTGCGAGACCCGCGCCACACCGCCCATCGCCAGCCCGGCGTTCCAGAAGAAAAACCCGGCATACATGCTCATCAGTGAAATATAGGCGAAGGCGCCCCAGGATGCGCCACGCACCGCCTCGGGATGCGCCGGCCACAGCCATAGGGCGACCGGCACAGTGACGGGCAGGGCGAGCACGACTGCCCAGGAAATTACCTCCCAGCCCGGCATTGAACGCGTCAGGTCTGCCGAAACCGTGTAACCGACCGCAGCGCTGGCCACCGCGCCAAACAGCAGCAGGTCACCGAACGACAGCCCGCCCGCGCCCTGGCGCAACGCAAACACAACAATCAGCGCCGCGCCCGCGATGCCGCAAATCCAGAATGCCAGCGACGGGCGCTCGCCATGCAGCAGTGCCGAGGCAGCGGCGGTGGCGAGCGGCAGGACGCCAATCACCACTGCGCCATGGGCGGCGGGCACGCTCTGCATGGCAAGGCCGCTAAAGCCCGGAAAACCGCCGACTACGCAGAGCGAGGCAAGCGCCAGTTTTGCCAGCGTGGCAGGGGCAGGTGCCGGGCGGCGCAACGCGGCCAGCACCAGCGCCGCCACGCAGCCCGCAACCGCTGCCCGCCCGGCAGTGAGAAACCACGGGCCAAGATCGCCGACGGCAAGGCGTGTCATGGGCAGAGTGGCGGCGAAGATGATAACGCCGATGA
>JANLPP010000139.1:0-1647 GCA_031367295.1 Hyphomicrobiales bacterium | reverse complement strand
ATGCCGTGCTCGGCGGAGACCGAACCCTGATGGCGCAGCACGATTGCGTGGACAATGTCATTGACCGCATGCCACCGCGCCAGAAACTCCGCCGTGTCCGCGCCAGCCGGCTGCGACACATTGAAATGCACGTTGCCGTCGCCCAGATGCCCGAAGGCGACAACGCGCGCACCCGGCACAAACGCCTCGACTGCCCGTGTCGCCTCGTCAATAAACACAGGAACCTGCGCCAGCGGCACCGACACATCATGCTTGATCGAGCCGCCCTCGGGCCGCTGCGCGTCAGACAGCGCCTCGCGCAGCCGCCAGAAGGCCTTGCGCTGGTCAAGCGACGCGGCGATCGCGGCATCCTCGATCAGTCCCGCCTCCAGCGCATGCTCCAGCAGCGCGGCCATCTGCGCAGAGAGCGCCGCACCGTCCTGCCCGGACAGTTCCAGCAGCACGTACCAGGGGCTGGCACCGGCCAGCGGCTCGCGCACCTGGCTTGCATGGCGCAGCACAAACTCAATGCCGATGCGCGGGACAACCTCAAACGCCGTGATCCCGCCACCCGTCGCGGCGCGCGCGCGCACCAGCAGGTCGAGCGCTTTTTGCGGCGACTGCACGCCGATAAAGGCTGTCTCCACCGCGCGCGGACGCTCAACCAGTTTTAACGTCGCGGCAGTGATGACTCCCAGCGTGCCCTCAGACCCAATGAACAGGTGCTTCAGGTCATAGCCGGTATTGTCCTTCTTCAGCTTTGACAGGTTTGACAGGATGCGCCCGTCGGCCAGCACGCATTCAATGCCCAGCACCAGGTCGCGCGCGTTGCCATAGGCGATAACCGCCGTGCCGCCCGCATTGGTGGCAAGGTTGCCGCCCACCGTGCAGGAACCTTCCGAGGCCAGCGACAGGGGATAAAGCCGGTCCGCACCCTCCGCCGCGGCCTGCGCCCCCGCCAGCGTCAGCCCCGCCTCAACGATCATGGTGTTGGACTGCGGATCAATCTCGCGCACCCTGTTGAGCCGCGTCAGGGACAAGACGACCGCCGCGCCGCCAGCGTCCGGCGTCTGCCCGCCGACAAGGCCAGTGTTGCCGCCCTGCGGCACCACCGGCACGCGCAAGGCGTTGCACAGGGCCAGCAGCTGCGACACTTCGGCAACGCTACCGGGCCGCAGCAGCGCGCGGGCGCGGCCATGGTACAGGCCGCGCGGCTCGCTCAGCGCGGGCGCCATGTCCTGCGCCTCCGTCACCACGTTCTGCGCGCCGGCAATCGCCGCGCATTGCGCCAGAAACTCATCCGCCATCGCGCCTCACAGTCCTTACCCGAGCAAACCCTTGCGCTTTGTCCTGGCAGCCACCGCCTTGCGGAAAACACCCACAATCTCGACATGCGCGGAATACAGAAACTGGTCGATGGGCGTGACAGATTCAAGTCTGTATCCACCCGCAACCAGCAGGGCCGCGTCCCGCGCAAAGCTCGCCATGTTGCAGGACACCGCAACCACCACCGGCACTGCCGACTGTGCCAGCGCGGCCGCCTGCGCCTGCGCGCCTGCGCGCGGCGGGTCAAACACCACCGCGTCGAAGGCGGCCAGTTCATCACCGGCCAGCGGGCGGCGAAACAGGTCGCGCGCCTCAATGCTGACCGCCCGCAGCCCCTGCACC
>JANLPP010000111.1:0-3178 GCA_031367295.1 Hyphomicrobiales bacterium | reverse complement strand
CTACACCAACCAGACTGCGCCGCGCTCGGCCTCGGTGCTGCTGGTAACGCCCGGCGTGGCGGGCGGCTGCGAGGGCGGCACGGTGCAGGTGGTGCCCAGCGCCCGCTCCTGCGCCGCCATTCAGGCCCAGCTGATGCAGGGTGGCAAGGCGCTGGCAACGCTGACCGGCCTGCCGCTGATCGAGAATCTCGCCGGGATCAGGCAGATACTGCTGCCCGCGCCTGGCAACGGCTGCGTGATGATCTCGGTTGGGCTGATTGCCGGGGCGGCGGCGGCGAAGTAGGGATGCAGCTCAAGACTGTTTCAACACTTCATAGTTATACGGGATACCCGTTGACTTTCGACTGGAGCGCCAATATATGGTGGAGGCCGAAGCGCCCTCAGAATTTGAATGGGATGACGTCAAAGCTGCTTCCAACGAAGCCAAACACGCCATCCCTTTTGCCGTAGCTGCGCGCATATTCGGGGACGCCAATCGCCTGGTTGTCGAGGCGAGCCATCCTGAAGATGGTGAAACGCGCTTCAAGGTTATCGGTGTCATTCAGAAGCGGGTGTTCACTGTCGTATTTACGCCACGCGGCGAAGTATGCAGGATTATTTCAGCCCGCCGGTCAAGCAGCAAAGAGGAGCGCGCCTATGCCAACCGTTCGATTTAAGCCAGGCCCCGCGCCAGCGGATTTGTCAGCGCATCAACTGGCCCGGCTCGATGCTATGTCTGCACATGACATTGAGTGCAATGCTGCGAGCGACCCGGACAATCCGCCAATGAGCGAGCCTGAGCTTGCCGCCGCACGGGCGGCGCGGCAGGTGAAATCGGCACGGGCTGCAACCGGCCTAAGCCAGGCGAAATTCGCTGAGCGTTTCCGCATCAATCCAGCGCGGCTGAAGGACTGGGAACAGGGACGCTTTGCCCCCGACTCCGCCGCCACCGCCTATTTGCGGGTGATTGAGGTAAACGCGAAAGCGGTTGAAGAAGCGCTGGCGCGATGAGGCGCTGGCGAACCGCACCGGCTTGCCACTGATCGAAGGCGTCGTAAGGACACGCCAGATGGCGAAGTAGGGGCGTCCTGCTGTTTGCCGTTCCCGCGCGTCGTCTATCGGCCAGCTGCCCTTGTCTCAAAATCAAAAGGTGATTTGCATTTGCCGCAACCGGCATGCGCGCCAGCCTTGTGCGCCGCCCCGGCCCATGCTATCGGCCCGGCTGCCAGCACGGCCCTGGCAAGCACCTCGCAAATGCGGAGAGGTGGCAGAGTGGTCGATCGCACCGCACTCGAAATGCGGCATACGTGCAAGCGTATCGGGGGTTCAAATCCCTCCCTCTCCGCCAAAACACATTGTTACTATCATATCTATATGATTGAATTTATGATGTTTTTGTATCTAACCTACTTTCTACAGTGAGGCCCGGCCCTAGCATTGGCCCTAGCATCTAGGGCGGCTTGATACGGATTGGGGGAGTTTTCATGCCGGTCAGTTTCTCTGTCGCGATCAAATTTTTGAAGAATTTTTGGCAATTCAAGCTGAAATCTCTCGCAAACATTCCTTGCGCGCGCACCTTGTCGGGAAAGACTCGCGCGCCCGCGCGTACTTGTAGGTAAACTGTTGCCTCTGGTTAGCCGACGTCGCGGCCAAGCTCGAACTTCGCCGGATCAAGGAACGCACGACACGCGGCAGAGCCGACGCGAAGGCCAAGGGCGTCAAATTCGGCCGCAAGCCGAAGCTCACCACGCACCAGAAGCGGGAGGCGATCAAACGCCGCGATATGGACGGGGAAACGCTGCGCTCGATTGCGCGGGGCTATGAGGTAAGCGCGGCGACGATTGGGCGGCTGGCCTGACCGAAGCTATGATGTTAGTGTAGTCACGGTTTCGAGGTTGGGGGGCGGGAGTGTGAATAAACATCTCGGTTTAGTCGCGTCTAGCGGCGGGGCGTTATTCCTGTTGGTTGGATGTGCCTCCTCGCCCCCCGCCCCCGCCCCCGCCCCCGCCCCCGCTGCGCCGATGGTGTGGGACACCCCCGAATGGAGGGAAGCGCAGGAAGCCAAAAAGCGACAGGGCGACATTCTCCTAGCGCACTGGAGTGAATGTGAGGGCGCTGCAATGCGTGTGGTGGCTCGTACTAGCATTCCCGCTGCAGAAGCAGTTTATAAGGGTTATGATAGTTGCAGCAAGGAACGCGAAGAGTGGATTTCTAGCCAGATCGGGCCGGGTATGAGCAGACAGTTTGTTGAATCTGTTGCTCACGGCTCGGAACACTGTAGTTTTACTTTCTGGCTTAGTTACATCGAACATCTTCGCGTCGCGTCGTCTTTGACAACAGAGCAAAATGCCGCATGGCTTAGCGCGTTGCAATCTCAGCCACGACCCGCATGTGCGGGCGGGACTGGTTAGCCGAGTCGGTGGATAGTGCCTTTCTCGCGCCAATCGTCCTTCAACAGAAAGACCCGACTTTGCTGCACTAGAGTCGTTTCAGTCGTTCCGTAAAAAGAATGTGTGATTCAGCACTGAATTGGGACCCCCGCTAAATTCTGCACAAAACATTGATAATGCTCGCCGAAATTCATGCGGGGCGGGGTCCCGATCGGCGCCGATCAGGACCCCGCAAATTGGGCAAATGTGGCCGCTTCACCAACGCCTTAGCTGAGTTTAGAGGGGGGCCCCAAGTTGATGCTGATTCACAGCCAGCCCCAGCATTCAATGCTGGGGCCAGCCCCAGCGTCAGCCCTAGCATTTAGCGCGGCTTGTGGCGAACGTCAATGCACAAGTGCGGACAGGATGATTCAAGGAAGTGCACATAATCAGTGGCTTGACAGATATGTCGCGGACATGGGCGGATGCTGGCAAACACCTGATTGGCGGACTCCCTCTCCGCCACTTCAACGCGCCTGACATTTAGCGCGCCTGCGCTTGAATTGACCTTGAGCTCTGCTTATGCTGCATGGAGCGCGCAGCTGCGCTGCCGTCTTTGCATGGGTTGCGGATGCCGGTGCCTTTGCTGGCTGCGTCTTGCGTCTCCGCCAATTGGCAATGCCCCAAAAGCCCGCGATCCAGAGGTCCGATGTCTTCCCTATCCACCGGTTCTGTCCAGCATGCCCGCCTGATGATTATCGGTTCGGGACCGGCTGGCTATACCGCCGCGATCTATGCCGCCCGCGCCATGCTGGAGCCGGTGCTGATTG
>JANLPP010000087.1:0-25626 GCA_031367295.1 Hyphomicrobiales bacterium | reverse complement strand
CCGGTGTTCAAGCGCATCGACACCTGCGCCGCCGAATTCGCCTCGCCCACCGCCTACATGTACTCGACCTACGCCGCGCCTTTTGCGGGCGCGCCGGCCTGCGAGGCGCGGCCTTCGGCGCGCGAAAAAATCGTCATTCTGGGCGGCGGTCCCAACCGCATCGGCCAGGGCATCGAGTTTGACTATTGCTGCTGCCACGCCTGTTTCGCGCTGCGCGACGCGGGCTATGAAACCATCATGATCAACTGCAATCCCGAGACGGTTTCGACAGACTACGACACCTCGGACCGTCTGTATTTTGAGCCTTTGACCGCTGAGGACGTGCTGGAGATTCTGGCCAAGGAACAGAGCAACGGCACGCTCAAGGGAGTTATCGTGCAGTTCGGCGGGCAGACACCGCTGAAGCTGGCGCATGCACTGGAGCAGGCCGGAATCCCTATCCTTGGCACAAGTGTCGACTCCATCGACCTTGCCGAGGACCGCGACCGTTTCAAGCGCCTGCTCGACAAGCTGCAATTGAAGCAGCCGAAGAACGGCATCGCCTATTCGGTGGAACAGTCGCGTCTTGTGCTGGCCGAGCTTGGCTTGCCGCTGGTGGTGCGCCCGTCCTATGTACTGGGCGGCCGCGCCATGGCCATCATCCATGACCAGACCGCCTTTGACGATTACCTGCTCGACACGCTGCCGGGCCTCGTGCCTTCGGAGGTGAAAGCGCGTTATCCCAATGACAAGACTGGCCAGATCAACACCGTGCTGGGCAAGAATCCGCTGCTGTTTGACCGCTATCTGTCCGACGCGACCGAGATAGACGTTGACGCGCTGTGCGATGGCAAGGACGTGTTCATCGCCGGCATCATGGAGCATATCGAGGAGGCCGGCATTCACTCGGGCGACAGCGCCTGCTCGCTGCCGCCGCGCTCGCTGTCAAAGGAAACCATTGCCGCACTGGAAACGCAGACCCGGAAGATGGCGCTGGGCCTCAACGTCATTGGCCTGATGAACGTGCAATACGCGCTGAAAGATGGCGCGATTTATGTGCTGGAGGTCAATCCGCGCGCCTCGCGCACTGTCCCTTTCGTTGCCAAGGTCATCGGCCTGCCCATCGCCAAAATCGCGGCGCGGCTCATGGCGGGGGAGACACTCGCCAGTTTCAATTTGCAAACCCCGGTCTATGACCACGTCGGCGTCAAGGAGGCGGTGTTTCCCTTCGCCCGTTTCCCCGGCGTTGACACGCTGCTGGGGCCGGAAATGCGCTCGACCGGCGAGGTCATCGGCCTCGACACATCCTTCGATATTGCCTTTGCCAAAAGCCAGCTTGGCGCCGGGGCCAGCGTGCCGGTGCAGGGCACGGTTTTTGTGTCGATGCGCGACGCCGACAAGCCGCGCATCCTCGCCCCGGTGCAATTGCTCGCCAGCCTCGGCTTCAGGATTCAGGCCACAGGCGGCACGCTGAAATACCTCCAGTCGCAAGGCGTCGCCGCGCACAAGATCAACAAGGTTTCGGAAGGCCGGCCCCATATTGTTGACGCCATCAAGAATGGCGGCGTGCAGCTGGTATTCAACACGGTCGAGGGGGCGCAGGCCATGGCGGATTCAAAACCGCTGCGCCGCGCGGCGCTCTTGCATAAAGTGCCATATTATACCACCTTGGCCGGGTCGGTCGCGGCCGCGCAGGGCATCCAGGCCTACAAGGGCGGCAGCCTCGAAGTCCGCGCCCTGCAAGACTATTTTCCGAAGGCGTGAGACCGGCCACCGCGCAGAATGCTGCGCGCGGCGGCACCCTTGCCATCGCGAGGATTACACTGAAACCGGCGGAAAATGCGCCGCAGGACAAAAAAGGAAAGCAACAATGGTGGAGAAGGTTCCCATGACCGTTGGCGGCCACGCTGCGCTCGAGGTCGAGCTGAAGCGGCTGCAGCAGGTCGAGCGCCCGCGAATCATCCAGGCGATCGCCGAGGCGCGCTCACATGGCGACCTTTCGGAAAACGCCGAGTACCATTCGGCCAAAGAGGCGCAGTCGCACAACGAGGGCCGCATCGCCGAACTCGAGGACAAGCTGTCGCGGGCGGAAGTGATCGACGTGTCAAAGCTGTCGGGCGGAACCGTCATGTTCGGCGCGACTGTGACGCTGATGGACGAGGACACCGAGGCCAAAAAAGTGTTCCAGATTGTCGGGGAAGCTGAAGCTGACGTCAAGGCCGGCCGCGTCTCGATCACCTCACCCACAGCCCGCGCGCTGATCGGCAAAAAGGTGGGCGACGCGGTTGAGGTCATCACGCCGGGTGGCGGCAAGAGTTATGAGGTGCTGAAAGTGGCGTTCCACTAAGGCGCTGATTTTCCGAACTGACAGGAGAAGGCCAATGCGCAAGTTTATGTCTCTGATCCGGCTCGGCGCACTGCTCGGCGGGCTTGGCCTTGCGGCCCCTGCGGCGCTGGCGCAAACCCTCGCGCCCGCTGACATTGTCGGGCTGCATTTCCGCACCATCCGCGTTGACGCTTCTGCCCTCGCCGCCCGCCGGCTGCCCAACTACGCCCGCCAGATCGAGGCCGCTTTGACGCCGCGCGCCACAGCGGTATTCGCCGACCGTCTGGCACCCGGTGACCACCGCGCGCCCTCCCTGGTGCTGCGGGTGGACAGCCTGACCATCAGTGGCGACGGCGGCTTCTCGCGCCGCGGCAGGGGCCGGGGTGCCTCCGCTTTCGGCGACGTCAATGATTACCTTGAGGGCGAGGGCCTTGTGATCGCGCCCGGTGGCGCGGTGCTGGGCCGTTATCCGGTGCTGTCCTCGCTCAATGCCTCGTATAGCGGCAGCAGCTATATCAGCGGCAGCGATGAGCGCCGCATCAGCAATGTCGGCTGGCATTTTGCCTCGTGGGTGCGCCGGAACATGGGGCTTTGACCTGTAGCCGCAATGCCTGACTCACTGCTGCCGCCCGGCACGACGGCGTGGATTCTCAGCGACGGAAAAATCGGCGATGAGGTACAATGTTTCGGGCTTGCGGAGGCGCTCGGCGTCGTTCCCGAGCGGCGGCTGGTCTGCCCCCGCGCGCCATGGTCCTGGTTCATTCCCTTCGGCCCGATTGACCCGAAGGACGCGCCGCGCAAGCCTGGCAGCCCGATAGCGCCGCCCTTCCCTGATATTGTCATCGCATCCGGCCGGCGCACCGTGTCCTACCTGCGCGCGGTAAAGCGCGCCTCGCAAGGGCGGGCGTTTACTGTCTTCATCAAGGATCCCTATACCGGCACGCGCGCCGCCGACCTCATCTGCATCCACGCGCATGACCGGTTGCGCGGCGATAATGTGTTTGTCTCGGTCACCCCGTCCAACCGGCTGAGCGGCGCGGTGCTGGCTGCGGCAAGCGCCGCTCCCGACCCTCGCATCGCCACCCTGCCGCGCCCGCGCCTTGCCCTGATTCTTGGCGGCAAAAGCGGCAGCTATGATTTTTCAGCGGACGACGCCGGCAGGCTCGCCGCCATCGCCATGCGTCACGCGCAGGAAGGCTACAGCCTGATGGTGACACCATCGCGCCGCACGCCAGGCTTCGTCACAGAAGCCATACGCGCGGCGCTGGCGGCAACCGGCAAACCGGCTTTTGTCTGGGACGGCGCCGGCAGCAATCCCTATGTGCACATTCTTGGCTCCGCCGACGCCTTGCTGGTCACCGCCGACAGCGTCAACATGCTGGGGGAGGCCGTGACCACCGGAAAACCAGTGATGATTTACGAGCCTGCCAGGGGCGGCCACCGCAAAATGACCGCCTATGTCGACGCGCTCACGGGGCTTGGCGCGGCGCGGCGCTATCGCGGGACAATTGAGACCTTCAGCTACGTGCCGATTGAATCAACCCCCGCAATGGCGCGCGAGGCGGCACGCCGCTATCGCGACTTCCGGCTGAAGCATCCCGGGTGAAGACTCCTGGCTGAGAGCGGCCACCTGCGCAATTTGCAATCAAACCGTGTTCGTTGTCACATCCTTTGTTTTTTATGTGCATCATGGTCCGGCGTCTGCAATTTCAGGAACCCATGTCCCTCCTCCCGCGTCAAGTTGAAGATATGCTGGCCCGCCTGCGTCTGAGCTTTTCGCCCAGCGAGGCGCAGCGTCGTGTCGCGCCGCATCCGCAGGACCCGCCGGCCCCGCTTATCCGTGCGCCGCGCCGCCCTGATATTGCGGGCGTCCGGCGGCTGTGGGCAATGCTGCGCGCCAGGGGGGCAGGCGCGCAAGACGAAACATGTCTTGCCAGCGACGCGGCGCTGGCCGGCATTGAACGCTACGGCGCCAATATAGAAAACATGATTGGCTTCACGACACTGCCACTCGGCCTTGCCGGCCCGCTCCGCGTCAATGGTTTGCATGCGCAGGGCGACTATTACCTGCCGCTTGCCACGACCGAGGCGGCACTTGTCGCCTCCTATTCGCGCGGTTGCGAGATTGTCACCAAAGCGGGCGGCGCCAGCGCGGCGCTCACCAGCGAAGGGGTGTTGCGGGCGCCGGGTTTTGCCTTTGGCGGCCTGGGCGAAGCTGGCCTGTTCATTGACTGGGTGGCGCGCCACGCGGCAGTGCTTGGAGCCGCCGCCGAGGCGACCAGCCGTTACGCAAAACTGCTGTCGCTGGAACCGGTTCTCGACAATGACATCGTCTTCCTGCTCTGCCGCTTCGCCACCGGTGACGCGGCAGGCCAGAACATGGCGACCATCGCGGCGGACGCGCTGTGCCGCCACATTGAAGCCCATTGCCCGATCAAGCCGCGCCACTGGTTTGTCGAAGCCAATTTTTCCGGTGACAAGAAGGCTTCGTTTCTCGGGCTGCTGACCGGACGCGGGCGCAAGGTCACCGCCAGTGTCGTGTTGCCCGCCGCACTGGTGCAGGGCCGCCTGCGCGTCAGCGTCCAGCGCATGCTCGACTATGCCGGCATGGCAAATCTCGGGGCGCTGCTCAGCGGCCAGATCGGCGCGCAGGGCCACTACGCCAACGGCCTTGCGGCCTTCTACATCGCCACCGGGCAGGACGCTGCCTGCGTCGCCGAGTCGGCGGTGGGCATGACGCGCATGGAGGCGCGCGGCGCGGATCTGCTGGTGTCCGTCACCTTGCCAAACATACTGGTCGGCACGGTCGGCGGAGGCACTGGCCTGCCCGCGCAGGCGGCGGCGCTGCGCCTGCTGGGGCTGGCGGGCGCGGGCAAGGCGGCGGCGCTTGCCGAGGTCACCGCAGCCTTGTGTCTGGCGGGTGAAATCTCGATCATCGGCGCTATGGCAGCGGGCGAGTTCACCCGTGCCCACCGCCTGCTGGCGCGCGGGCGGGGCTGACGGCCATGCAGCAAAGCCTGCTGGCCCGGCTCACGATCTATCAGCGCGAGCGGTTTCCGCTGGTCAAAACCGCGACCTTGCTCGCCTGCTTCAGCGCTGCGGGCGTCAGCGTCTCGGCGCATCTGGCGGGGCGGCCGCTGCCCGGTCCGCTGCCCTTCGCTGTCGCTTTCATTGTCTCGCTCATCCTGTTTTTCCAGATGCGCGCCAGTGATGAATGGAAGGACCTTGAAGACGACCGGCGTTATCGCCCCGAGCGGCCAATTCCGCGCGGCCTCGTCAGCCTCGCAACCATCCTCAAGCTGGCGCTGGCGCTTGTGCCCGTGGCGCTCGCGGCAGCACTGGCGCTGGATGCGCGGCTTGCCGCGTTGCTGGCATTGGCCTGGGCCTGGCTCGCCCTGATGAGCGTCGAGTTCTTCTGCCCGCGCTGGCTGAAATCACAGCCCGTCGCCTATCTTGCCTCGCATATGCTCATCCTGCCCGTCATCGATTTCTTTGTCACTGCCTGCGAGTGGCTGCCGCGCGGCGGCGTGCCGCCGGACGGGCTGTGGATTTTTCTGGCCCTGAGTTTCGTCAATGGCTGCGCGCTGGAGATCGGGCGCAAAATCTGGGCGCCCGAAAATGAGCGCCCCGGCGTCGAAACCTACTCGGCGCTGTGGGGGCCGCGCCCGGCGTCAGTAGTCTGGTCCGCCAGCATCACTGCCGCCTGCTTTCTGCTCTGCGCCGTCGGCAGCAGGACCAACGCCCTGGCAAGTGTTGCAGCCCCGGGTTTTGCAGGGCTGGCGGGCTGCCTGCTCGTTGCCAGGCAATTCCGCCAACACATGAGTCCCGCGCATCAAAACCGTATTGAGACTGCCGCAGGCCTGTGGGTCGCTGCCTGCTACATCGGCGCTGGCCTTGGCCCCGTAGTTACGGTGGCGCTGACGTGAGCGCGCTCATCCTCACAGCCGCGCAGGCGCTTGATCCGGCAGTTGCGGGCGGCAAGGCGGCGGCGCTCGCGGCCTTGTTCAGTGCAGGTTTCAAGGTGCCGGGGTTTTTTGTCATAACGCCCGCAGCTTTCGCCGAAGGCGCATTGGCCAGTACCGCACATCTCGCACTGGCAGCCTCACTCAGCGCACTCGGCCCCGGCCCGTTTGCGGTGCGCTCCTCCGGCCGGGCGGAGGACGGAGCGCTGCATTCGCATGCCGGGCAGTTCCTGACCCTGCTTGGCATAGAGGCGGCAGGCGTGCCGGAAGCCGCCGCAAAAGTCTGGGAATCCGGCTTCACGCAAAGTCTTGCAGACTACCGCGCCAGCCGCGGTATCAGCAGCGGCGACAGCGCGCCCGCAGTCATTGTGCAGTCGATGATCAGCCCGCGCGCCGCCGGCATCGCCTTCAGCGCTGATCCTGTCACTGGCGATCCTGGCGTTGTTGTCATCGCCGCCGTCGCCGGCCTTGCGGACAAGCTGGCAGGCGGACTGGAAGACGGCGAAACCTATGTCTTCAATACCCTGAATGACACGGAGGCCGACGCGCCGCCCGGCGACCGGCTTCTTTCACCCGCCGATGTCAAGGCAGTGGTGGCCACGGCGCGGGCTGTCGAGGCGGCGCGTGGCGGACCGCAGGATATCGAATGGGCAATTGCGGAAGGCACGGTTTTCCTGCTTCAGGCGCGGCCGATCACCGGCGCAGTCCAACCGGCGCAGCGCGGCGCGGACGTGTTTGCGGTCTTCGACAATTCAAACATTATTGAAAGCTACCCGGGCATCGTCTCGCCGCTCACCTACAGCTTTGCGCAATATGCCTACGCGCGGGTTTACGAGGCCTTTGTGCGGCTGCTGGGCGTCAGCGCAGCGCGGGCGGCAGCCGCGCGTCCGGTGTTTGCCAATATGCTGGAGCGCATTGACGGACGCGTCTATTACAATCTCGTCAACTGGTACCGCGCGCTCGCCCTGCTGCCAGGCTACAGCATCAATCGCGGCTACATGGAAGGCATGATGGGATTGAGCCAGCCGCTTGACAGCGCGCTGGCCGCCCAATTGTCGCCCCCGGCTGGCATTGGCCCGCTTGCACGCGTTATGGACTATGCCGGCCTGCTGCGCGCCAGCGCGGGCATCGCCTGGCAGATGATCAGGCTGCGCCGCACGATCATCCACTTCCACCGGCGGGTCGATTGCGTTCTCGCGCTGGATGAGCGGACAATTGCGGCCTTGCCGCTGCCCGATCTTGCAAGGGAATATCGCCACATCGAATCGGGCCTGCTGGATCGCTGGGATGCGCCGCTGGTCAATGATTTTATTTGCATGATCGCTTTTGGCGTATCGCGCGGGCTTTTCAGCAAATGGTTCGGGGCGGCCGGGCCTGATCTGCACAATGACAGCCTGATCGGCCAGGGCAATATTGTCTCGGCCGAACCGCCAAAGCGCATCCGCGCCATTGCCGCGCTGGTTCGCGGCCAGCCGGAGATGATCGCTGCCTTGCGCAGCGCCAGCACGGAGGCCATCCGGCAATTCCCCACGCTGCATGGGCAGGTGTCGAACTACCTGGCAAAATTCGGGGACCGCTGCACCGGCGAATTGAAGCTGGAAAGCCTGCCGCTGACCGAGGCGCCGCAGCCGCTGTTTGCGGCAATTCTCGCCGCAGCGGAGTCGGACCGGGCCCCGGCCGCCCCGCACGGCGATCCGTTTGCCCGGCTGGCGACCCTGTGCGCCGGTCGCCCCATCCGCCACCGGGTGGCGCGCCGCCTAATCCGCTATGCCCGCTCGCGGGTGCGCGACCGCGAGAACCTGCGCTTCGAGCGCACGCTGATTTTCGGGCTGGCGCGCCGCGTGTTTCTGGCCATGGGCAAAGGTTTTTGCCAGCGCGGCTGGATGGATCATCCGCGCGACGTTCTTTGCCTCACTTTGCAGGAAACGCTTGGCGCGGCAGAAGGCACGCTGCCGGGCCATGGCCTGCGGACAATAATAGCGCGGCGGCAGCTTGAACAGGCACGGTCGCAAAGCCTGCCAGACCCGCCCGAGCGGATTGTCCGGGGCACGCCCCACAGCGACGGCAAACTGCCCGCCGCGCCGGACGCGCCGCATGCGGTCCCGCACAGCGACATGCGCAAAGGCACGGGCTGCTCAGCCGGGCTCATGCGCGGGCGCGCCTGCGTCATCAGTGATCCGCAAAGTCAGAGTCTCACGCGTGGCGACATCCTCGTCGCACGCCATACTGATCCCGGCTGGATCGCGCTGTTTGCCAATGCATCGGCCATAGTCGTCGAGCGCGGCAGCCTGCTGTCGCATTCGGCCATCGTGGCGCGCGAAATGGGCATACCCTGTGTTGTCGCGCTGAAGGGCGCAATGACCTGGCTGACATCGGGCGACACAATAGAGGTGGACGGCGCGGCGGGCACAGTGCGGAGGCTGAATGTCTGACACCGGCATTGCGGCAAAAGCGCGCTTTGATTTCATCCGCTACGCGCAGGTGTGGGAGGATGCGGACGTGCTCTGCGCCGCGCTCGCGCCCAAGCCGGGCGCAACGCTGATGTCGGTCTGTTCGGCTGGAGACAATGCGCTGGCCATGCTGACGCTTGATCCGGCGCGCATTGTCGTCGCTGACCTTTCGCGCGCGCAGCTTGACTGCCTCCGGCTGCGCATCGCCGCCTATGGCCAGCTCAGCCATGCGGCGCTGCTCGAGCTTATGGGCTCGCGGCCCTCGTCACGGCGGGGCGAATTGCTGGACCAGCTGTGCCGCGCGCTGCCCACAAGCGAGCAGGCTTTCTGGGCCGCGCAGCGCGGCGGCGTCATCGCCCATGGCCTTGGCGGCATCGGCAAGTTTGAGCGCTATTTCCGCATCTTCCGCCGCTGGATGCTGCCCCTCGTTCACACGCGCCAGACGGTTGACGCGGTGTTCGAGCCGCGCGCTGCCGACGCGCGCCGAGCGTTTTTTGAAACACGCTGGAGCAATCAACGCTGGGCGCTGCTGCTAAAGCTGTTTTTCTCAACGCGGGTCATGGGCTGGCTCGGCCGCGATCCGCGCTTCTTTGACCATGCGCCGGGCAGCCTGTCCGCGCACGTGGGGCGGCGAGTGGCGCATGCGGCGGTGGCGCTTGACCCGGCCGACAACCCCTATCTGCACTGGATCTTGCGCGGCACCCATGGCACCGCCCTGCCGCTGGCCTTGCGGGCAGAACATTTTGACACGATACGCCAGCGCCTTGACCGGCTCGACCTGCGGCAGGGCGCGTTTGGCGCGGCGCTGGCGCAAGGCCAGCGCTTTGACGGCTTCAACCTTTCGGATATTTTCGAGTATATGGCCCCTGCACAGTTTGAGGTGGCCTATGCCGACATTCTCGGCTGCGCTGCTCCCGACGCGCGCCTCGTCTACTGGAACATGCTGGCACCGCGCCGCATGCCTGCAAGCCTCATTGATCGGGTGCGCCGCCGCGAGGCCGAAGAGACTGCCCTGAAGGCAAAAGACAAGGCCTTCTTCTATTCGGATTTCGTTATAGAGGCGGCCATCGCGTGAGTGGCCTCTGGCAGCTTGGCGCAGTTGGTGCCTCCCTGGCGCTGGTGCTGGCCATGATGGCCGGCGTGCGCGCCGCATCCGGAACATTCGGCTGGAGCGCCGAAGTCAAACGCAAGTGCGTGCATGTTGGCACCGGGCTGTACGCGCTCAGCTTTCCCTTCCTGTTCACTGACCGCTGGCCGGTCATTCTGCTAATCAGCGCGTCGGTTGGTGTCCTCCTTCTGTTGCGCGGGCGGGCGGGCAGGCTGGCGGGCCTCGGTGCGGCGCTGCATTCGGTTGAGCGCAAATCCTATGGCGACGTGCTGCTGGCCATCGCCATTCTCATCCTGTTTCTGCGCTCGGCGCATGACCCGGTTCTCTACGCCCTGCCGCTCGCCGTGGTCACTTTGTCCGATGCGGCGGCAGCGCTCACCGGGTCGGCCTATGGCAAGCGCTTTTTTGCCCTCATCACCGGCGCAAAAAGCGTCGAGGGCACAGTCATCTTCGCGCTCGTCACCTTCATCATCGCAATGGTCCTGCTGCTGCTCCTGACTGATATTGCCCGCCCCAGCGTGGTTTTCCTCAGCCTGCTCATCGCCGCCTTCGGCGCGCTGGTCGAGGCCGAATCGTGGCGCGGTTTCGACAATCTCTTCATCCCGCTCAGCCTGCACCTGCTGCTCGCCCGGCATCTCGAAACCGGCGCAACCGGCCTTGTCGCGCTGACTCTCGCGCTGCTTGCCACGCTCACCATCGCGCTGCTGCTTGCCCGCCCGCTCGGCATCAGGCCCCATACGGCGCGGGCTACCGCCATTGTGCTTTTTGTCATTGCCGCCGTTACCGCGCCGCATAACATTCTGCTGCCTGCCGTCGCCTTTCTGGCGCAGCTCGCGGCGCGCAAGGCGCGGCCCTGCCAATCGGATTTTCCCGATCTGGATTTTCTCTCAGCGCTGGTCTGCATCGCAATTTTCTGGCTGGTTCTGGGTGAGGCGCTCGGCCCCAACGCGCTCAGCTTCTACAATATCACCTTCGCCTGCGCCGCGCTCGCCTATGGGGCGCTGGCGCTGGCCCGGCGTCAGGCCTGGCGCTGGCCCGTTCTGGCTGGCGGCGCGGGCGGCATTTTCGCGCTGCTGGCACTCATCAACGACGCCAACCTTGCGGCAAAACTCTGGCTCGGCGCGCTCTGGCCCTATGCGGTTGCCAGCTTCCTGCTGGCGGGCCTGATGCCCGCGCTGTTTCCCGACCTGTTTGACCGCCAGCGGGCGCTGCGGGTCGCACTTGTCAGCGTCAGCCTGCCATTCCTGTTTTACTGCGCCGGAGCCACACTCATGCAACCGATGGAAGAGAAGGTCTCAAGGCAGGATGCGTCCGCCGTCCTGTACCGCGACGCGCCTGCATGGAATGGCCAGCGCACAGCGGCCGTGGGGCAGTTTGCCTGCGCCAGCCCCGCCAGCGGCGCCACCCTGTTGCAGTCAGCGGCCAGTCGCCTTGCTCGGGAGGGATTTCGCGCCATGATCGGCCCGATGGACGGCGACACCTGGCACAGCCACCGGCTGGTGACGGCAAGCGACGCGACACCGCCGTTCCTGCTGGAGCCGGTGAGCGGTGCGCATGATGCGGCAGCCTTCGAGCTGGCCGGTTTTTCAGCGATCTCCAGCTATGTCTCCGCCCGCGCGCCCGTTGCGGCTGCGGGCGAGGCGCCGGTTGTGCCGGCAGGTGTGACCATCACGCCCTGGGATGGCCGCGATGCGGACAGGCTGGTTGGCCAGCTGTTCAGCCTGTCATCACAGGCCTTCGCCAATAATGCGTTTTACAAGCCGGTTGATCCTGCCGCATTCCGCGCTATGTACGCGCCGCTGATCCCGAAGCTTGATCCGCGCCTCGTGCTGTTTGCGTTCGACGCGCGCGGCGAACTGGCCGGCTTCCTTTTCGGCTACCCCGATCATCTGCAAGGCGCGCGGCCGACCGCCGCTGTTCTCAAAACCTACGCCAGCCGCCAGCCCGGCGCCGGCCGCGCCCTCGCCTCACACTTCCATTGCGCAGTCCGTGAGCTTGGTTATGCCCATGTCATCCACGCGCTGATGCACGCGGACAACAGCTCGCGCGCGCGCAGTAGCAAGCATGCGGGCACAGTGTTTCGCCGCTATGCGCTCATGGGCCTGCGCCTGGACGCAGTGGCACAGTCGTGACGCTGATTGCAACCCTCGCGGGGCGCGCCGCCCTGCATGGCGAGCGCACCGCAATCATCGAGGCGGGCGGCGCAAGCATAACCTTTGCCGGCCTGATGCGAGCCTCGCAGGACTGCGCCAGCGCCTTGCGCGCGCGCGGCATCGCCAAGGGCGACCGCGTGCTTGTTGCTCTGCCGCTTGGCATTGGCCTTTATGTCAGCCTCGCCGCCCTGTGGCGGCTTGGCGCTGTCGTGGTTTTCCCCGAACCGGCGCTCGGCCTTGCTGGGATGCGGCACGCGGCTGCAACGGCGCGCCCGCGCGCGCTGTTCGCCGGCCGGCTGCTGCGGGCCGCGCGGCTCATCTGGCGCGAGACGCGGGCCATTCCGCTTGCTCTGCCGCCGGGCAGTGGCGGCAGCGGTGCGGCTTTTGCCGATGCGCCTGTGGCGCTTGACGACCCGGCACTGATGTCCTTCACCAGCGGCTCGACCGGCGAGCCCAAATGCATCATCCGCAGCCACGCGTTTTTGCTGGCGCAGAATGCCGCGCTTGAGCCGCTGCTTGCGCCCGGCGCAGACAATGCGCGCGACCTCGTCGCCTTCCCGGTGTTTGTGCTCGCAACACTGGCGCTTGGCGCCACCGCAGTGCTGCCAAACTGGAATCTACGAAAGCCGCAAGAGGCCAAAGCCGCAAGCATTCTCGCGCATCTTGAAAGACACAGGGTCACCCGCCTGCTGGTGCCGCCCGCCATTTGCGCCGCGCTCTCGCGGCAACCGCTGCCCGTGCGCCTGACCCATATTTTTACCGGCGGCGGTCCGGTGTTCCCCGACGTTTTGCGTGCGCTGATGCAGGTTGCCCCGCAAGCACATCTCGTCGCGGTCTATGGCTCAACCGAGGCCGAACCCATCGCGCATCTGCTTGCGCAGGACATTGCGCAGGACGACTGGCGCGCCATGGCGGGCGCAGGCGGACTGCTGGCCGGCGCGCCGGTTGCGGCGGTGCGGCTGCGCATCATCGACGATGAAATTCTTGTCACTGGCGCGCATGTCAACAAGGCCTATGCAGACCCTGCGCAGGATGCGGCTGCCAAAGTCGTCATTGCCGGCGAAGTCTGGCACCGCACCGGCGACGCCGGGCGGCTTGATGCGCAGGGACGGCTATGGCTGCTGGGCCGCATCGAGGCGCGCGTTGGCGGCCTGTTTCCCTTCTGCGTAGAAACCGCCGCACGGCAATGGCCGGGCGTGCGGGCGGCGGCGCTTGCCGCGCTGGATGGCAGGCCGGTGCTCGCGCTCGAAGGCGATGCGGCGCATCTGCCGGCCTGGCGAGTCGCGGCAACCGGGCTTGGCATAACCCGGGTGCGCCGCCTGCGCGCCCTGCCGCTTGACCGGCGGCATCGCTCAAAAATTGACTATCGCCAGCTTCAGGTCCTGCTGCGCCGCTCGGCGCAGGCCCAGGACGAGACTATCTGAGTGTGGCGAAGACCATCATGCGCGCCGGATTTGGCCCGATGTTTGCGGGCGCGCGAACAGGCTCAAAATCATGCGACCGCAACAGCGTGAAAATGTCGTCCTGCGAGTAGCGTGTCAGCCCGATTGTGGCGCGCAGTTTCCGGTAGGGTGAAAACAACGTCGCGACAAGACCACCCAGCGCCGCAAACAAAAACCCGCCCTTGAGCGAA
Organism: Hyphomicrobiales bacterium; assembly: GCA_031367295.1. GTDB lineage: Bacteria > Pseudomonadota > Alphaproteobacteria > Rhizobiales > Beijerinckiaceae > JANLPP01. The sequence continues at coordinate 12,015 of JANLPP010000087.1, read as the reverse complement.
AAGGCCAGGAGTGCCTGTGCGTCGCCAAGCGCACCCGCCTCCACCGGAACAATATCGGCGAGCACGAGGCGTCCACCAGGCTTCAGCCTGCCGTGCCAGAACGCCAGCAGCGCTTCAAACTCCGCAATCGTCAGATATTGCAGCAGCGAGTTGACGACGATCAGGTCAAGCGACGCGGGTGGCAGAATCTCAAGCGCCGCAGACGACAGCACGATGATGCGCCGGTTGCCGCCAAACACGCCGCGCAGCCGCTCCTGCACCGACGGCGCGGCATCATAGAGATACAGCGTCTCGCAACACCGTGCCACATCGCCCGCTGCCAGCGCCTCGCCGCAGCCGTAATCGAGAACCGTCGCGCCAGGTTTGGCAATCAGTCCCGCAATATCCCTGGCGATGCGGTCAAAGTGCAGAATTTTATGGCGTGCGCTGACATAAATCGAATGTTCGCCATTCCAGAATTCGCGCCAGCCGGTCATCTGCGGGTCCATGCGCGCCTCATCATCTCAAGCCTTGCGGGCATCCATCATTTCCACGAAGCGCGTGAAAAGATAGTGGCTGTCACGCGGGCCAGGAGAGGCTTCCGGATGATGCTGGACGGAAAATGCCGGGCGGTCGCTCAGCGCAATGCCGCAGTTGGAGCCGTCAAACAGCGACACATGGGTTTCTGTGGCATTGGCGGGCAAAGTCGTGCGGTCCACCGCAAAACCATGGTTCATTGACACGATCTCCACCTTGCTGGTGGTAAAATCCATCACTGGATGATTTGCGCCGTGGTGGCCCTGATGCATCTTGAGCGTCGTCGCGCCCACGGCCAGCGCCATCATCTGATGGCCAAGGCAAATCCCAAAAGTCGGAATTTTCCGGTCGAGCAAGGCGCGGATTACCGGCACCGCATATTTGCCAGTCTCTGCCGGATCTCCGGGGCCGTTCGACAGGAACACACCGTCCGGTTCCAGCGCCAGTATTTCCGCGGCCGAGGCGGTTGGCGGCACCACTGTCACCGCGCAGCCCGCGTCCGCCAGCAGCCGCAGGATGTTGCGCTTGACACCGTAGTCGATCGCGACAACCCTTCGCACTGGCGCGGTCTGCGTGCCATGGCCCTCGCCAAGCTGCCAGCTGGTCTGGTTCCAGTCGAAGCGCTGCGTTGACGCGACGCCTGGCACAAGGTCCATGCCCAGCAGCCCCGGCCATTCGCGCGCCTGACACAGCAGTGCGGCACGGTCAAACTTTCCGTCCGGCGCATGGGCAATGACCGCATTGGGCATGCCCTTCTCGCGGATCAGCGCGGTGAGTGCCCGAGTGTCGAGCCCGCTGAGGCCAATGATGCCGCGCGACCGCAGCCATTGATCAAGATGCCGCGTGGCGCGAAAATTCGCCGGATCGCTGATCGGCGCATGCAGCACCACGCCGCGCGCGCCTGCGGAACCCGCCATGTTGACAGTCTCAATATCTTCCTCATTCGTGCCCGTATTGCCAATATGCGGAAAGGTGAAGGTGATGATTTGTCCCGCGTAAGAGGGGTCCGTCAGGATTTCCTGATAGCCGGTCATTGCCGTGTTGAAACAGACCTCGCCCACCGCGTGGCCCGCCGCGCCAAGGCCCGTGCCTTCGAGAATCGTGCCATCGGCTAGCACCAGCAGGGCGGTCGGGACCCGGGGTTCCCAGCCCGGGGCCAAGGCTTTGGCTTGAACAGCAGTCATCAGGGCACTACACCGGTTGGCAGGATTGATTTGGCGCGACTTAGGCGTTTGCCGCGAGGGTCGTCAAGCTTGGACAGGGGAAACAGCCATGCGCGAAGAATTTATGACCAGCCTGAAGACGGCGATGAAGGCCGGCGACAAAATGCGGGTCTCCACGCTGCGGCTGGTACAGGCTGCCATCAAGGACAAGGATATTGAGGCGCGCGGCCTCGGCAAGACCGTGTCGGACGACGATATTCTGGCGCTTCTGCAAAAAATGGTGAAGCAGCGCCAGGAATCGCTGGCCATTTTCGAGAAAGAAAAGCGCGAGGATCTGGCGTCGATCGAGCGTGATGAAATCGCCATCATCACCGGTTTCCTGCCCAGACAAATGGACGAGGCAGGCGTCAAGGCTGCCATTGCCGCCGCCATTGCCGAGACCGGCGCGGCCGGCATGAAGGACATGGGCAAAGTGGTGGCGGCGCTCAAGGCCAAACATTCGGGCCAGATGGATTTTGGCAAGGCAAGCGGGATGGTGAAGGCTGCGCTGGCGGGGTGAGCTGTTTTATCCTGGGTCGCGATGCGGACCTGGGAACCAGAGCTGCTGTCAACAGTTCTTTCCGCAGCCCCCGGGGGTCCGGGTCGCTATTGCCGCCCGCAATGACACGCGGGCGATACTATCGCGCGCCGCATGTGTTCGATCAGGAATATCCCTTTCATGAAAACCTCCCTCATCCTCTACATCATCGCCCTGTGCATTTTCCTGCCCATTGACCTCCTGTGGATCGGCGGTGTCGCCAAGGATTTCTACCGCGAGGGCATGGGCGCGCTGATGAGCGATAAACCGCGCATGGATGTCGGCCTGATTTTCTACGCGCTGTTTCTCGTCGGCCTCGTCATTTTCGGCATCCGCGCCGGGGTTGCGGCCAATGACTGGAAACCGGCGCTGCTTTACGGCGCGCTGTTCGGCTTTTTCTGCTATGCCACATATGACCTGACCAACCTCGCGGTGATGAAGGATTTTCCGGTCAGGCTGGCGCTGGTTGACCTTGCCTGGGGCACCATCATCAGCGGCGTGACGTCGGCGCTGGCTGTGGTGATCGGCAAAGCGCTGCTGGGAGATTTGTCGGCGCAGTAGCAAGCCGGCCAGGCGGCAGGCTCAGTTTTGCCGCGCCGCGCTCGCGACCACGCCCAAGCGCGCAAAATGCCAGTTGCGGGAAGCCTTTGGCAGTGCCCGGCAGGCTCAATAGGTGGCGCGTCCGCCCGAAAGGTCAAACACCGCGCCGGTTGTGAACGAGTTTTCGGCGGTGCACAGCCAGCAGATCATCGCCGCCGCCTCGGACAGTTCCAGCATGCGGGCGCGCGGAATCTTGGCAAGGATCATCTTCAGGAAAGCCGGGTCCTGGCTCAGCGCCATCGTCGTCCTGGCAACCGCCGGCGTCACGGCGTTGACGCCGATGTCGTAGCCTGCAAGCTCTTTGCCGAGTGACTTGGTCAGCGCCAGCACGGCAGCCTTCATCGATGAATAGGCCGGGGCGTTGGGATTGCCCTCCTTGCCCGCAACCGAGCTCACATTGACGATCCGCCCGTAGTTCTGCGCGATCATGTGCGGCACCACCGTGCGGCAGCAATGGAAAGTGCCGATGAGACCGATATGCACCACATCCATGAAGGCCTGCGGCGGATATTCCCAAGTCGGCGCGTTGGGGCCGACGATGGCGGCATTGTTGACGAGAATGTCGATCTTGCCGAAGCGGGATTTTACCTCTGCGGCTGCCGCCTCGACGCCCGGCAGGTCGCCGATGTCAACGCACAGCGCCTGCAGCCTGCCGCCCGCGCCGTGTTTCACCTCAAGCGCCTTGACCAGCGCTGCGTCGCGGTCCCAGACGCTGACAGAGCCGCCGCTCGCCAGCATGCGCTCGGTGACCGCAAGACCGATGCCCTGGCCCGCGCCGGTGACAATGGCCACGCGTCCGTCAAAATCATAGCTGTTCATGGCTGTGGCGTCCTTCGGAAAATGGGCGGGCACCCGCCCGGAGGCTGGCACCCGCAAGCGGCCTAGAAGTTGAACTGGTCGATGTTGCCAGCATCGAACGTCGTCAGTTCGGCCTGGGTATTCATGATGCGGTCCTTGCCGATCGTCACCTTGCCGAGACCGGGCACCTCAAAGCTCTGGCCCGGCTCATTCTTGATGGTGCCCTTCTTGACGCCAACCGCGAAATAGGAGGCCAGCAGCCCCTCGTTATACGGGCTCCACAGCTGAAAGGCCTTGACTGTGCCATCCTTGACGAAGGGGCGCATCTGGTTGGGCGTGCCCAGACCCGTCAGTTTGACGGTCTTGGCCTTGCCGGCCGATTGCAGCACCTGGGCCGCGGCAGCAACGCCCACCGTGGTCGGCGAGATGATGCCCTTGAGGTTGGGATAGGTTGACAGCAGCGCTTCAGCCTCGGTGGTGGACTTCTGCGGTTCGTCATTGCCGTAAACGGTGGCGACAAGTTTCATCTTGGCGTATTTCGGGTTGGTCGCCAGCGCGTCCTTCATCGCGGCGATCCAGGTGTTCTGGTCGGGGGCGTCGGTGGTCGCCGACAGAATGGCGATCTCGCCCTCGTAATTGATCATAGAGCCAACCAGCTCGACTTGGCCCGGACCGGTCTTGGTGAAATCCACCGGCAGGATGGCCGCGTCGCGATGCTCGAAATTGCCGACGAGGTCGCCATTGACGGCAAGCACCAGAACGCCCTTCTGCTTGGCGCGGTCCAGCACCTGGTTCATCGCGTCCGGGCTGTTGGGCGAGATGGCGATGACATTGACGCCGCGCTGGGTCTGGGCGGTGATGAAGGGAATCTGCGAGGTTGCCTCCGCTGTCGCCGGGGCAGCCGTGGTGAACTCGCAGCCGAGCTTGGCGCAGCCATCGACGAAGCCCTTGACCAGCGAGTCGAAATAGGGATTGCCGGTGTTCTTGGGGATGTAGACGATAGAGATCTTGTCTTCCGCAAAAGCGGCGCTGGCAAGCATGCCAAAGCCAAGCGCGATGCCCGCGAGCAGAGATTTCCTGAGCATGTTTTTCCTCCTGTGTTTGCCGAACCATTCGGCGCTTCCCGCTACCTTTGCGTGCGGGTGTAAATCGCGTTTGTCGCGATTATCGAGACGATGAGCAGAATGCCCATCACAATAAGCCGGGTGGTGACCACGATGTTGGCGACCGTCATGCCGGTGGCGATGATCACCAGCAGGCAGGCCGCAAGGAAAGTGCCGAGCACGCTGCCCCTGCCCCCGAAAATATAGGTGCCGCCCAGCATCACCATCAGCACCATCTGCAACTCGCCGCCCGAGGCCATGTCATAGCGCACCGAGGCGAGCCGCGAGGCGGTGAGAAGACCGGCGACTGCACTGACGAGACCCATGGCGATGAACAGGCCGAACTTGATGCGCCTGACCCGGATTCCAGCATGCTGCGCCGCCAACTCGCTGGTGCCAATCTGGTAAATCTGCCGCCCGAAAATTGTCGCGCCAAGAAAAACCGCGAGAATGATAGAGGCGAGCACAAACAGGATGACCGGAACCGGTACGTTAAAAATCAGCCGGTAATCGATGCCGATGAACCATTGCGGGAATTTGCTGATCGACCGGTCGCCTGCCAGCACCTGCGCGAGGCCGCGGTACAGCGTCAGTGTGCCAATGGTGACAATGATGGAGGGCAGCTGCAGCGTGATGACCAGCAGCGCGTTGAAAGCGCCCATGGCGAGGCCTGCAATGAGGCCGGCCAGCATGGCAAGGCCAATGGGCACGCCCGCCTGGAAACACGAGGCGAAAACACAGGCCGACAACGCCATCATGGCGGCGGGCGACAAGTCAATCTCGCCGGAGATGATGACGAGGGTGAGCACCAGCGCGACAATCGCGTACTCGACATAATAGGTCGAGCTTTCGAGGATGAAATTGATGTCGGAGAAGAACGGCGACAGGTTGCTGGCCACGATGACCGCGCCGATCAGCAGCAGCAGCGTCATGGTTTCTGGCCGCACCAGCAGCACCTGCCAGCGCGGGCGCGGCGGAGCGGCATCCCGGTTGCCGGGAACCGTCAACTGTGTGCCGGCTGCGGTCATGCCGCGCTCCTTGCCGCAACCAGCGCGCTGAGGCCGCTGCGGCGCACCGACCGGTCTATCAGCAGGGCGACAATGATGACCGCGCCGTAAATTGCGTCCTGCCAGAAGGCCGAGACGCCAAGAATGGGCAGCGCGACATTGACCATGCCGAGCAGGATGACGCCAAGCACCGTGCCCAGCACCGTGCCAACGCCGCCGTTGATCGACACGCCGCCGATCACCACAGCGGCGATGACCGTGAATTCGAAGCCGACGCCGGTGATGCCGGGATTAACATAGCCAAAGCGCGAGGCATAAATAATGCCGGTGACGCCGGCCAGCGCGCCCGACAGCGTGAACACCAGCAGCGTGACCGGAACCACACGGATGCCGCGCAGCGGGGCGGCCGAGGGGTTCGAGCCCATAGCGTAAATCTGCCGCCCCAGCCGCGTATGATCAAGAAAGACATAGATCAGCAGCGCGATCAGGAAGGCGATGAGCACGATCCATGGAATGCCGAAAAACGGCGAGGTCTGCGACATCTGGATCAGCGATTTGGGGATATACTGCGGGTCCACCTGACGTGAGCTGGAGACCAGAAACACGAGGCCGCGATACAGGCTCAGCGTGCCGAGGGTGACGATGATCGAAGGCAGCCGGAAAACCGTCACCAGCAGGCCGTTGAGCAGCCCCAGTGCGGCCCCCAGCGCAATCGCGGCGAGGACACTGGCTATGATCGGCAGGTCCGGCAGATCGCGGAACATCATGCCCGCGACGATGGCCGAAAAGCCAAGGATCGCGCCAATCGACAGATCGACATGGCGGGCGACGATCACCATCATCTGCCCCATTGCCGCGATCAGGATCAGCGGGATAGCAAGCATGACAATGCGCAGCGTTTCGAGCGACAGGAAGCGCGGCTGGATGGCACCGACGATGGCGGCCAGCAGCACGATCATCACGAGGATTCCCGCCTCGCGGCGCTGGAACAGGCTGGCGATGAGTCCGGCAGGAGGCGTCACGCGGCCACTCCGGTAATCTGCCGGCCGCTCTTGGGCACAGCGGCATGCATCACGCTTTCCTGTGTCGCCTGCGCGCGCGACAGGTTGGCGGTGAGCCTGCCCTCGGACATCACCAGAATGCGGTCACACAGCGCCAGCAGTTCCGGCAATTCGGAGGAAATCAGCAGAATCGCCCGCCCGCCCGCCGCCAGCTCGCCGATCATGTCGTAGAACTCGGCCTTGACGCCAATATCAATGCCGCGCGTCGGCTCATCGAGAATGAGCACGCCGGGATCGGTCAGCAGCCAGCGCGCCAGAATCACCTTCTGCTGGTTGCCGCCGGACAGCTCGCCAATCGGCTGGCGCAGCGAGGCAAGCCGGATGCGCAGCTTTTTGACTGAGTCAGACGCCAGCGCCGTTTCTGCGGCGCGCCGTATAAAGCCGCGCGGCGCAATGCGTGCGGGGATGGCCGCCGTGATATTCTGCTCAACGGACAGGCTGCGGAAAATGCCAGCCGCCGCACGGTCTTCCGGCACAAAGGCAAGGCCAAGCGCGATCGCGTCGGCGGGCGCGCTGATCTGCGCGGGCTTGCCATTGACTTCGATAGTGCCGCTGGCCGCTGGCGCGACGCCGAACAGGGCGCGCGCGACATCCGTGCGGCCTGCGCCAACGAGGCCGCCCAGCCCGACGATCTCGCCCTTGCGGACCTCGAAGCTGATGTCGTGGAAATAGCCCGGCAGGCTCAGGTTCCGCACGCGCAGCGCCACATCGCCGATGGTGGCGCCCTGCTTGTGCATGTATTCCTTGAACGAGCGGCCAATCATCAGGCGGATGATATCGGCGTCGGTGAGCCGGGCAATCGGGGCGGTCTCCACCCGGTTGCCATCGCGGAAAATAGTGACGCGGTCACACAGCGCGCGCACCTCCTCCAGCCGGTGCGTGATGAAGACAATGGTGCGGCCTTCCTCGCGCAGCCTGCGGGCAATGGTAAACAGCGTTGCCACTTCCTTGGGGGTGAGCGGCGCGGTCGGCTCGTCCATGATGATGAGACGGCTGTCGCTGGCCAGCGCCCGGGCGATTTCCACCATCTGCTGGTCGGCGATAGACAGGCCGCGCATCGGTTTGGCGACGTCGATTTTTACACCGAGCAGGTCCATCAGCTGGTTGGCGTCCCGCGTCATCTGCGCCCATGGCACCCGCCCCAGCAGCGCGCCGCCGCTGCGGCCCAGCACCAGGTTTTCGGCAACCGACAGGTCAGGAAAAGAAATCGGCTCCTGGTGGATGAGGGTGATCCCGTGCTTTTGCGCGGCAATCGGGCTGTGAACGTCAACCGGCGCGCCGTTGAGCCAAAGCGTGCCATGCGTGGGGCGGTGCACGCCGGCGAGGATTTTGGCGAAAGTTGATTTTCCCGCGCCATTTTCGCCCAGCAGCGCATGGATTTCTCCGCGCCCCAAGTCAAGATCGACATCACGCAGCACTTCGACGCCAACAAACTGCTTGGAAATGCCGCGCGCCGAGATCAGCGGCGGATCGCTATGGGAAAGGTCCGTTTCAGCCATCGGCGCTCAGCCTTCTTTGCCCGGCGGCACTGGCGCATTGGCCTCGACCAGTCCCTGCACCTTGAGGTCCGCCCAGAATGCGGCCGGAATCGCGGCCTCCAGCGAGGCGATGTTCTGGATCACCTCGTGTGGCCGGGCAGCGCCTGGAATAATAGACACGACTGCGGGGTGGGCAAGCGGGAATTGCAGCGCGGCGGCAGGCAGGCTGACGCCATGGGCGGCGCAGACCGCCTCCAGCCCGCGCACCTTGGCGCGGATCGCCTCGGGCGCTGTGGCATAGCCGTAGGCCGCGCCGGACTGCGAGCCGCGCGCCAGAATGCCGGACGCAAAAGGCGCGCCGATAATGACGCTGATGTTGCGTTCGACGCAGGTGGCGAGGCCAGTGTCGAGACAGCGCTGGTCAAGCAGCGTGTAGGGCATGGCCACGAGCGCCAGGTCGACATCGACTTCGGCCAGCATCTGAACCAGCGCTTCAGAAGTGTTGATGCCGACGCCTATCGCCTTGATCTGGCCTGTTTTTTTCAGTTCTCCGAGCGCCCGCATGCCGCCGCCGGTGAGCGCCTTGAGGTGGCCGCCAAGCGCCTCGCCGTGGCACTCGGCGTCGAGGTCATGGATGAACAGCGCGTCCACCGTGTCCAGCGCCAGCCTTTGCAGCGCCTGCTCGCAGGAGCGCATGACGCCATCGTAGGAATAGTCGAAACGCACCTCGAAATTCAGCCCGCCAGCCCAGGGCGCGCGGTCAAAATGGCGCGGGTCCGGCGGGCGGTGGAGGGTGCGCCCGACCTTGGTCGTGACGATGAACTCGTCGCGCGGCAAGGTGCGCAGGAAGCCGCCCAGCCGGTGCTCGGCCAAGCCGCGCCCGTACCAGGGGGCGGTGTCGTAGAAGCGGATTCCGCCGTCCCAGGCGGCCTCCAATGTGGCGCGGGAATCGGCCTCGGAAACGGCAGCGTAAAGCTCGCCCAAATGGGCGCTGCCGTAGCCAACCAAAGGCAGAACCAGATTGGTGTTACGCAGCGGCCAGCTACGAGACGTTACGAGGGTCACTGAGGGCGTCTCCCAGGAGATCCGTGCAGGGGCTGCACTGGAAAATTTCTGCACAATGCAATTTGTCAGACAACAATTAGTTTGACAAGTTTTTCTTTTCTCGCCAAACCTGAAGGGCGCATCAACGCGTTTTTTTTGCGGGAATTTGAATTTTGGAGGACCGTTCAAGGTGGACATAGGCGGCACCTACCCGATGCTTTATGCCTTCTTTGACACAGCCGGGCGGCTGCGGCGGGACGCGTTTTCGCGGCAGGTTTCGGCGGCGGTATCAAGCGGCGCGTCTGGCATCGCCGTGCTGGGCCTCGGCACCGAGGTCGCCAAGCTTGGGACCAGCGAGCGCCGCCAGGTGGTGGAATGGGTGCTGGAGGACGTGGCCGGCCGCCTGCCTGTCGCCGTCACCATTGCTGATGGCAATGTGCCTGACATGATCGCCAGCGCGCGCTTTGCCCGGACCGCCGGCGCCGCCTGGCTGATCCTGCAGCCGCCCCGCCCGCCCGCTTCACCCGCAGACCTCATTCATTTTTTTGGCGCGGTGGCGGACAGCGTTGATTGCCCGGTGGCGATTCAAAACGCGCCGGAGTTTCTGGGGCTCGGCCTTGCGCCGGACGACCTTCTCACGCTCAACGCCGCGCATCCGAACGTGCGGGTGGTGAAGGCCGAGTGCAGCGCGGTGACAGTTGCCGGCGTCATTGCCGCCATTGGCGGACGCATGCAGGTTTTCAACGGCCGGGCGGGGCTGGAACTCACCGACAATTTCCGCGCCGGGGTTGATGGCATGATCCCCGGAATCGAGACAATTGACGTGCAGGTCCGCATCGCAACAGCCATGCGGGCGGGCGATGAAACGGCGGCGGAGGCGCTCTATGGCAAGGTGCTGCCGACCCTCGCTTTCATTATGCAGGGCCTCGCGCATTTTATCGTCTACGGCAAGCTCATCGCCGCCTGCCGGCTGGGACTTGCGCCCAGCGCGCACCGCCACCCTTCCGATACACCCACGGCGCAGGGCATTGCCTGGGCGCGGCGTTTTGCCGGCGACCTTGGCCCGCTGCCTGCCTGACCGGAGACCGACGTGCCGCGCATAACCGATGTCCGCACAACGATCTGGGAATGGACTGGCCCGGTCGCGCCCTTGCCGCCGCATTTCTGCACCACGGCCAGCGATCTTGTGTCGGACACCACCGGCTCTATCGCGGGCTTCCGCTTCCTTGGCTGGCTGGTGGTTGAGATTGAATGCGATGACGGAACCATCGGCATCGGCAATGCCGCGCTGGCACCGCATGCGGTCAAGACCACCATCGACACGTACCTGAAGCCGCTGCTGATCGGCGTCGATCCGCTGGACAGCGAATATATCTGGCAGTCGATGTACCGCCGCACGCTGCCATTTGGCCGCAAGGGCATCGGCATGACGGCGATCAGCGCCATTGATCTCGCCATCTGGGACGCCAAGGGCAAAATCCTGAAACAGCCAGTGTTCAAGCTGTTGGGCGGGCGCACCAAACCGCGGATTCCGGTCTACGCGAGCCGCCTCTACAGCCAGCCGCTCGACACGCTTTACACTGAGGCAAAAGCCTATGCCGAGGCGGGCTTCCCGGCGGTCAAGCTGCGCTTTGGCTGGGGGCCGAAAGACGGCTATGGCGGCATTGCCAGGAACGTTGATCTGGTGAAGACAGCGCGCGAGGCCATCGGGCCGGATGTTGATCTGATGGCCGACTGCTATATGGGCTGGAACCTTGAATATGCCAAACGCATGCTGCGGGCGCTGGCACCGCATAATCTGCGCTGGGTCGAGGAGCCGGTCATCGCCGATGACCTGCACGCCTATGCCGAGCTGCGGGCGCTCAACCTTGTTGCCATCTCCGGCGGCGAGCATGAGTATTCCTTGCATGGATTCCGCCAGGCGCTGGACATCAAGGCGTTCGACATCGTCCAGTTTGACGTCAACCGCGTCGGCGGCATCACGGCGGCCAAGAAAATCGCGGACCTGTGCGAGGCGCATGACATCACCGTCATTCCGCATGCCGGCCAGATGCACAATTATCACCTGACCATGTCGAGCTACGGCGCGCCGATTTCAGAATATTTCCCCAAGGTGCCGGTTGAAGTCGGCAACGAGCTGTTCTGGTATATTTTCGATGGCGAACCAGTGGCGCAAAACGGCTGCATCGATCTTGCTGACGACGTTCCGGGCTTTGGGCTGACGCTCAAAACACCAAACCCGCATGAGTTCAAACTGACGCGCTGAGGAGGGTGCAGGTGCCGAATTTTCCGATCATCGACACACACCTGCATCTGTGGGATCCGAAACGGCTGAACTATGCCTGGATGAAGGGCAACGCCCTGCTAGACCAGCCCTACCACGTCGAAGACTACGCGCGCGATCTGGGAAAGGTGCAGGTCGAGGCGATGGTTTTCCTCGAATGCTACGCCGATTTCACGCCGGAGCGCGGGCAGTATATCGAAGAGGTGAAATTCGTTGAGGAAGAGGCGCGGCGCGATCCGCGCGTCATGGCGATTGTGCCGATGGCGCCACTTGAAAAGGGCAGCCACGCCGAGCCAGTCCTCACCGAAATGGCGCTGAACCATCCTGCCGTCAAGGGCATCCGCCGCATTGTCGAGTTCGACGCCGATCCGCGCGCGCTGACCC
>JANLPP010000085.1:0-7946 GCA_031367295.1 Hyphomicrobiales bacterium | reverse complement strand
GCCAAGGGAACAGACATGACCTTTCAAAACATCCTCGTCGAGACCCATGACCGGGTTGGCCTGATCCGGCTCAACCGTCCGCAGGCGCTCAACGCGCTGAATTCCGCGCTGATCGACGAGGTCAACGGCGTGCTTGACGGGTTTGAGGCCGATCCGGGCATCGGCTGTGTCGTCATTACCGGGTCAGACAAGGCCTTTGCCGCCGGGGCGGACATCAAGGAGATGCAGTCCAAGACCTACATGGAGGCGTATCTATCTGATTTTATTACTAAATGGGAGCGGATATCGCGCGCCCGCAAGCCGGTCATCGCGGCGGTGGCGGGGTTTGCGCTGGGCGGCGGCTGCGAGCTTGCGATGATGTGCGATTTTATCCTCGCCGCCGACACGGCCCGGTTCGGCCAGCCGGAAATCCGGCTTGGCGTCATGCCGGGCGCTGGCGGCACACAGCGCCTGACCCGCTTCGTCGGCAAATCCAAGGCAATGGAAATGTGCCTGACCGGGCGCATGATGGATGCCGCCGAGGCCGAGCGCTGCGGTCTGGTTTCCCGCGTCGTGCCCGCCGCCACGCTGGTTGATGAGGCTTTGAAAGTGGCGGCGACCATCGCCGGCATGTCGCTGCCGATCGCCATGATGACCAAGGAAAGCGTCAATCGAGCTTATGAAACAACGCTTTCGGAGGGGGTGCGCTTCGAGCGGCGGGTGTTCCACTCGCAGTTTGCCGTCGCCGACCAGAAGGAAGGCATGCAGGCCTTCATTGAAAAGCGCCCGGCAAAATTCCGCAACGGCTAGAAGCGGATGGAGGGGTTTGGCCTCGATACGCTGGCAGCGCTGGGCCTCGTCGCTTTCGTTGCCGGGGTCATCGACGCCATTGGCGGCGGCGGTGGGCTTTTGACGGTGCCCGCGCTGGCGCTGGCAGGTCTTGACCCGGTGGCGGCGGTCGCCACCAACAAGCTCAACGCCAGCTTTGGCACGGCCTCGGCGACGCTCGCCTTCGCCAGAGCCGGGCATCTTGACCTTGAACGTCTGTGGCCGCTGGCGCTGGCGGCGGGAATCGGCGGTTTGGCGGGCGCGCTGGCGCTGCCCCATGTGCCGCGTGCGCTGGTGTCTGAAGCTTTACCCGTCGTGCTGGTGGCAGTGGCGCTATATTTTGCCTTCGCGCCTGGCTTTGGCGACGCCGGCCAGCGCCCGCGACTGTCGCTGGCCAGCTATGGAGTGCTGCTGGTGCCGCTCATCGGTTTTTACGATGGCGTTTTTGGCCCCGGCGCAGGCTCGTTCTACATGGCCGGTTTTGCCGCGCTGTGCGGTTTTGGCGCGCTCAAAGCCAGCGCGCATACAAAACTCGCCAATTTTGCCAGTAATTGCAGCAGTTTTATCCTTTACGCGCTGGGCGGTCATGTAGTCTGGCTGGCCGGGCTGATCATGGCGCCGGCGCAGTTTGCCGGGGCGCAATTGGGGGCGCGGCTTGCCATCCGCAACGGCGCGCGGATCATCCGGCCCCTGCTGGTCATCACGTCCGCCGCTCTGGCGCTGCGGCTTGTGTTCGCGCCGGGCAATGCAACCGGCGCGGCTTTGCGGCGGATGTGGCTGCAATTTTAATGACGGGAAGCGCCCCGGCAGCGTTGACGCAAGCCGCGCGTCCTGCGTATAAGTCGCTCAAACGCGCGCGGCCCCTCGGCCGCGTGCCATCAGCATTACCCGCACGGGCGGGACGATGCCACGCCCGCTAAGGATCAAGGATTAATGGCCAATACCGCTTCAGCAAAAAAGGCTGCCCGCCAGGCGGTGCGCCGCACGGCAGTCAACAAGTCCCGCCGCAGCGAGATGCGCACCTATGTCCGCAAGGTTGAGGAAGCCATCACCTCCGGCGACGCGAAGGCCGCTGCCGCCGCTTTTGATGCCGCCCAGCCACAGCTGATGCGCGCCGCGCAGAAGAATCTGATTCACAAGAACACTGCGTCCCGCAAAGTGTCGCGTCTTGCGGTCCGGGTGAAGGCGCTCGCCAAGTAACAAGCCGTACAAGAGCGTTGTGTTGCGTCAACAAAACATGCCCGGCCTCGTGCCGGGCTTTTTTTGTTGAATCAGCGGGTTGCAGGCAAGGCCCTGCTGGCTCAGCCGCGACATTTTGGTGAGGCATTGTTGAACAGGGCAGAACCACACTCAAAAGAGCAACTCGGTGATTGCGGATTTCAGTATTTACAGGCTGCTGAAAAACCTTGTGGCTTTCATGCTGCGTCCGTGATTCTCTGTTTGCTGCGGACGGGCGTGAGACTCTTTTGATGCGTGGCTTGGATCGAACGAGCGGTTCGCTGTTTTCCTGTGTTGATCTTGATGCGCGCGTGCCGCAGTCTTGTAACGCGCAAGATCAAATGGCAGGGGGCGGGATAGGCAGCGCCCGCTCCCGGCAGACACCGATAACAGGGTCCAGCGAAACGGACGGGCGTCCAGACATAGCAGATGCTGCTTGGCCTGCGAGGTAGAAAAAGCCGCGATCCGGAAGGCGCGCGCTGCCGTCAAAGAGATTTACATAAAGGTCTCTGCCGCAGCCGACATTAATATCGTATTTTGGCTGCTTCAGAAAAATCACTGACGCGCTTCGCGGCCTGTCTACATCCGCCCCGTCATCCAGCTGACCCGCGCCGCTGGCACCGCGCATTCGCCGGCCCGTGCCGGGGCGGCGGTGTCATAATCCGCCAAAACGCCGCGATTGTGCCGGATTTCCCGCCAAATCGCCGAACGCGGACGCCCTGGCCCCCTGGCAATTCAGCTTTGGCTGCGGTTCAGGTTCAACTGGCGCTGAATGAAATTGCGCTCGTCCGAGCCGATTTGATCGTAATGCTGTCCCATAAAACACCCGCTATAGCAGCGCGTGTTGCACTTCAAATTTGAGACTGCCCTTGCAATTACGATTTACTGCAATACGCACCCCGCCCGGACTAGTCCGCTGCGGTGGAATGGACACCGGAAACCATTTGAGCTTTTCGGCGCTTGGCTCTATAAGCCGCTGCGATCAAGCCTCCTGCCCGACGCGCGCCGCGCGCCGGGCTTTGCCATTTTGGGCCAAACCCTTCGAGTTGTTCATGAATCTCCGCAACATCGCCATCATCGCCCATGTTGACCATGGCAAAACCACCCTGGTCGACCGGCTTTTGCAGCAGTCCGGCTCGTTTCGTGAAAACCAGAAGGTTGCCGAGCGGGTGATGGATTCGAATGATCTCGAAAAAGAGCGCGGCATCACCATTCTGGCCAAGGCCACCTCGATTCTGTGGCATGATATCCGCATCAACATCGTTGACACGCCCGGCCACGCCGATTTTGGCGGCGAGGTGGAGCGCATCCTCTCCATGGTGGACGGTGCCATCGTGCTGGTCGACGCAGCCGAAGGCCCGATGCCGCAGACCAAATTCGTGGTCGGCAAGGCGCTGAAAATCGGTTTGAAGCCCATCGTTGCCATCAACAAGGTGGACCGGCCCGACGCGCGCATTACTGAAGTCGTCAACGAAGTCTTCGACCTTTTCGCCGCGCTCGACGCCACCGACGAGCAGCTGGACTTTCCTATACTGTACGGCTCCTCCAAGCAGGGCTGGATGGCCACAGCGCCCGACGCGCCGCATGACGGCATGAACCCGCTGTTCGAGCTGGTGGTCCGGCACGTCGCGCCGCCCAGAATCGAGGAGGGCGCATTCCGCATGCTCGGCACGCTGCTGGAGGCCAACCCTTACCTCGGCCGTGTCGTCACCGGGCGCATTTTCGCCGGATCAATCAAGCCGAATCAGCCGGTCAAGGTGCTCGACCACAAGGGCAATGTGGTTGAGGTCGGCCGCATCTCAAAAATTCTGGCGTTCCGCGGCATTGAGCGCGTGCCTGTCGATGAGGCCGAGGCGGGCGACATCGTCGCCATCGCCGGCCTGCCGAAATTCCATGTCGCCGACACGCTGTGCTCCCCCGAGGTGACGGTGCCGCTGCAGGCGCAGCCGATTGACCCGCCCACCCTGTCGATGACTTTCATGGTCAATGACAGCCCGCTGGCAGGTACAGAAGGCGATAAAGTCACCAGCCGCGTCATCCGCGACCGTCTGTTCAAAGAAGCCGAAGGCAACGTCGCGCTGAAGATTAGCGAGTCACCCGGTGCCGATTCCTACGTCGTCTCCGGCCGGGGCGAATTGCAGCTGGGCATATTGATCGAGCAGATGCGCCGCGAAGGCTTTGAGCTGGGCGTGTCGCGCCCCAAGGTGGTCTACCGCAAGAACGAGGAAACCGGCGAGACCGAGGAGCCGATCGAGGAAATCGTCATCGACGTCGACGAGGAGCACTCCGGCGTCGTGGTGAAAAAAATGGCCGAGCGCAAGGCCGAAATGATCGAGATGAAGCCTTCCGGCGGCAACCGGCTGCGCCTCGTTTTCCACGCGCCGACGCGCGGCCTCATCGGCTACAACAACGAGCTGCTCACCGACACACGCGGCACCGCCATCATGAACCGCCTGTTCCACGCCTACGCCCCCTATCGCGGCGATATCGCCGGGCGCCGCAACGGCGTGCTGATCTCGAATGACAATGGCGAATCAGTCGCCTACGCCATGTGGAAACTGGAAGACCGCGGCCCGATGATGATCGAGCCAGGCTGGAAGGTCTACCAGGGCATGATCGTCGGCCAGCACACCCGCGACAATGACCTTGAGATCAATGTGCTGAAAGGCAAGCAGCTGACCAACATCCGCGCCGCCGGCAAGGACGAGGCCGTCCGCCTGACCCCGCCGATCCGCATGACGCTGGAAAAGGCGCTGGCCTATATCGAGGACGACGAGCTGGTGGAAGTGACACCGAAGTCGATCCGGCTGAGGAAGACCAAGCTCGACCCGAATGACAGGAAGCGGGCGGACCGGGCGAAGAGCGCGGCGGCTTGAGGGGGAGCGCAATAAGAACGAAATTCGGCTACTTGAAAATTCGTAGCCTTTTTTCATATTCCTTGAGGCCGGTACAAATGATTTCAAACCTCGCAAGAGTAACCGAAGGCGCATCTGACTGTGATGTGTTTCCCTTAATATAGGTACGAGCGTTTTTCGGGGGCAGGGTCACACCCGGATTACCGGCGTTAGTGGATTACGACGACGCGATACGCATAGCGTCATCGAGCGCAGCCCTGTCTGCGGCGCGTATCGCTGGCCTTGCCAACCGCATCGCAGCCTCGCACACCGGATCAAACCAGATGTTCACGACCCGGTCATGCCCCGGATAACCGTCTGGCGCAGCCGCGCGCGGGCAGGCGGGGTCAAAACCGCGCCTGCCCGCTGACGAAAAACAAAACGCCTCGCCCTACTTGCCGGCCGTCACAACCTTGCCGCGGTTGCTTTCGATAATAGCCATGAATTCGTCGAATTCTTTCACTGGCACATTGAATTTCGCCAGCGAGGTCTTGATCTCAAGCTCGACAATGTCGAACTCGCGATTGGTGATGCTCAGATGCGCATGGGCCTGGTCCATCGGGCGGCCGACATAGGCCTTGGGACCGCCGGTCGCCTCAATCGACCATGCCGTCACCAGATATTTGAAGCCGGCCTGGCCATGCTGGTCATGCACTGCCTTGATGGCCGGATTGGCGTTGAGCGTGCCATTGACATAGAGCCGGTTGACGAGGTCATCCACCGCCCCGGCAATGCCATAGGTGCCGCCAAGCCGCTCATACAGCGTCTTGTCGGCTGCGGTTGACGGACCTGCGGCGAGCGCGAGCGCGAACACCGCGCCAATGCCGACGCGCCGCGTCAGGCGGGCGGAATCAGCGCAGATACAATGAGCGACAGACGACAGGAATGCCATGGTTCTCTCCCGGTAATACACGGCGCTTTGCGCCTTGGGTTGCCTTAAAACAGCTGACGGACACGGCAGTCGGCCTTGTCTCAGAGCGCAGTAGGACAGCATTGATATGCGGTTGCAAGCTAGACTTTCGGCGGCTCGCGGGGCTTTGGGGTTACCGGCCGACGAAAACATCTGCGGTGCCAGCCCGCCAACGGCAAACTGGTTTACGAAAACGCATTACTTGTTTAGTCGCGCGCGCGTCCTTGCGAGCGAAAACAAGAACATTTTGCGGATCAGCAGGCCCCTTGCTGTCCAGATTGACGGGCGACAGTCCTCGTTTGCCCACGGCAGAACCCGAGAAGTCTTCAGGCGACTGGTTCTGGCGGAGCATTGCAATATTCCCTATTCGTTCTATTTTGAAGAGGTGCTATGCCGTCGTTCTATCTGCACCCGCTCAATCCAGAGAATCTGCGGTGCTTCACAAGTCTTGTCGGCCTCAACTATCCATCTTCAGCGCCGCGATAAACGCTTCCTGCGGAATTTCGACCTTGCCGAACTGCCGCATCTTTTTCTTGCCGGCACGCTGCTTGTCGAGCAGCTTGCGCTTGCGCGAGGCATCGCCGCCGTAGCATTTGGCCGTCACGTCCTTGCGCAGCGCGCGGATCGTCTCGCGGGCGATGATCTTGCCGCCGATCGCCGCCTGCACGGGGATGACGAACATGTGCGGCGGGATCAGCTCGCGCAGCTTTTCCACCATCGCCCGCCCGCGCATGTCGGCGCGGTCGCGGTGCACCAGCATCGACAGCGCGTCGACCGGCTCGGCATTCACCAGAATCGACATTTTGACGAGGTCGCCGACGCGGTAATCGGTCAGCGCGTAGTCGAAGGAAGCGTAGCCTTTCGAGATGGATTTCAGGCGGTCGTAAAAATCGAACACCACCTCGTTGAGTGGCAGCGCATAGGTCAGCATGGCGCGCTTGCCGACATAATTTAAGTCAATCTGCTCGCCGCGCCGGTCCTGGCACAGCTTTAAAATTGAGCCAAGATATTCGTCGGGCGAAAGGATCGTCGCCTTGATCCAGGGCTCCTTGATGTCGATGATTTTCATCACGTCCGGCATGTCGGCGGGATTGTGCAGTTCGATCTCCGAGCCATCGCGCAACGACAATTTGTAAATGACCGACGGCGCGGTGGCGATGAGGTCGAGGTTGAACTCGCGCGTCAGCCGCTCCTGAATAATTTCAAGATGCAGCAGGCCCAGGAACCCGCAGCGGAAGCCAAAGCCGAGCGCGGCGGAGCTTTCCATCTCATAGGAGAAACTGGCGTCGTTGAGCCGCAGCCGGCCCATGGCGTTGCGCAGGTCTTCAAAATTCGCTGCATCGACCGGAAACAGGCCGCAGAACACCACTGGCTGCGCCGGCTTGAAACCCGGCAGCATGTCGGCTGTGGGGTTGCGGTCGTCCGTGATGGTGTCGCCGACGCGCGTATCAGCCACCTGTTTGATCTGGGCCGTTATGAAACCGATTTCGCCGGGGCCAAGCTCGTTCACATCCAGCATCTTCGGCTTGAACACGCCGATGCGCTCCACCTCGTAATGCGCATCCGCCCCCATCATGCGGATTTTGGAACCCTTGCGCAGCCGCCCGTCAATGATGCGCACCAGCACGATAACGCCGAGATAGGCGTCGTACCAGCTATCGACCAGCAACGCCTTCAGCGGCGCGTTCTCATCGCCCTGCGGCGGCGGCAGGCGATGGACGATGGCCTCCAGAACAAGGTCAATGCCAAGGCCGGTCTTGGCCGAAATCTGCACCGCGTCCGATGCGTCGAGGCCAATGACATCTTCAATTTGCTGGCGGATGCGCTCCGGCTCGGCGGCTGGCAGGTCGATCTTGTTGAGGATCGGCACGATCTCGTGTTTGGCGTCAAGCGCGTGATAGACATTGGCCAGCGTCTGCGCCTCGACGCCCTGGCTGGCGTCCACAACCAGCAGCGAGCCTTCGCAAGCGGCAAGTGAGCGCGACACTTCATAAGCGAAATCGACGTGGCCGGGCGTGTCCATCAGGTTGAGGATGTAGGCTTTGCCGTCCTTGGCCACATAGTCGAGCCGCACCGTCTGCGCCTTGATGGTGATGCCGCGCTCGCGCTCGATATCC
>JANLPP010000074.1:0-5933 GCA_031367295.1 Hyphomicrobiales bacterium | reverse complement strand
CCCAAGAATGGCGATGGCAATGTCATTGATCAGCGCGCCCGAGCGCTCGCCGCGCAGCGCGCCAAGCAGCACCAGCGCCAGCGCGCCGACGCCGAGCATGAGTTCGGGGAAGATGGGACCAAGGGCGATGGCGGGGGTCATGGGGTTGGTCCTGGCAGAAGTCTTGCAGGAAGCGCGTATCCCCCTCCCCCTTGTGGGGAGGGGTTAGGGGTGGGGGATTCGGCGTCAGCCGAAGGGGAGACACGCGCAATGATTGAGCGTTGCCGCGGTGGCCGCGCGCACTGACGTGCGCTCCCCCACCCCTGTCCCCTCCCCACAAGGGGGAGGGGGACGCTAATGCCTAAGCTCCCGCTCTTCACGATCAAATCCCTACCTCACCGCCAGCGCGGCGGTTTTGGTCGCCGCCAGCGCCGCATCGTAATTCTTCACCAAAAAATCCACCGACGCCGCGCACGCATCGAGGATCGGCTGCGGATGCACACCGTAATAAATCGTCAGCGCCGCCAGCGGCGCAAGCAAGATAATCTCGCGCCGGTCAAGATCGAGAATGCCTTGCAGGTTCGGCTTGTCGAGCACGCCGAAGATGATGCGGCGGTAGAGGTAGAGCGCGTAGGCCGCCGACAGAATGACGCCGAGCGTCGCGTAAAACGCCACCCAGCTGTTGGCCTTGAACGCGCCCACCAGCGTCAGAAACTCCCCGACAAAGCCCGAGGTGCCTGGCAGGCCGACATTGGCCAGCGTGAAAATCATCAGCGCAACGGCATAGAGCGGCATGCGTTTGACCAACCCGCCATAGGCGGCGATGTCGCGCGTGTGCATGCGGTCATAAACAACGCCGACGCAGAGGAACAGCGCCCCCGAAACAATGCCATGCGACACCATCTGGAACACCGCGCCCTGCACGCCCTGGGCGTTCATGGCGAACAGGCCCATGGTGACAAAGCCCATATGCGCGACAGAAGAGTAAGCGATCAGCTTTTTGACGTCCTCCTGCACCAGCGCAACCAGCGAGGTGTAAATGATGGCGATGACGCTCAATGTGTAGACCAGCGGCGCGAAGTAGTGCGACGCGTCGGGGAACATCGGCAGCGAAAAACGGATGAAACCGTAACCGCCCATTTTTAAGAGAATGCCGGCCAGAATCACCGAGCCGGCTGTGGGCGCCTCGACATGCGCGTCGGGCAGCCAGGTGTGCACCGGCCACATCGGCATCTTGACCGCAAACGACGCGAAAAAGGCGAGCCACAGCCACTTCTGCATCGACGGCGCAAACTGCGTGTGCAGCAAAACCGTGATGTCGGTCGTGCCCGCCTGCCAGTACATGGCCATGATGGCGAGCAGCATCAGCAGCGAACCGACCAGCGTGTAGAGGAAGAATTTGAAGCTGGCATAGATACGGTTCTTGCCGCCCCAGATGCCGATGATCAGGAACATCGGGATGAGGCCGCCCTCGAAGAACAGGTAGAACAGGATAATGTCCAGCGCTTCAAAAACGCCGATCATCAGCGTCTCCAGCACGAGGAAAGCGACCATATATTCCTTGACGCGCTTCGTGATGCTCTCCCACGAGGCGAGAACGCAGAAGGGCATGAGGAAGGTGGTGAGCAGCACGAAGGGCAGCGACAGGCCGTCAACGCCGAGCTTGTAGCGGATTGTCTCGCTGAACCAGGCCTTGTCCTCAATCAGCTGGAACGCCGCGCTTGACGGGTCAAAGCGGCCCCACGCCACCAGCGACAATAGAAAC
This sequence comes from Hyphomicrobiales bacterium, assembly GCA_031367295.1. Lineage (GTDB taxonomy): Bacteria > Pseudomonadota > Alphaproteobacteria > Rhizobiales > Beijerinckiaceae > JANLPP01. The sequence continues at coordinate 4,189 of JANLPP010000074.1, read as the reverse complement.
GTGATGATGGTGGCAATGAGCGCCGCCCAGCGGGCGTTGTCCAGCGTCGCCTTGTCCTCGCCGCGCAGCGACAGGATGAACGCGGCCCCAACCAGAGGAACCACAAGCAGGCCGGTGAGAATGCCGAAGCCGAACATCAGCGCACCCCCGCCAGCGTGTACCACGTGATGAAAGCGGCGACGCCCAGCATCATGGCGAAGGCGTAGTGATAGATGTAGCCGGTTTGCAGCCGCACGACGCGGCCGGTCACATCGATCACGCGCGCGGCGATTCCATCGGGTCCAATCCCGTCAATGACGCGGCCATCGCCGCCCTTCCAGAACAGACGGCCAAGCCAGAATGCGGGGCGCACGAAAAGGAAATCATACAGCTCGTCGAAATACCATTTGTTGAGCAGGAAATTATAGAGCGGCGCATGCGTGCGCGCGAGGCTCGCGGCGCTGCCTGGCGCGATGAGATACATGTAAGCGGCGGTGAGCGCGCCCGCCAGCATCATGTAAAACGGCGCGTAGCCGACCCAGTGCGGGATCGTGTGCATGTCGTGCAGAATGTGGTTGTCCTTGCCGAAATACAGCGCGCCGTTCCAGAAATCCTGCGGGTGATCGCTGATGAAATCGGGCGCGAACAGCAAGCCCGCGAACAGCGAGCCAAAAGCCAGAATGCCAAGCGGCCACAGCATGACGGCTGGCGATTCGTGCGGCGTGTGATCGTGGTGGCCGTGGCCGTGCGCGTCATGCGCGTGACCGTCATGTCCATTTGCGGCATGCACGGCATTGGCGCCACGCTCGCCAAAGAAGGTCATGAATATCAGCCGCCACGAATAGAACGAGGTCAGCCCCGCCGCAATGATAACGCACATAAAGGCGTAGACCGCGCCGGGGCGCTGCGAGGCATAGGCCGCCTCGATGATCGCGTCTTTCGAGAAGAATCCGGCGGTCAGCGGAAAGCCGGTCAGCGCCACTGTGCCGATCACCATCATGGCGAATGTGAAGGGGATATGATGGCGCAGGCCGCCCATGGCGCGCATGTCTTGCTCATGGTGCATCGCGTGGATGACCGAGCCGGCGCCGAGGAACAGCAGCGCCTTGAAAAACGCATGCGTGAACAGGTGGAAAATGCCGAGCGAATAGCCGCCGACGCCCAGCGCCACGAACATGTAGCCAAGCTGCGAACAGGTTGAGTAAGCGATGACGCGCTTGATGTCATTCTGCACGAGGCCGACGGTGGCGGCGAAAAACGCCGTGGTCGCGCCCACAATGATGACAACGGTTTGCGCGGTCGGCGCCAGTTCAAATAGCGGCGACAGGCGGGCGACCATGAAAACGCCAGCGGTCACCATGGTGGCAGCGTGGATCAGCGCGGAGACCGGGGTCGGCCCTTCCATCGCGTCCGGCAGCCAGGTGTGCAACAGAAACTGCGCCGACTTGCCCATCGCGCCCATGAACAGCAGCAGGCAGATAATCGTCATCGTGTCCCAGTCAATGCCGAACAGATGGATCGGCTTGCCCGCAAGGCCTGGGGCTGCGGCGAAAATCGTGTCGAGCGTGACGGAACCCGTCAGCGCAAACAGCAGGAAAATGCCGAGCGCATAACCGAAATCGCCGACCCGGTTGACAACAAACGCTTTTATCGCTGCGGCGTTGGCGGAGGGCTTCTCGTACCAGAAGCCGATGAGGAGATAAGAGGCGAGGCCGACGCCCTCCCAGCCAAAAAACATCTGCACGAGATTGTCGGCGGTCACCAGCATCAGCATGGCGAAGGTGAACAGCGACAGATAGGCGAAAAAGCGCGGGCGGTGCGCGTCCTCCTGCATGTAGCCGATAGAATAGAGATGGACGAGCGCGGAAACAGTATTGACGACGACGAGCATGACGACCGTCAGCGTGTCGATGCGCAAGGCCCAGTCAACCGCCAGCGCGCCCGAAGAGATGAAGTTGGCAATCGGCACGACATGCACATGCGCGACATGCGGACCGAAGCCCACCTGAAAGAACGCCACCCAGGACAGCAGCGCGCACAAGCCAAGAAGGCCAGTGGTCACCAGCTCGGAGGGGCGCGGCCCAAGCGTGCGGCCAAGCGTACCTGCGATGAGGAAGCCGAGAAGGGGAAGGAAGACGATTGCCTGATACATCGATAGGTCCGCGCTCAGCCCTTCATCGTGTTGATGTCTTCGACCGCGATGGAGCCGCGGTTGCGGAAGAAAGTGACGAGAATGGCAAGCCCGATCGCCGCCTCCGCCGCCGCCACTGTCAGGATAAACAGCGCGAAGACCTGGCCGGTGAGATCGCCGAGGAAACTGGAGAAAGCAACTAGATTGATGTTGACTGCGAGCAGAATCAGCTCAATCGACATCATGATGACGATGACGTTTTTGCGGTTAAGGAAAATGCCGGCGACGCCGAGCGTGAACAGCATGGCCGCGACGGTGAGGTAGTGGGAGAGGCCGATGGTCATGGCGCTAGATCCCCTGCCTTGACGGAACCTTGACCACTTCAATCGCGGTCTCGCGCGTTCTTGCCACCTGCTGCGCAATATTCTGTCGCCGGACGCCGGATTTATGCCGCAGCGTCAGCGTGATCGCGCCGATCATCGCGGTGAGCAGGATCATCCCCGCCGCCTGAAAGAAATAGACATATTGCGTATAGAGCACGCGCCCCAGCGCGGCTGTGTTGGAAATCTGCGGCGTGACGGCGGCGGCGCGGCCGGCATGGTCCGGCGCGAAGGTCCAGGCGCCGACAACCAGCGCCAGCTCGATCAGCACCACAATGCCGATCAGCGCGCCGAGCGGCAGATACTGCAGAAAACCCTGTTTCAGTTCGGCAAAATCGACGTCGAGCATCATCACCACGAACAGGAACAGCACCGCCACCGCGCCGACATAGACGACGACGAGAATCATCGCGAGGAATTCTGCGCCAAGCAGCAAGAACAGCCCCGCCGCATTGACGAAGGCGAGGATGAGGAACAGCACCGAATGCACCGGGTTACGCGCCGCGATGACCATGAAGGCGGACGCCACGGTGACGGCGGCGAAGAGGTAGAAGAAGAGCGGCGTGAGGTTCATGGCGGTCCAGTGTTTTGGCCCCTCTTTAGGGTGCAGCGCACAACAGGTAAAGCTTCGTGTTGGCAATCGCGCTATCCACGCGGTTGGGCCGCGCGATTACGGCAAGCAATGCCGCAACGACGAGGCGTGGGTGGCCGGGACAAGCCCGGCCAAGACGCACGCTGGAGCAAGGGCGCACGAGTTCCATCACCGATACCCCGCGTCGGCCGCCTGGTTGCGGGCCAGCTCACGCTCCCAGCGCGCGCCATTGGCGAGCAGGCGGTCCTTGTCGTAATACAGTTCCTCGCGCGTCTCGACGGCGAATTCAAAATTCGGGCCTTCGACAATGGCGTCCACCGGGCAGGCCTCCTGACAGAAGCCGCAGTAAATGCATTTGACCATGTCGATGTCATAGCGCGTCGTGCGCCGCGTGCCGTCATTGCGGCGCGGCCCCGCCTCGATGGTGATGGCCTGGGCGGGACAAATCGCCTCGCACAGCTTGCAGGCGATGCAGCGCTCCTCGCCATTGGGGTAGCGGCGCAGCGCATGCTCGCCGCGAAAGCGCGGCGACAGCTCGCCCTTTTCATGCGGATAATTCAGCGTCGCCTTGGGCTTGAAAAAATAGCGCATCGACAGGAAAAACGCCGAGACGAATTCGCTCAGGAACAGCGAGCGGGCGGCCTGGTCGAGTTTCATTGTGCTTGCTCCGGATTCAAAACCAATCTCCATCTTTGGCGCAACCCTCTCCCAGAGGGAGAGGGTCGGCCGCAGGCCGGGGTGAGGGGTTGCAATCTTGGGAGGTTTGCGCGGGTCGCAGCCGGCGCTCACCTTGAAGATTGTAACCCCTCACCCGCCGCTTCGCGTCGACCCTCTCCCACAGGGAGAGGGTTGGCGCCCGCACTTCACCCCAGCATCCGCCCAACCAAAAACCCTACCAGCGGCAGCACCCCAAAGCTGAACACCGCGATCACCCCGTTCATCACCCGCCACAGCCGCCGCGCCATCTCCGGCCCGCCCTCTGCCGCCTCTTCATCCGCCTCGCCGAGGCGGCGCTTCATCACCCGCGTCGCCACTGCGTATTCCAGCAGCCCGACACCAAGCCCGGCGACCAGCCCCACAAACCCCTCGTTCCCCGCGAGCGTCAAT
>JANLPP010000007.1:0-10529 GCA_031367295.1 Hyphomicrobiales bacterium | reverse complement strand
CATCGACGACCGGACCGGCGGCTACAGGGGGGCGCGCAAATACGGGAGCGCTGCCAACATGCCCGAGACCCGTGCGCGAAAACCGACAGACGCCGACATGGGCCCGCACAACTGGGGCGGCGGCGAGGCCCGGCCCGTGGGCGCGAAGCCTGCCGGGCGAAGCGAAGCGGGCAAGGGCGGCACGCGGGCGTGGCGCGGGAAGAGCAAGTGAGGGGTGGACAGCGGCTTGACAGGTCACCAATCCGAACCGAAAGAGTCGAAGTTATTTCACCGATCTCCAACGAATCTTATTGGACCGCCGGAACTGTTCAAGGGAAGCAATGACCAGGCCAATTGGAATTGATCTTTTCGCCGGAGCAGGCGGCATGAGTCTCGGCTTTGAGCAAGCTGGCTTTGATGTCTGCGCAGCGGTTGAAGTCGATCCAATTCATTGCGCAATTCATAAGTTCAATTTTCCTAGCTGCACGGTTATTCCGAGATCGGTCAGAAACCTGTCCGGGAATGAGATCCGCCTCGCTGCGGGTATAGGCAAAACGCCAGTTGACGTGGTCTTTGGCGGTCCGCCCTGCCAGGGTTTCTCGCTCATAGGGCAACGTTCATTGGACGACCCGAGAAATCACCTCGTTCAGGACTTTGTGCGAATAGCAGCGGAGCTGAATGCGCGAACTTTCGTTTTTGAAAACGTCAAAGGTTTGACTCAAGGCAAGCACCGCACATTTCTAAATGAAATCATCGATAGCTTCAGTAGGGCTGGATACAACGTCCGCGCTGACTGGCGCGTGCTCGACGCAGCTGACTATGGAGTGCCACAATACCGGGAACGACTCATTTTGCTCGGAGCCAAGAATGGACAGGAAATTCCCGAATATCCTTCGCGGCAATCAGTGCCCTTTGACGAAAGCCACAGCGCAAATGGGTTCGACATTGGCCCCAATTGTGAAGAAGCTTTGGGAGACCTGCCAGACGCGGATTGTTTTGAAACACTGAATAAGCAAGATGAAGTGAAGGCTGTGTTTGGCAGACCCAGCGTTTACGTGGAAGAGTTGCGCTGCATATCAAACGGAGCCTGGCATTTTGGGCACATGCGAAACTGGAATCCACGGCTCCTGACTTCAAGCGCGCGCACTGAGCATACTGAAATTTCGCGCAACCGCTTTGCGGTAACATCACCCGGTAGCGTCGAGCCAATCAGCCGATTTTTCAAACTCAGCGCGGACGGCCTGTCAAATACTTTGCGGGCCGGCACAGACGGGGCGCGTGGAGCCTTCACGAGTCCCAGACCAATCCACTACAAATATCCACGTTGCGTAACTGTTCGCGAAATGGCGCGCTTGCATGGATTTCCAGACTGGTTCCGTTTCCACACAACCAAGTGGCACGGCGCGCGGCAGATAGGCAATTCTGTTCCGCCTCCGCTTGCACGCGTTGTCGCCGCCCAAGTTCTGAAGGCGCTTGGAAGACATCCGCACGCATCTACTCTTGAAATGAAACTCGGCGATCCGGCCTTGTTGAGCATTGCCATGACTGAGGCGTCCGCGCTTTTTGAAGTGGAGAAACCATGCACGCGCCGTGACCGCACGAGCGGAGCACGCAAACGCTCACAGATGGAAACGGAAGCGGCGCGCCTTGAGGCTCAGGAGGAGACGAGTGGTTAAAGCAACATCCGGCAACGAAACCAATCGCTACAAGCAATTGATCGAAAGAATATTTTTTGACCGCTACCAAATTGGCGCAACGGACATTGAATGGGCGCGCGAAGACTTGGAAGCAGCGGCAATAAGGCTGAAAATTGAATTGCCGAAGAATCTTGGCGATGTCGTTTACGCTTTGCGGTATCGAACTCCCATGCCGGATTCCATCCTCACAACTGCATTGGCGGGGATGGAATGGATTATCGAAGGTGCCGGGCGCTCGAAGTATCGCTTCAGTCTGGTGAGGCTAAACCGGATTATTCCAAACACATCGCTTGCAACGATTCGAATTCCAGATGCGACGCCGGAGCTAATTCGGGCCTACGCGCTCGATGACGAGCAGGCGTTGTTAGCGATAGTGCGCTACAACCGGCTCATCGACACATTCCTTGGTCTGACAACTTTCAGTCTCCAGAATCATTTGCGAACGACAGTGAAGGGAATTGGGCAGATCGAAATTGACGAGCTTTACGTTGGAATTGACCGACACGGTTGCCATTACGCTATTCCTGTTCAGGCAAAGGGCGGCACGGATCAAATCTCAGTTGTCCAAACGAAGCAGGACATTTTATGGGTTCAGCAGAAATTTTCCGGAATGAAGTGTCGGGCCATCTCAGCGCAGTTCATGGGTGACGAACGCGTCGCAATGTTCGAATTGACTATACAGAACGATTTAGTGGTGGTTCTGGACGAGAAACACTACAAGTTAGTTCCCGCCGCAGAACTCGATAGGAGAGCCATTGTAGACTACCGATGAAAACATGCATTGAAATTCCAGTCAGGGTTACTCAGCGGGCCTTATTCGGCAGCGACCGCCACCCGTCTTTCGTTCGCGGAATTATGCGCATATGTAACCCATGTAGGCACATAGGCCTCATCCGCCTGATTGCCCCAAACGGTCCATTTCGGCCTTGCGCCGCGCGCGAACAACTCAAGATATGGCCCCGGCGAGCAGGCCTCGATAATATCATATTGCTCGTCGGGCTTGCGGGAGTGCTCGCGCTTGCGCGTCGAGAAATGATTGACCTGTCTGCGCCCCGGCGCGAGCGTGCGGGCGTTTTTGCCGCGCACGCCGAACAGAATGACCTCGGTCACATTTCGGAAATAAAACCCGACGCCGCGCCCGTCCGAGCCGCCGTCCTTGCGCACCTTGTGCCAGATGATGTTCGATTTGTAGTGAAAGCCCCAGGCCAGCATGACGGCGAGGCCCTCGGGCAGCATGGCGTTGGGCACCACAGATAGAGATGCGCGGTGTCTTGCGCGCGCGCTCACCGGCAAGGCCTTGATCGCGTCAAGGTCCATGGTGCCGTAGCGGTTCAGCCGCTTGTGCTCGGGCGCTACTTTGCCCGTCTTGTTTTGAAACTGCCAGGGCGGATCAGCGAGAATCGTCGCGAACCTGCCGGGCAGGCTTGCCAGGTCTTGCGCTGCGGATTGAACATACATGCAAGGTTTCCGTAGCAGGGGTGCAACAGCAGTGGAATCATGGCGGTGCGCCTGGCAGCACTATTGCGCCACGAAGGATATTGTTGCAGCAAAACTGATTAGAACATATATAGAACTTTCGCAAGCCTGTTTCAGTGTTGCAAATCCTTCCGGTCTCGCAGTCCGCTGGCTGCGCCGACCGAATTGCAAGCACTCCTCGTTCGGCGGCTGACAGTCACGGCAGCAAGCTCATCCTTGAATATTTTCCTATAATATGCTATATGTCCGGACTTCCCCCACCCGGACCTGCCCATGCCCGCCATCTGCGACACTGAAAACCTCATCACCCGCCGCCCCCGCACCCGGCGTATGTTTACAGACACCGAGATGGGGCGGATGCTCGGGCTGTATCATGACCAGAGCCTGCCGCTGACGCAGGTGGCGGCGGCATTTGCGGTTCCGGTTTCGACGCTGCTGCGCTGGGTGGCGGAGATGGACTGGCCGCGGCGCAGCAGCCTCACGGCAACGCAGACTGCGCCCGCCGCTGCGCCACTGGCTGAACCGGGCGACCCGGCGGAGGAGTGGGAGCCTGAAATCGGCCTGTCTTCACTCGAAGACATTTGTTTTGATATTATCGCCGCCGCCCGGCGGCAATTGCGTGCCCTGGCCTCTGACAGCCATGCCAGAACACCGGCAGGGCAGGCCAATGCGGCGCGCGTCCTGGCGTCGCTGATCCAGACGATTGAACGCGCCGAACGCTGCCACCACACCCTTGAAGACTGGGGCGGGCCCGATTGACCAGGCTTTCCGGAGGACCGTGCACTCCGGGGACGTCAGCGTAATCCTGATACCATGGGGCAACATCATTTCAGCTTAAAGGAGCCCCCCTCAGCTCAGCACCACATTCACCGCGCTCTCCGGCAGTTCCTGGCCAAAGCAGCGCTGGTAAAACTCTGCCACCAGCGAGCGCTCCAGCTCGTCGCACTTGTTCAGGAACGTCAGCCGGAAGGCGAAGCCGATGTCCTTGAAAATATCGGCGTTCTCGGCCCAGGTGATGACCGTGCGGGGGCTCATGACGGTGGACAGATCGCCGGCCATGAAGGCGTTGCGGGTCAGATCGGCGACGCGCACCATCTTGTTGACGATGTCGCGGCCCTCCTTGGAACCCTTGTAATGCGGGGCCTTGGCGATGACGATGTCAACTTCCTTGTCATGCGGCAGATAGTTCAGCGTCGCCACAATCGACCAGCGGTCCATCTGGCCCTGGTTGATCTGCTGGGTGCCGTGATAGAGGCCCGAGGTGTCGCCAAGGCCAACCGTGTTGGCGGTGGCAAACAGCCGGAACGCCGGATGCGGGCGGATGACGCGCTTCTGGTCGAGCAGGGTCAATTTGCCGGAAATTTCGAGCACGCGCTGGATGACAAACATCACATCGGGGCGCCCCGCGTCATATTCGTCAAAGCACAGCGCGATGTTGTTCTGCAAAGCCCAGGGCAGCATGCCGTCGCGGAATTCGGTGACCTGCTTGCCGTCTTTCAGCACAATCGCGTCCTTGCCGACAAGATCGATGCGCGAGACGTGGCTGTCGAGGTTGATGCGCACCAGCGGCCAGTTCAGCCGCGCCGCAATCTGTTCGACATGCGTCGATTTGCCCGTGCCGTGATAGCCGGTGATCATGACGCGGCGGTTGCGCGCAAAGCCCGCCAGAATCGCCAGGGTGGTGTCACGGTCAAACAGATAATCGGGGTCAAAGTCCGGCACATGCTCGCTGGGCGCGAGATAGGCGGGAACTTCCATGTTCGAATCAATGCCGAACAGCTTGCGCACCGACACTTTTGTGTCGGGCAGGTTGCCATAAAGCTCGGTGACAGTCTTGCTGGGTGCGCTTTGCATCAATCCTCCGGCCCCGCCCGCATCGCAATGCGGCAGGTGGTCCATGCGGCCCGAATGGGCATTCAAACGCGAATTATGGGCCAGCGCGCGGCAAAAGCCAACCGTCAGCCGAGTTTAACCGAGCGCAGATAATTATAGGCCCGGATGATTTCGCGCAACCGGTCTTCCGACGAGCGGTCGCCGCCATTGGCGTCGGGATGCAGGCGCTTGACCAGATCCTTGTAGCGCGCCTTGACAGTGGGCGCGTCAGCCGTCTCGTCAAGGCCCAGCCGGTCGAGCGCGGCCAGCGTCGCCGCCGCGTGGCGGGGCGGGCGCGGCACATTGCGCGAGCGGCTGCGGCGCGTCGACTGCCCGCCAAAATCCTGGAATGTGCCGGCCGGCTCCACCCCGTCCTCGCGCGCCGGTCCGGCGCTCTTGTTCATGCCCATTGACCAGGTGGGGCGGTGGCCGGTGAGCGCACCCTTCTGGAATTCCGCCACGGCCTCGTCGCTCATGCCGTTAAAAAAATTGTAGGTGGCGTTATATTCGCGCACATGATCAATGCAGAAACTGAAGAACTGGCCCTCGCGGTCGCGCCCCATCGGGGCGCGGTGCAGGCCGGGCTTGAGGCAGCCCGCATGGGCGCAGGGCGTCTGCTCGGGCGCAACCACCACGGCGGCCTTGCGCTTGCTGATACGAATCTTGTCGAAGATGCTGGAGTTTGTGTTCATGAGGGGCGGAACCATAGAGGGCGGCAAGGCCTGGCGGCAAGCAGTGATTTTGCCGCATTGCAGGAAGATTGAAACATTGTGCTTTTGCCGCCACCTGCGGGCGGCGGCGCGCCAGCGGGACTATGCAAAATGAATGTTAAGGAACGCATGATGCAGACGCTGGAGCGTGCCTTTGCGCCCGTGTTTCTGGACGTGTCGGATGACTCGCACCAGCATGCCGGGCATGGCGGCTGGCGCGAGACCGGGCAAACGCATTTTTCCGTGAAGATTGTGGCGGCCAGCTTTGCCGGAATGAGCCGGGTGCAGCGTCACCGCGCCATCAACGCCGCGCTGGCGGACGAGCTGAAGGGCGGCGTGCATGCACTGGCGATTGAGGTGAAAGCGCCGGGGGAATAGAGACGGGGGCGGGCGCTGCCGTCAGCAGCCACCGCATTTATGCTGATAAAGCCGCTGCCGTGGCCCGAAATGTCCGTGGCTTAAAAATCCCGCGCCGCGTCTTGCGCTTTACCCGCCATGCGACTACATGAGCGCTGTCGATAGACGGCCTGATACTTTGGCAGCTGGCGGATGAATGTCCACCAGGCCTGTGACTATCCTACCTGAAAGCGCGATTTCGACAGTCCGCGTCCGCGCGGGCAAGCACTACCTATGTTTACGAAAGGGGTTCCCATGACTATTGGAACCGTGAAGTGGTTTAATTTCGAAAAGGGCTTTGGATTCATTGCCCCCGATGACGGTGGCAAAGATGCCTTCGTCCATATCAGCGCTGTCGAGCGCTCCGGTATTGGCGATCTGCGCGAAGGCCAGAAGGTCAGCTTCGAACTCTTGTCCGACCGCAAGAGCGGCAAGATGTCTGCCGACAATCTCAAGCTCGTGCCCTGATTGTGCTTGCTGGCGGGCTGCAAGCCCGCTGGCAATCACCCCCCTGCCCGCGCCAAAGCGGCCTCTTTCGGGAGGCCAGCTTTGGCGTTTTGCTATGCGGGGTGCCGCCAAAAAGGCACTGGCCTGAGCGCGCTCACATCGCGTCAAAATCAATAGTGAGGCCTGGCGAGGCCGGGCGCAGCTGGCAGGTCAGCACAAATCCGGCCTTCAGCTCCCAGGACTCCAGCGAAAAATTCTGGTCCATCGTTGCCGCGCCCGCAACCAGCCGCGCCCGGCAGGTGCAGCACATGCCGGCCCTGCACGACCAGGGCATGTCGAGACCATAGCGCTCGGCCGCCTCCAGCACCGTCTCATCCGGGCGCATGGCGATGGCATGCGTCACCCCGTCGATGCGCAGGGCCAGTTTTGTACCCCCCGCAGACGCATCCGGGACGCAAACGGCAGCAGGCCGGATCGCCAGCCCCCCCGCTGCCGGCGTGAAGACTTCCGTGTGAATGCGCCCGGGCGCAATGCCCAGCCGCTCCAGCGCCGGGCCGATGGCCGCCGTCATGGCCAGCGGCCCGCACAGGAACACGTGATCAACCGCTTCGGGTGGCCCGGCGATCCGCATCAGGGCTGCCGCCCTGGCACCATCCAGCCGCCCGTTCATCAGGCCGATGTCCTGCGCCTCACGCGACAGGATGTGATGCACGGACAGGCGACCAGGGGCGCTGTCTTTCAGGTCCTCCAGCGCGTCCTTGAAGATGATGCTCGTGGAGGAGCGGTTGCCATAGAACAGGAAAAACTGGCTGGCAGATTCGCGCGCCAGCACGCTGCGGATAATGGAAATAACCGGCGTTATGCCTGACCCTGCGGCAAAGGCGACAAAGCGCCGCGCCGCGCCGGGCTGCGGCGTGATGCCGAACCTGCCCGCCGGGGCCATGACATCGATTGTGCCGCCGGCAACCAGCCGTGTGTTGGCAAACGCCGAAAACCGCCCGCCTTCGACGCGCTTGACCGCGACACGCAGCTCGCCATCGTCCATGCCGGATGAGATGGAATAGGAGCGCCGCTGCTCCTGCCCGTCCACGCTGGCCCGCAGCGTCAGATATTGCCCGCAGGTGAAGGCGAAGGTCTCGCGCAGGGCCGCAGGCACGGCAAAGGCAATCGAGACCGCGTCCAGTGTTTCGCGGCGGATGCTGGCGATGGCGAGGCGATGGAATCTCACAGCCGCCTCAGATGCATTTGAAATAATCGAAAGGCTCGCGGCAGGCGAGGCACCGCCATTGCGCCTTGCAGGCGGTCGAGCCAAAAGCGGAAACCTGCTCAGTGCGCGCCGAGCCGCAGCGCGGACAGGCGACGGCGTCAAGGCCAAACAGCGCCCGCCGCCCTGCCGCGGCAGCCGGCGGCGCTATCCCGAAGGCAGCGAGCTTGCGCCGCCCTTCCGCGCTCATCCAGTCTGTCGTCCAGGCTGGCGACAGCACGGTCGTGATGCGGGCATTGCTGAAGCCGGCGTCAAGCAGCGCGGTCTCGACATCCAGCGCGATCACATGCATCGCCGGGCAGCCGGAATAGGTTGGTGTGATGATGACTTCAATGCGCCCCCCGGCATCCGCGCGCACCTCGCGCAGGACGCCCAGGTCCTCGATCGTCAGCACAGGAAGCTCCGGGTCGCAGACGCTGGCTGCCGCAGCGCGGGCGCGGGCGAGCCTGTCTGGCGCAAGGCTCACCATTGCGCGCCCGGAAAACTGCGCTGCATGTATTGCAGCTCGGCCAGCATCAGGCCCAGATGCTCGGAATGGCGGCCGGCGCGCCCGCCGCCCTGCATCCAGGCATCAGCGGGGCGGCGCAGCGTGGCTTGCGCCAGCACGCCGCTGACGCAGGCGTTCCACAAGGGCCGCAGGCTGGCGGGATCGCCTGCCACGCCCGCATCGTTGCAGGCCTGCGTGGCGGCGTCGGTTTCAAACAGCTCGCCGGTGAACATCCACAGCGCATCAAGCGCGCCCTGCGCCCGCGCATGGCTTTCGTCCGTGCCATCGCCCAGCCGGATCAGCCACTCGGCGCAATGGCGCAGATGGTAGGCGCTTTCCTTCTGCGCCTTGGCGGCGATGGCGGCGAGCGTCGCATCGCTGGAGCGCGTCAGCGCCTGCCAGCAGGGATCAACGAAAGCGGTGAACAGAAACTGCCGTGCGATTGTCATGGCGAAATCGCCGTTAGGCTGTTCCACCAGCAGGCAGTTGCGGTACTGGCCAGCGTCACGCAGATAGGCAAAATCGTCCTCGGTGAGGCCTGCGCCCGCCAGCTGCGCCGCATAGCCATACAGCGACCGCGCCTGGCCGATGTGGTCAAGCGCTATATTGGCCAGCGCAATATCCTCCTCCAGCATCGGCGCATGGCCGCACCACTGCGACAGCCGGTGCCCGAGCACCAGCGCGTCATCCGCGCGCGCCAGCGTAAAAGCCAGCAGCGGTGTTTGGGTGAAAGTGACCGAGGTGGTGGGCATGGGCTTTGATACGCGGATTGCCGGGCGATTCAATAGGCCTCACATATGCCCGACCTCATCGGGCACCTCATAAAACGTCGGATGCCGGTAGATTTTTGTCAGCGCAGGCTCAAACATCACGTCCTTGTCCGCTGGATCGGACGCGGTAATGGCATTGGACGGCACCACCCACACCGACAGGCCCTCGCCGCGCCTTGTGTAGACATCGCGCGCCGCCTGCAGAGCCATTGCCGCGTCAGCGGCGTGCAGGGAACCGGCGTGCTTGTGCGCGAGGCCGTTGCGCGAGCGGATGAAGACTTCCCACAGCGGAAAATTCGGTTCGGTCATGGCTGCTCCGCTCATCGCGCCGCGCGGGCATCGGCACGCGCAAGCTGTTTGTCCGCATAGGCCAGCGCCGCCGCACGCACCCATGCACCGTCGGCATGCGCGTCGCGCCGGTCTTGCAGACGCTGGCGGTTGCAGGGGCCGTTGCCGGCGACGACGTTTTTGAATTCTGCCCAGTCGATAGCGCCGTAATCCCAGTGCCCGCTGGCGTCGTTGAACTTGAGTGCCGGGTCCGGAAACTCCAGCCCAAGATACAGCCCCTGCGGCACGGTGGCATCGACAAATTTCTGGCGCAGCGCGTCGTTGGAGAAGCGCTTGATCTTCCATTGTGTGGACAGGTCCGAATGCTGGCTTTCACCATCCGGCGGGCCGAACATCATCAGGCAGGGCTGCCACCAGCGGTTCAGCGCGTCCTGCGCCATGGCCTTCTGCTCCGGCGTGCCGCGCGACAGGGTCAGCATGATTTCATAGCCCTGGCGCTGGTGAAAACTCTCCTCCTTGCAGATGCGGATCATGGCGCGCGCATAGGGGCCGTAGGAACAGCGGCACAGCGGTATCTGGTTCATGATCGCCGCGCCATCGACCAGCCAGCCGATGGCGCCCATGTCGGCCCAGGTGAGAGCCGGGTAGTTGAAGATGGACGAATACTTGGCCTTGCCGGTCAAGAGCTGGTCAACCAGTTCCTCGCGCGACACGCCCAGCGTCTCGGCGGCGCTGTAGAGATACAGGCCGTGCCCCGCCTCGTCCTGCACCTTGGCCAGCAGCGCCGCCTTGCGCCGCAGCGAGGGGGCGCGGGTGATCCAGTTGCCTTCGGGCAGCATGCCGACAATCTCGGAATGCGCATGCTGCGAGATCTGCCGGACCAGCGTGCGCCGGTAGGCCTCCGGCATAAAATCATTGGCCTCGATTTTTTCTTCCGACTCAACGCGGGACTGGAAGCGTGCCAGTTTCGCCGCGTCCTCGGGCGCATGGGGACGCGCGGTGTCGGGGGTGTTGAGGGCCTGGGTGTACATGGGGTGGCCTGGTCGAATTTTGCTTTGCCGGAACAGCCTGGATACCACAAATACTATGTGTCGTGGCATGCGGAGGCAAGGCAAACCATGTTTGAGTCAGTCAGACCCGGAC
>JANLPP010000503.1:0-2126 GCA_031367295.1 Hyphomicrobiales bacterium | reverse complement strand
GCGGCGCAGGGCGGCGCTGTGGCCGAAACTCTGGCTGGCGCCATCGCCAAGGCTTATCGCAGCAACCCGGATCTGGGGCAGCAACGCGCCGCCGTGCGCGTCACCGATGAAAATATCCCGCGGCAGAAGTCGGGCTATCGTCCAAGAGTGAGCGTCACCGGCGACATCGGCTTGCTGGCATCTGAAACGCGCACGCCCGGGCAGGGCACAAATTCGAATTTCGGCGTGCCGCGCGGCTTTGGCCTCTCGGTCACCCAAAACCTGTGGAGCGGCAACCGGGTCGAGAATGGCGTGCGCTCTGCCGAGTCGGCGACTTTTGGCGCGCGCGAGCAGCTGCGCAACACCGAGCAGGGCGTTTTGCAGGACACCGTCACCTTCTACATGAATGTGTTGCGCGATACCGCCTTGCTGTCGTTGCGCCGCAACAATGTCGAGGTGTTGCAGGAGCAGGTGCGCCAGACCCGCGACCGCTTTGAGGTTGGCGATGTGACGCGCACCGATGTGGCGCAGGCCGAGGCCCAGCTGGCGCAGGCGCAGGGCGATGCCATTGTGGCGCAGGCGAACCTGCAAACCAGCATGGCCAATTACCGCCAGGTTGTCGGCACCGAGCCAAAGCGGCTTGAGCCGGTGCGCCCGTTTGAGCGCGGCCTGCCAGCGACGCTGGAGCGCGCAGTCAGCATCAGCCAGGCCGAACATCCGGCGATTCAGGCATTGCTGCACGGTGTCGACGCGGCGCAGCTTAATGTCAAAGTGATAGAAGGCGAGCTTTATCCGACCCTTGGCATTACCGGGTCCCTGAACAAGCGTTACGATCTGAACGGGGTGACCGGCGCGCAATCCCTGTCCGCATCGGTTGTTGGCCAGCTGTCTGTGCCACTGTATGAAGGCGGGGAGGTCTATGCCCGCGCCCGCCAGGCCAAGGAAACCCTGAGCCAGCAGCGCCTGCAGGTGGACCTCCAGCGCGACAGGGTGCGGGCCGCCGTGGTGTCGGCCTGGGGCGTCTTTCAGGCCTCGAAGCAGGTGATAAAATCAGCGCAGGCGCAAGTCGCCGCCGCAGAAATTGCCCTCGGCGGCGTGCGCGAGGAAGCCAAGGTCGGGCAGCGCACCACCCTCGACGTGCTGAATGCGCAGCAGGTCTTGCTCAATTCCCGGGTGGCGCTGGTCACTGCCCAGCGCGACCAGGTTGTCGGGTCCTACGCCCTGCAGGCGGCGACGGGACGGCTGTCAGTCGCCGCGCTCAGCATCAATGTCGAGCGTTACGATCCCACCGTGCATCTCAACCAGGTCAAGGACAAATGGTTTGGCTTGCGCACGCCGGACGGACAATAGGCGGGGCCTTTGCGGCCGTTCTGTCCACAAGCGCTTGTGGCATGCGGCTTGCGCCAGCGGCGCGCTGCGGCCTATACCGGAGTTCGATGCCGGGTGGTCCGCAGGTGCGCTCCGGCGGTGTGTTTGGCGGCAAGCATACCAACGGGACTTGCGGTGTGCGGACCCTGCCGGTCCAGTTGAACCGGCCATAATGTGTTGATATTTGAGCGGGTGAGGCCATGAACGCAGTAAACGCTATTGATCGCGCGGCGGCAGACGCCGCAACCACAGCCCAGCAACGCGCCGCTGAGCCTTCGATGGAAGAGATTCTGGCGTCGATCCGCCGCATCATCGCCGATGATGACGCCCTGCCGCTCGCGCCGCGTCCCTCGCCGCGCCTCGTTGCCGATCCGCCGCCTGCGGCGCCTGCGCTGCCTCCGCTTGCTCCGGTTTTGACACTGGTGTCGCCAGCCGAGGTGCTTGCGGCCGCGCCAGCCGCGCCTGACTGGCAGGTTGCCGCCGCTGCGACTGTCCTTGCTGCGCCGGAGCCTGATGACGCTATGTATGCGCAGGCATCGGACCTGCAATTTGCCGATGAGGCTGCGCCGCTGGTTTCAACCGACACCAGTGTCGCGGTGCATGCGAGCTTTGAAACTTTGGCGGCGACCATCATGGCGCAGAATGCCGCCATGGTTGAGGAGAGTATCCGCGGCATGCTGCGGCCGATGCTGAAATCCTGGCTTGATGACAATCTGCCGGTGATCGTGGAAAAGCTGGTGCGCACCGAAATTGAGCGCGTGGCGCGCGGCGGGCGGTAA
>JANLPP010000496.1:0-3177 GCA_031367295.1 Hyphomicrobiales bacterium | reverse complement strand
GCCTTTCGCCGAGGTGAACGGACTTTTTGGCGGCGGCAAAGCCTGAACACACACACCCGGGCCTTGCGCCAGACACGACACGGCAACGGACAATCAGGAGAGACACACGTGACCAAACGACTATCCGGCAAAACCGCGCTGCTCACCGCCGCCGCCGCCGGCATTGGCCGCGCCACAGCGGAAGCCTTCATTGCCGAGGGGGCGCATGTCATCGCCACCGACGTTGACGCTGCCAGACTGCAAGGCCTCAAAGGCGCAGACCTGCGCGGACTCGATGTGCGCTCCACCGACGCCATCAATGCGCTGGTCAAGGACATCGGCCCGGTTGACGTGCTGTTCAACTGCGCGGGCTATGTGCATCACGGCTCGGTGCTTGACTGCTCCGACGCCGACTGGGATTTTTCCTTCGACCTCAACGTCAAGTCGATGCACCGCACCATCAAGGCGTTTCTCCCTGGCATGCTGGCCAGGGGCAAAGGCTCGATCATCAACATCGCCTCTGGCGCGTCCTCGGTGCGCGGCATTCCCAACCGCTATGCCTACGGCGCGTCCAAGGCCGCCGTCATCGGCCTGTCAAAAGCGGTGGCGGCCGATTTCATCAAGCGCGGCATCCGCTGCAACGCCATTTGTCCGGGCACAATCGAGTCGCCGTCGCTGGACTTGCGCATCGAGACGCTCGCTGGCCAGACCGGCCAGAGCGTCGCCGCCGTGCGCCAGGCCTTCATTGACAGGCAGGCTATCGGGCGGCTGGGCAAGGCTGAGGAAATCGCCATGCTGGCGGTCTATCTGGCCAGCGATGAATCGGCCTACACCACCGGCACGATCCATGTCATAGACGGCGGCTTTTCGCTTTAGCGCGCAACCTCCGCCGCTGTCATTCCGCCGCGCAGCGGACCCGGAACCCAGTGCCGCAGCCAGGAATGTTGCAGGCGACACTGGTTCCCGGGTTCACTGCGCGACCCGGGATGACACTGGCAAACACTCCGGGCTATTCAGTCCGCAAAGAATTTCAGGAGACACCCACATGCATATTCTCATCATTGGCGCGGCCGGCATGATCGGGCGCAAACTCGCCGAACGTTTTGCCAGCGACGGCACGCTGGGCGGTAAACCGATCAGCCAGCTTGACATGGTGGATGTGGTCAAGCCGGCAAAACCTGCGGGCGCGCTGTTCAAGGTCACGCTCGGCGCGGCCGATGTGGCCAGCGCCAAAACCGCGCCGAGGCTGGTTGCCGGGCGGCCCGATGTCATCTTCCATCTTGCTGCGATTGTCTCGGGCGAGGCGGAACAGAATTTCGACAAGGGCTATGCCATCAACCTCGATGGTTCGCGTTTCCTGTTCGAGGCGATACGCCAGGAGGGGCTGAAAAACGGCCCCTATCACCCGCGCGTCGTCTTCACCTCGTCCATCGCCGTCTTCGGCGCGCCCTTCCACGAAAAAATCACAGATGAGTTCTTCACCACCCCGCTGACCTCCTATGGCACGCAGAAGGCCATCGGCGAGCTGCTGCTGTGCGACTATACGCGCAAGGGATTTCTCGACGGCATCGCCATCCGCCTTCCGACCATCTGCGTGCGCCCCGGCAAGCCCAACCTTGCGGCCTCCGGCTTCTTTTCCAATATCATCCGCGAGCCGCTGGCCGGGCATGAGGCGGTGCTGCCGGTCAAGGACGACGTGCGCCACTGGCACGCCTCGCCGCGCGCCGCGATGGGCTTTCTGCTGCATGCAGCCACCATTGACGGAGCGGCGGTCGGCACGCGCCGCGCCCTCACCATGCCGGGCATCTGCGTGACTGTCGCCGAACAGATCGAGGCCCTGCGCCGCGTCGCGGGCGAAAAAGCCGTGGCCCGGATAAAACACCTGCCCGACCCCGCCATCATGAAAATAGTCTCAGGCTGGCCCCGCAATTTCGACCCCGCCCGCGCCACGGCGCTGGGTTTCAAGGCAGAGGCAAGTTTTGACGAGATTATCCGCGTGCATATCGAAGATGAGCTGGGGGGGAAAGTGGCGTAGGGGCAAGTCCCCTTCTCCCGCACGCGGGCGACGGTGGCGCGCAGCGCCGGATGTGGGCCGGGCCGCATCGTCGTTAGCGATAGCAAATCTGCGGTTATGCCGCAGGCTGCGCACGCATTTCACGCGACCCGGCCAAAGCCGGACACGGCGCGGATGTGTGCGGCCCTGCGCCTGAACAGCCGCGACATGGCCGAGGCCGCAACGTTGATGGACCTCTGTTTTCAAAAATCCAGAAGGCCAATCACTATTATTGGGCGAGGCACCGCGACCCCGGTGGTGTCGAACAATTTTCCCGCTGGCGCGTTCTATTGAGCCGCTGCCAGTTCGCCGCGATGTTGACAATGGCACAACGCGCGCCGCGACACCGGTGCGCAATCCAACTCATACAAGGCTTATACCATGTCGATCGAAGCTCCACCGCTGGAACGCAAGCTCGTGGCCATCCTGGCAGCGGACGTTGAGGGCTACAGCCGCATGATGCACGCTGATGAGGAGGGCACGCTCAGGACGCTGTCCCACCACCGCAATATCATCGATGGCCTGATTGCGGCGACGACCGGCAACATTACATCAACGGCCGGGGACAGCGTGCTGGCCGAATTCCCGAGTGTGGTCGAGGCGGTGAACTGCGCTGTGTCGATCCAGATTGCGCTGGCGCAGGCCAATGCGCTGCTTGCGGCCGAGCGGCAGATGCACTTCCGGATCGGCATCAACGTTGGCGACGTGATGGTCAAGGACGGCGGCATCTTCGGCGACGGAGTCAACGTCGCGGCCCGGGTCGAAGCGCTGGCACCGCCGGGCGGCATCTGTGTCACCCGCGGCGTGCGCGACCACATGCGCGACCGGGTCAACTGGAAGTTTGAGGATTTCGGCGATCATCAGGTCAAGAACATTGCCCGGACAATTCAGGTCTTTCGCGTGATCTTCGACGAAGCGGAACTCGGCCAGTACGACAGCCAGGCAACGCGCCCCTTCGATGACGGGCCGGACACTCCCGCGGACGAGATCGACGATGCCGAGCTTACTTTCTGGAAGTCGGCCGAACTCGGAAGCTCGGAAGCCGAATACCGCGCCTACCTGGAGCGCTATCCCAACGGCGCCTTTGTGGCGCTTGCACAGGCGCGGCTGGCATCGCCGCTGTCCCCCGCCACCGTGGCCGGGCC